>JACOWJ010000046.1 GCA_016176845.1 Nitrospinota bacterium
CACGTGGTGGCCGATACCGGCTCCTGGGAGCAGAAGATGGCACAGGCCCTGGAGGAGATGGATGAGGTAGCCTGCTACGTCAAGAATCAGGGGCTGGGCTTCACCATTCCCTATACCCTCAACGGCGAGGAGAAGAATTATATCCCGGATTTTATCGTAAAGGTCCGCCAACCAGAGGGCGAATTGCACCTGATTCTCGAGGTCACGGGCGAGAAGAAGAAGGACAAGGCGGCCAAGGTGGCCACGGCGCGCAAACTGTGGGTGCCGGCCATCAACAACCACGGGGGCTTCGGGCGCTGGGCCTTTCTGGAAATTGTCGATCCGTGGGATGCCAAAAACATCATCCGCACTGCCTTGGGGAGCGACATGCAATCCGGCTAGATGTTTGTGAGCACCTCGATGCTTGACAACGGAAAGTTCTGCGCGTAACCTCTTGAAATCACAGAGAGCTTTCTGCTGTCTAGCTCCAAGAGCGCCTTAAACAAACAGGAGGCTAAACGATGACCACCCCTGCGATCTCGCTGTCACCCGAACAGATCTCCGATTTCTGCCAACGCTGGAAGGTCCTTGAGCTTGCCTTGTTTGGATCGGTGCTGCGCGAGGACTTTAGATCGGACAGCGACGTGGACATGCTGGTGACCTTCGCGCCGGATGCAGATTGGAGCTTGTTGGATCACGTACAGATGGAAGAAGAGCTCGGCTCGATCATAGGACGCAAGGTAGATTTGGTCAGTCGGCGGGCCATCGAGCGCAGCGAAAATTGGATTCGTCGCCAGGAGATTCTGGAAACTGCCGAGGTAATCTATGTCGCGCGATGACGCCACTCTGCTCGATATTGCCAAAGCCGCCAGGCTGGTTCTCGAATTTAAGCAGGGTTTCGATCGGATTGCCTTTCTAAACGACGCAAAGACTCAGTCAGCAATTCTCCATCAATTGCTGATTTTAGGAGAGTCGATAAAACGGCTCTCCGATGAATTTCGGGCTCGTCATCCTCAGATACCCTGGCGGCTGATCGCTGGCATGCGTGACAAGCTGATCCACGATTATGATGACGTGGATCTCGATGAAGTGTGGCGGGTAGCGGAACGGGATATCCCGCAGTTGATTCAACTGATCGAACCGCTTTTGCCCACGCGAGGAAGGAATACCGATGATTGACCGAAATCTTGATTTTCCGATGGAGGCAATCAGAGCGCTATGCCGACGGTATTCGGTGCGCGATCTCGCAGTTTTCGGTTCAGCTCTCCGTAACGATTTCAGTGCTACCAGCGATGTGGATTTATTGGTAGAATTCGAACCAGAAGCGCAAGTGGGTTTCTTAACTCTGGCCAGAATGCAAAGAGAGCTTTCTGAAATCCTTCATCGACAGGTGGATCTGGTACCCAAAGGCGGCCTGAAGCCCAAAATCCGCCAGGCCGTGTTTTCCAGCGCGGAGGTGCTTTATGCAGTGTGAGGAGGATTGAGTATGGCTCGCGGCAAGAGCGGAAGTCGCACGCCGGTAGAAAGCCTCAAGCACCAGGATAAGCGCGCCAACATTCCTACCGAAGAACTGCGCGACTTCGTGGCCGACGACGAAAAAAGCCCCAAGACTCTCCTCTACCCCCGAGACCCATCGCTCGACCCGCAGCTCGTCTGGAAGGACAAGGATGACCAGGACCAGCATCCACTCGAAGTACCCGCCGTGCCCATCTACATCCAGGAGAAGATTCACCCCCAGGCCATCATTGAAGACCTTCGCGCCCAGTCCAAAAGGACCCGGCCCGAGTCTCAGTTAGAGCTCTTCGCCGATTTCAATGGCATCAACTTTGAGGACCTGGTGGACTTCTACCGCCATGAACAGAACTGGTCCAACCGGATGATCCTGGGCGATTCGCTGCTGGTGATGACCTCGCTGGCCGAGAAGGAGGGGCTCAAGGGCAAGGTGCAGATGATCTACCTCGACCCGCCCTACGGCATCAAGTTTGGTTCTAACTGGCAGGTCTCCACCCGCAAGCGTGACGTGAAGGACGGCAAGCCCGAAGACCTCACCCGCCAGCCCGAACAGATCAAGGCCTTCCGCGACACCTGGAAGCTGGGCATCCACTCTTACCTCTCCTATCTGCGCGACCGGCTGGTGGTGGCGCGGGAACTGCTCACCGAGAGCGGCAGTATCTTCGTGCAGATCGGCGATGAGAATGTACATCTGGTCCGATGTTTGCTGGATGAGGTGTTTGGGAGCGAGAACTTCTGTGGAATCGTCATGTATCAGAAGACCGGCGGCTTCAGTCCAACGCTGCTGGCATTAAACGTCGATTTCATTCTTTGGTATGCCAAGGACAGGAGCCAGGTGAAGTACCACCAGCTCTTCGAGGCTACCCAGGTCACGACTGAAGAGACCGCATTCCTCGACTTCATCGAGTTGTCCGATGGGTCGCGCAGGCCTCTGAGCCAACAGGAACGTCAATACCCGGAGAGGATTCCGGCTGGCCTGCGCCTACTGTCGAGGAACCCACTGACCTCAGACGGATACATCGAGTCATTGGCGAAGCCGTTTGAGTTTCAAGGGCAAGTCTACAAGCCACAACCAAACTCTCACTGGAAAACGACATCCGAGGGAATGCAGAACCTGCGGAGAGCATGCCGCCTGATCGTAAAGGGGAATACGCTGCGATTCGTTCGCTATCTTGGAGACTTCCCGGTCAAAGCACGTGGTTGCCTTTGGACTGACACCGGTACGGGCGGCTTTGTCGGAGATGAGAAAGTCTACGTCGTTCAAACTGACACGCGTGCTATCGAGCGCTGCATCCTGATGACCACCGACCCTGGCGATCTGGTGTTTGACCCGACCTGCGGCAGTGGCACCACCGCCTATGTCGCCGAGCAGTGGGGCCGGCGCTGGATCACCTGCGACACCAGCCGCGTCGCCCTGGCGCTGGCCCGCACCCGCCTGATGGCCGCGAAGTACCCCTACTACCTGCTGGCCGACTCGCCCGAAGGCATCAAGAAGGAAATGGAACTGACCGGCACCCTCACCCCAGCCCTCTCCCAGAGGGAGAGGGGGAAACCCGAGGGTAACATCAAGAAGGGCTTTGTCTACAAGCGCGTACCGCACGTCACGCTCAAATCCATCGCCAACAACCCGGAGATCGATAACATCCACGCCCGATGGCAGGAAAAGCTCAAACCCCTTCGTGCAGAGCTGAACCAGCTATTGAAACAGTCATGGGAAGAATGGCAGATCCCCCGCGAGGCGGGGGAGGCTTGGCCGCAGACTGCCAGGGACCTGCTGTCCCAATGGTGGCAGCTACGCCGGGAGCGGCAAAAAGAGACCGATGCTTCCATTGCCCGCCACGCCGATACCGAAATCCTTTACGACCAGCCTTATGAAGACTCCAAACGCATCCGGGTTACCGGCCCCTTCACCGTGGAGAGCCTTTCGCCGCACCGGGTGCTCTCTACGGACGGGGAGCGGCCCGTATCGGAGCGGGAGGCCCAACAGGAAGCCACAGCCGGCCAATTCGAGGCAATGATCCTGGAAAATCTCAAAAAGGCAGGCGTGCAAAACACCGTAAAGAGCGAACGGCTGCTCTTTGAACGGCTTGAGACTTATGCCGGCGAATGGCTGCACGCTGCCGGTGAGTACCCGGATCGAAATGGTATCCCCCGCCGCTTCGACCGGATGATATCGTTAAGCTCGCTGTTGGACCTCGAAAAAAAATTGCCAGGAATATTGCGAACCCGGGTCACGATGCAGCGAAGCGGATCATATTTCGCGACCATTTTCGGGTGTTCTATGAACGAGACCCAAACGATGTAGCTCAGAATCCCGAAGCTGGACGTGCGGTATTTGAGGCCGCGCAAAAAGAATTTGGTGCTAAGAATGTAAGACATGACAAGCGCAGCGAACCTGGCGGCCTTCCCGATTTCCCTGTTCAGACCAGGGATGGTCGTATCGTTTCGTCAATTTCTATATCGGAAACACTCAGAACACTTCCTGTTGTAGCATCTGTGCAGCAACTGATGGAACTTGTCACAGCATCGGGAAGTTTTGACTGGCTCAATGCTGAAGAAGAGGATATTTATTCCATCGAGGATGGCGAAGCAGCTCAATAGTCTCTCATACTGCGCGTTTTAGGAGAGATGGATGCGGATTTGATGGATGAAATAAATCACCGATTGAAGATTGCTTTGGGGCTTTGAATGAAATCTGATCGGGAGAAGGGGAAAAACCTTTCAAGCCGAGCAGCCGTGCTTCCTGGTGCAGGCTGCGAAAATCCCTGAATTAGGAGAGGGCACGTCAATGCCCACGCCTTTCCCCGGAATGGACCCTTATCTGGAGCGGCCTGGTCTGTGGCCGGACGTGCATAATAGCCTCATTGCTGCTTTGCGCGATACGCTAGCGCCGAGCTTGCGTCCCCGGTATTACATTGCCATCGAGGAGCGTACCTATCTCGCCGAGCCGGAGGACCTGGTTTTCATTGGCCGGCCCGATGCGACGGTGGTTGATCGGCGGGCCCCCAGCCCGGAGGCGCCTCCAGCAGAGGCTGGAGGTGGCGTGCTGACCGTAGAGGTGCCCATCCCCGACCGGGTGCGGGAGACCTATCTGGAGGTGCGCGAGGTCCCTGGAGGCGACGTGGTAACGGCCATCGAGATCCTCTCGCCCACCAACAAGCGGCCCGGGGAAGGTCGCCGGCTCTATGAGGAGAAGCGCTTGATCCTGCTGGGTACGCGCACCCACCTGGTGGAGATCGACCTGCTGCGGGCCGGTGCGCCCATGCCCTTGCGGGGAGATGGCCGTGCCGCCCACTACCGCATCCTGGTCAGCCGCTCTCACCGGCGTCCCCGGGCCGACCTCTACGTCTTTGGGGTGCGCCAACCCATCCCTGCCTTCCCCCTGCCCCTGCGCCCCGGGGACGAGGAGCCCTGGGTGGACCTGAATGGGCTGCTCCATGGCCTGTACGATCGGGCCGGCTATGATCTGCGGATGGACTACAGGGGGGAGCCCGAGCCGCCCCTAGAGGAGCAGGATGCGGCCTGGGCCGATGCCCTGCTCCGCGAGCGCGCCCTGCGGCCTTGAAGGGTCGCTTTAAGCGCGGCATGATATTTACATCAATCCTGCTACAGGACAAGAGCAGCCGGTACCATGCTCATAGCTCATGGCTCATGGCCGAAAGCTCTTCGCTATGAGCCATGAGCTATGAGCTATCAGCTATGAGCTATCAGGTAAACCCATGCCTGCCAACTTACCTCCCCAGTATTTCGAAGTAGAGAGGCGCTACCGGGAGGCCAGGAGCCCGCAGGAGAAGATTCGGTTGCTGGAGGAGCTGCTGGCGATCCTCCCCAAGCACAAGGGGACGGAGCACCTTCAGGGGGACCTCAAGCGACGGATCTCCCAGCTGAAGGCCGAATCGCAGCGGAAAAAAGGGGCCGTCACGGTGGGCTACGGCTTCCATGTGGAGCGCGAGGGGGCCGGACAGGTCATGCTGGTGGGCCCCCCCAATACCGGCAAGTCCTCGCTCTTGGCCAGCCTGACGAACGCCACCCCGGAGGTGGCCGACTATCCCTTCACCACCCGCCGCCCGCTCCCCGGCATGATGGAGGTCGAGAATGTCCAGATCCAGCTGGTGGACCTCCCACCCCTCTCCCCGGAGCTCACGGAACCCTGGCTCTCCAGCGCCCTGCGCGGGGCCGACCTGATCCTGCTGCTGATCGACCTGAGCCAGGAGGACGTCCTGGAGCAGGTGGAGCAGGTCAAGGAGGGCCTTGCCCGTTGGAAGATCGTCCTGGGGAGGGCCGATGAGGATCGTGCCGAAGGGGTGGTGGGCAGGAGGGCCTTGCTGGTCGGGAACAAACTCGACGCCCCCGACGCGGAAGAGCGCTATGATCTCCTCCGGGAGATCTACCGCGAAGAGTTGCCGATGCTGGCCGTATCGGCCCTCCGGGGGAGCCACCTGGAGGAGCTCAAGTGGGCCATTTACCAGGTCCTGGAGATCGTCCGGGTCTACACCAAGCCGCCCGGCAAGGAGCCCGATCTCTCGAGCCCGACCGTCCTGAGGCGGGGGAGCACCATCGAGGAGGTGGCCGCCTCGATCCACCAAGACTTTGCCCAACACCTCAAATACGCCCGGGTCTGGGGAAGAGGGACCTATGGGGGCCAGCGGGTCCACAGGGACCACGTCGTCCAGGATGGCGACATCATCGAGCTGCACGTTTGAGATCTCACTGAAATTCCAACATAAGCCCAGTCTTCTTGGCTAACCCATTGAAATCATTGAGGCTACTGCCTAAAGTGGGGAATTGCCAATTTTCCCTGTAAATCCCTGTAAATTCAAAGGGTTACGCTGTTTCGGATTCCTTATGTTGGAATTTCAGTTGAGATCTCAATTAACGCTTGTCTTGGAATCGAGATGGGTTTATAGTAGGATTTTAATCCATCACCAGAAGGGACCTAACCGTTGGGGGGAGGAGAAAGAGAATGACAGGTTCCGCAACCGCCCTTGCCGAATGGAGAGAGCAGGCCCAAGGCTTTCCGGAAAACCGTTTCATCCGAGAGTGGAAGGGCCAGGGGAGGAAGGTGATCGGCTGGGTCTGCATCTACGTCCCCGAGGAGATCATTTACGCCGCCGGAATGCTTCCTTACCGCGTTAGCGGCGACAACGAGGAGTTGGAGTTAAAGAAGGCCGAGTCCTTCCTTTACATCAACACCTGCTCCTTCGCCCGGACCGGATTTCAGCTCGCCCTGGAGGGCCATTATGACTTCCTCGACGGGCTGGTGGCGGGAGAGACCTGCGATGGGGCCCGCCGCCTCTACGATGTCTGGCAGCGCAACCGGCCCCTGCCATTCATGCATGTCTACGGCATTCCCCGTAAGTTCATCGACCGTTCCGTAAGGATCTACCGGACGGACCTGGAGGAGCTCAAAAACCGGCTGGAGCTCTTTGCCGGAAGGGAGATCTCCCCCGAGCTCCTCCGGCAAGCGATCCAGGTTTACAACCGGGGCCGCCGTCTCCTGCGGGCGCTCTATGAGCTGCGCAAGATGGACCCTCCCCCCCTCTCCGGCGCGGAGGTCCTGGAGGTGGTCAAGGCCGCCATGCGGATGCCGCGGGACTCATACAACGCCCTCCTGGAGAGGCTGCTGGCAGAGCTCTCCGCCGGGAACGGCCCTCCCCAGCCCCCCTCAAAGATCCGGCTGATGGTGCTGGGGAGCATCCTCAACAACTCCCACTTCCTCCAGGGGATCGAGGAGGTGGGGGCGGCAGTAGTGACCGATGAGCTGTGCACCGGCACCCGGTACTTCTGGGGGGAAGTGGACGAGAGCCTCGACCCCATGGAGGCCTTGGCCCGGTACTACCTGAACCGGCCGCCCTGCGCCCGTTTCCAGCCCAATGACCGCCGGTTCGAGCACATCTTCCGGATGATCGAGGAGTTCAAAGTCCACGGGGTCATCAGCGAGATCGTCCGCTACTGCGTCCCTTACGGCCACGACAAGCCCTTCATCAAGGAGCGGCTCCAGCAACGCGATCTCCCGGTGCTCGAGCTGGATTTGGAATATGGGTTGGGCCATTCCGGCCAGGTTCGGACCCGGGTGGAGGCCTTCATCGAAATGCTCAAGATCCGCCATGGGATCGGTTAAGGAGGGGGAGGAAGATGACCATCGCCAGGCTTCCGGAGGTACAAGACCTGATCGATCACATCGGTCGGCTGATCGAGGAGAAGAAGGACGCGTATCAGTTGAAGTCTACCATTCCCTATATGCGGTTGATGACCCAATATTTCGAGCGCGCCGTCCGGGCCAAAGGAGAGGGGAAGCACCTGGTGGCCCATACCACCCAGTTGCCCGTGGAGATCTTCCACGCCATGGACGTAGTCCCCTTTTTCATCGAGACCTATTGTCTCTTCCTCAACTTCTTCGAGGACTTCCAGGAATTCCTGGGGATCGCCGCCGAGCACGGCATCCCCTCGGAGATCTGCTCCGTGCATCGGGTGACGGATGCCATGGTGATGACTGGAGCCTTTCCCCAGGCCGACTCCTTCGTCTTCTCCAACCTGGTCTGCGACAACACCCCCAAAGGCGGTGAGAGCATGGCCGAGCTCCTCAACCAGGCTCCCTCCTACTTCCTGGACCGTCCCTTCAAGCTCACCGCGCCCCACATGGCTTACTGGAAGGAGGAGCTGGAGGGATTGGTCAGCTTCCTGGAGGAGCAGACGGGACGGAAGATGGACTACGACCGCCTCCAGGAGATGGTGCGGATCTCCTACCGGGCCACAGAGCTCTGTCAGGAGATCAATGAGCTCCGCAAGGCGGTCCCCGGCCCCCTGCCCGCCGAGGGGCTCTTCGCCCAGGCGGCCGTATACTGGCTGCTGGCCGGGCTGCCCGAGGCGGTTCAGTTCTTCGAGCAGCTGCGGGACGAGCTGAAGGAGCGGGTTTCCCAAGGGATCGGAGCCGTCCAGAAGGAACGCTTCCGCATCATCTATCCCTTCGTGGCCCCTTTTTGGGACATGGAGCTGATGGATGTGATGGAGGAGCGGTACGGGGCAGTGACGGTGATGGACCTGCTGGGACACTGGCGGGGCAAGGGAGAGTGGCTCGTCGATCCCTCCGACCCCCTGGGCAACCTGGCCCGCAAGAGCTCGGTCTTTCCCGGCAGCTTCCACCTCCATGGCCCCATGGAGGAGTACGTGGAGGATATGGTCCGGATGGGCCGGGAGTACCGGGCCGATGGAGCGATCTTCTTCGCTCACATCGGTTGCCGCCAGGCCTGTGCCACCATCCGGGCCATCAAAGACGAGCTCCAAAGCCAGCTCGAGATCCCCATGGCCGTCATCGACTGCGACCTGGTGGATAAGGCCTTTACCTCCAGGAAAGAGGTCCTGGACAAACTGGACGGCTTCTTCGAGATGCTGGAGGAGCAAAAAAGGTAGGAGGATTGGAAATTGGAAATTGAAAATTGAAAATTGGAAAATGAAAAATGAAAAATGAGTAGGAGAGGACGGAGCCGGAAAATCTGGGTTGATCCACGGATGATCAAGGGAAGCCAGGCCGGTCAAGAGAGATGCGGGCGGAAGCCACACAGCGGAACAGAAAGAAGATAGGCGATGGGATCTTTGAAAATGAAGCGGTTTTTCTTTTGCCTCTGGATTTTGATGGGTGCTCTTTGGGCGGTCAGCCCCGCAGGGGCTGGCTGGGACGAGCGCATCAGCCTCTTCGACCCGATTGGGCCTCTCTTCGACCCCCTGGAAGAGGCCGTCCCTGGTTTGATGGTCAAAGGAATGGCGCGCAATTGGACGCGCCTGGCCAGCCATGAGCGCACCCGTGACCCCAACCGTCAGGTCGGTTTCCATCGGACCAAGCGTTTCCCCTCCATCGAGTGGCTGGGCGAGTTGGAGCTGCGCTACCAGGCCACCCCGAACCTGGAGATCGTCAATATCAACAACTTCCTGTACGACTCGGCCTTCCGCTGGGACAGCGGCGGCCCCTATTCCCGCAGCACTCGGCGGGAGTTGGAGTATTACCACACGACCGATCGCATCCTGCGAGAGCTTTACGCCGTCTATTATTACGGGGATATGCTGGACATCAAGCTGGGCAAGCAACAGCTGGTCTGGGGGAAGATGGACGGCAAGGTGATCGATATCATCAACCCCAGCGACAACCGCTACAGCCTGGCCAGCACCTCGGACAACTTCGAGTGGACCCGGGTGCCCCTCTGGATGGCGAACGTCATTTACACCTTTGGCGATTACTACCTGCAGTTGCTCTGGATCCCCGACTTCGAGCCCAACCGCAATCCCCCCCCGGACGGCCCCTTCCGCTCCATCTCGAAGCCCTCCCGGAGGTCCAGCATCCGCACGGTCAACTCCCTGCTCACCGGAGACAAGCCCTCGCAGAGCTTCTTGAACAGCGAGTGGGGCCTGCGGTTCAACCTGGTCAAAGGGCGCTGGGACTTGAGCTTCGTCTACTTCTACACCTGGAACGACGACCCTTTCCGCTTCCGGCGAGGGTTCGAGGAGACCCTCGACCTGGAAGGAAAGGTGGTCGAGCGGACCTTCTTCCTGGAGCCCAAGCATACCCGCATCCACCAATTCGGGCTGGACCTGGATCAGAGCTTTCAGCTGTTGGGGCGGAACATCCTGGTGAAGGGGGAGGCCGTCTACACCCTGAACAGCTACTTTCCCGTCGCGGGGGAGCCCCTCCGGGAGGACGGCGTCAAAAAGAGCAACCAGCTTCTGGCAGCGGTCAACCTCGAGACCAGGTTCCGGGGAGAGATCACCGCCTCAAGTCAGTTGCAATTGCGCCACATCTTCGGGTACAATAGCCGCATGCGTACCCTGGGTCGCCCACAGGAAAAGGACCGGCTGGACGTCATCTTCGGGGTCAACAAGCTCTTCAAGTTCACCGATAACCGGTTGGGACTCTTCTGGACCAACTATTACATCGACAGCGGTTCCTGGAAGGAACGATTTGACGTCAAGTACGCCCTCTCCGATTACGTGGACCTGATGGTCCGCTATTGGGCCTTCTGGGGAAATCATAACAGCGCTTACGGCATGTATAAGGACCGGGACGAGGTGGAGTTCTTCCTCAAATACGAGTTCTAAGATAGCTCATAGCTCATAGCTCTATAATGGCTCACAGGCTTGAACTTTGAGCTATGAGCTACGAGCTAATCGCTTACTTCCCATGGAGGCGCGACGCTGATGATCGGACGAAAATGGAGATCGACTCTGGGAGGGCTGCTCCTGGCCCTGTTCACCTATCCCGCCATCTCCTCCTCCGGCCAATGGGTCAATCCCAAGGAGGCCATCGGAGACCCCTGGGTGGCCCGGCTCCAGCAGGGCCGCAAGGAGCTCGCCCCGGGCGAGAAGGAGGACCTGGCCCGTTACGGCTACACGGGGCTGGAGCTGATGACCTATGCGGACTACAACAGTTTTACGGGGGAGGATTACGACAACTTCTGGCGGATCGTCCATATCAGCCCTACCCGCCACATCCAGATCAAGCTCTGGGTGGAGCGGGGCAAACACCTCTTCAAGCACTATCGCGACCTGTTGACCTACAACGGGCTCCAGCCGGATAGTGTCATCCTGAAGTTCCGGCTGATCTACTTCTATCCCCCGGCGCAATGGGGATGGGGGGTGACCAACTTCACCTACCTGCGATCCGAGGAGTTCGACAAGAAGTACCCCCGCAAAAAGACGGAGGCCTGGCGCTGGCTGCCCGACCAGCGCAAGGTCTCCCGCGGGAGCAACAACGACCGGGCCGACCACTTCCAGGGGACGGAGATGACCCAGGATGACTTCCGCTGGCGACGCCCCTGGGCGGAGGATCACCGGATCCTGGGGGAGGACACCTTCGAGGGCAAGAGGTGTCTGGTGGTCGAGAGCGTCCACCATGACGCCACCTACTACCTGAGCAAGCGGGTGACCTGGATCGAGATGGAGCACTTCCTCGACCTGCACGAGGAGCAGTTCGACAAGAAGGGCCAACCCCTGAAGGTGATCGGCCGGCGGTGGCGGCAATACCAGCCCTGGGGCTATTGGGCCCGGGAGGAATGGGATGGGTACAACCTCCAGACCCAGGCCCGCACCCTCCTTCAGAAATACGATTGGCTCTACGACCAGGGCCTCTCGGAGGAGTTCTTTCGCGGAAGGGAGATGCGCAAGGAATACCACTGGCGCAGTCCCCGCCGGGATGCCATCCCCCCCATCCGGAGCCTCTCCGACCTAGCCCCCGTGCCAGAGATCCGGACAGCCTTCTGGGATCGTTTGGGGATCAAGCTGAGCCTGAAAGGGAAGGACTAGAAAGGAAAGGAAAATGGCCGACACCCGATTTACCGAGATCTTTGCCAATCGATACGCCCGGCTGAAGGAGCTCAAAGAGCAAGGAAAGAGGATCATTGGCTGGGTCTGCATTTACGTGCCCGAGGAGATCTTGCATGCGGCAGGCTTCCTGCCCATCCGGATCCTGGGCAGCGCCGACGAGACCTCCATCGCTGATGCCTACCTCTACTCCAACAACTGCTCCTTCGGCAAGAACTGTCTGGAGGACGCCTTCCAGGGCCACTACGACTCCCTGGACGGGATGGTGACCTGCAACTCCTGCGACGTCATGCGCCGCTTCTATGATATGTGGGAGATCTACCTGAAGACCCCCTTCACCCACATCATGACCGTTCCCTGCCGGGGCGACGAGTCGGTGGTGCCGGGCTTCCGGAACGAGCTGATGCGCTTCAAGGGAAAGCTGGAGGAGGCCTTCTCCCTGGAGATCCAGCCCGAGGCCCTGCGCGAGTCGATCGCCCTCTACAACCGGACCCGCCGGCTGCTGCGGGAGTTGTGGGAGCTGCGCAAGGCCGATCCCCCGCCCCTTTCGGGCGCCGAGGCCCTGGAGGTGATCCTGGCAGGGATGGTGATGCCCAAGGAGGAATTCAATCCCCTCCTGGAGAGCTACATCGGGGAAGTCCGGGCCCGCAAGGCGAGCAACGGCTCCGCCCAGAAGATCCGGCTCTTGCTGACCGGGCCCGAGCTGGCCGACCCCGGCTATGTCCGCTTCATCGAGGAGCTGGGGTCGGTGGTGGCCATCGATGACCTGAGCTGCGGGACGCGTTATTTCTGGGACCTGGTCGAAGAGGCGGGCGACCCCTGGGAGACCCTCGCCCGGCGATACGCCACTCGGCAGGCCACCTGCCCCCGGGTGCACCCGCAGGGCCAGCGGATCGAGCACCTCAAGCAGCTCGCTCGGGATTACAAGGTGGAAGCGGTCATCGACTCGATCATCAAGTTCTGCGAGTCCCACGGGGGGATAACGCCCATCCTGAAAAGGGAGTTCGCCGAGCTGGGCCTTCCCATGCTTCACCTGGAGCGGGAGTACCAGATGGGAAGTAGAGGGCAATTGAGGACGCGGGTGCAGGCCTTCTTCGAGAGCCTGGATAGGGGCTAGCCCCTAGCCCCTATTCTTAGGAGGAAGAACAATGAGAGTGGAAGAGATGATGGAGAAGTTCAACAAGCGGGCGAAGTCCATGGAGCAGAAGGGAGAGATCAACAGCCGCTATTACCAGAACAAGACCCAGGCCGCTTATTTGCAGAAGGTCTTGGCGGCCAAGGACGAGGGAAAGCCCCGGGCCTGGGTCAGCCTGTTCGTTCCCACCGAGCTCTTCTGGGCCATGGATATCGTCCCCTTCGTGGTGGAGCAGTTCGTGATCCAGGTGCTCGCCTCTGGCGCAGGCTACCACTTCCTGGATGCGGGAGAGGCCTACGGCTTCCCCAAGGAGTCCTGCTCTCCCCACCTGGCCACGGTCGGGGCGGCCCTCTCGGGGACCCTCCCTCCGCCGGACGTGATGATCTGCTCCGGCCAGTCCCCCTGCGATTCGGCCTCCGTCATGTTCGAGAACCTGAGCTACGTCATGAAGAGCCCCATTCATTACGCCACCGTCCCTTATTATCAGGGGCAGGAGGCCATCCAGGAGTTCAAAGAGGAGCTGAAGCAGCTGATCGCCTTCCTGGAAGAGACCACCGGAAATAAGATGGACTACCACCGGCTGCGGCAGGCATTAGAAACCTACAAGGCGGCCCAGGAGTACTTCATCAAGTTTCATAAGCTCCGAAGCCTCATCCCATCCCCGGTGAATAACCGGACGGCTTTCGCCTCCTTTGGGATCGGCCTGACCTGCTCGGGAATGCCCGAGACGATCGATTTCTACCAGGCCCAGTACGAAGAGGCCCTGGCCCTGGCCGATCAGGGCAAAGGGGCGGCGGTAGAGGAGCGGCACCGGATCCTCTTCCACGGTCCTCCCCCCTTCTGGTATATGCGCCTGGTCGAATGGATCGAGAAGGAGTATGGGGCGGTCATCACGGCGGATATCTTCAACCACTTCCCCTTGAATAACCTGGAGGATACCTCCGATCCCCTGGATGCCCTGGCCCGCCGGGCCCTGACCTGCTTCGGCGGGGCCCTGATGCATACGGCCCCCATCCGGGCCACGGCGAACTGGGCGGTGGAGGCCGGCAGGGAGTACAAGGTCAACGGGGCCATCGCCACCACCCACTTCGGATGCAAGCAGGGCTGTAGCCGCACCCGGCCCATCGCGGATGGGCTGCGAAACGAGCTGGGCATCCCCGTCCTGATCCTGGACATCGACGTGGGCAACCCCGCCATCGTCTCGGTCGCCCAGATGGAGCTCAAGCTGGACCAGTACTTCCGCGTGCTGGAGCAGCAGCGGGAGGCCCTGGCGGTTTAAATTAGCTCATAGCTCATAGCGGAAAAAGGAAATTCCTATACCTTCAAGTTAAGTTTTAAGTTTTAGGTGTTAAGTTTTAGGTTTCTTGCTTAACACTTAAAACCTGAAACTTAAAACTTTCCCGTAAATCCTGTCTAAAAAGCGCGCGGCCCTGGAGGTGCGAATGGATGGAAGACCGAAGGTCCTCATCTCCCGGTCCATCCCGCAAGCCGCCCTCGAGATCGTGGCGCGGGAGTGCCAGGTGGAGGTCAACGAGCGCGACGTGCGCCTGACCCAGGAGGAGCTCATCGAGAGGCTCCTGGAGAAGGAGGGCCTCCTCTGCCTCCTCACCGACCGGGTTGATGCCGCAGTGCTGGCCGCCGCGCCCCGCCTTCGGGTGGTGGCCAACGTGGCCGTGGGGTACGACAACATCGATGTCGCCGAGGCCTCCCGGCGCGGGATCCTGGTCACCCATACGCCCGGCGTGCTGACGGAGACCACGGCCGATCTCACATGGGCCCTGCTGTTGGCCGTGGCGCGCCGGGTGGTCGAGGCGGATCGCTACGTTCGATCGGGCCAATGGCGGGAGTGGGGGCTGCAGCTGCTGCTGGGGAGCGATGTCCATGGGAAGGTCCTGGGGATCTTAGGGTTCGGCCGGATTGGCCAGGCCGTGGCCCGCCGGGGGATGGGGTTCGGCATGCAGAACCTCTACCACAGCCGCCGCCGCGCCTCCCCAGAGGTCGAGGCCGCCTTGAAGGCTCGATACGTGGACCCGGAAACCCTCCTGCGGGAGGCGGACTTCGTCTCCCTCCACCTTCCCCTCACCCCAGAGACGACCCATTTCCTGACGGCCCGCGAGTTCTCCTGGATGAAGCCGACCGCTTACCTGATCAACACGGCCCGAGGGCCCATCATTCGCGAGGAGGACCTGGTGGAGGCCCTTCGAATGGGAAGGATCGCGGGGGCCGGGCTGGACGTCTACGAGCGAGAGCCCACCCTGGCCCCCGGGCTGACCGACCTCCCGAACGTGGTTCTGGCCCCCCATATCGGCAGCAGTTCCGTCGAGACCCGGACCCGGATGGCCGTGATGGCGGCGGAGAACTTGACGGCAGCCCTGGCCGGAAGGCGACCCCCCAATCCGGTCAACCCCGAGATCCCCTAATCCAGCCCGATCCATTCGCCGGCGGGGATGAATTCCCTCTTTTGGAGATCGATCGCGACAATGTGGGCCCCCAGCGCCCCGATGCGCCGGTTCGGGCCATAGGTAATCCGCGGGCTCAATCCCGTGTCGAGCTCATACAGTCCCTCCAACGTCACGACCAGCTTTTCGCGACTCAGCTCCTTTCCGGCAAGTTTGAGTCCCTCCACCAGGATCTTTGCAGCGCAATAGGCGGAGATTTGGGCCGCAAGATGGCGTGTGGAGAGCCGATGCTTCTCGAGGAGAGCCCGGTATTCCATCACGCCGGCGGGAGTTTGATCGGAGGGAAGCGTGGGGTAGGCCAAATAAATTTTCTCCTGGAAGCTCAAAGGAAGGTCGAAGATCCCCTTCCCGACCAGCGAGCCTGGGAGGAAAACATGGGGCGTCCATTTCCTCGTCGCCGCCTCCTTCATCCAGGCCTTTCCTTCCTCCCAGGAGCCCAAAAAGAAGACCGCGTTGGTGCCTCCCTGGCTCAATCTCTCGACGAGCGGGGCCGACTCGAGCCGGCCGGGTGGGTAAGGGATCCTTTCCAGCGGGCTCCATCCGGATTTCCTGCACTGCTCCTCGATCGCCTCCACCAGGTCCAGGGGAATCTTCGTCTCGGGGAATACCAGCGCAGCCCGGGGGGCCTGGATTCGCAGCTTTCGCGCCGCAAAATCGGCCAGCGCGCGGCCCTGTTCCTTCAGGCCGGAGAAGACATAGAACAGGTAGCGGTTCAGGAGGAAGCTCCCCTCCGGGAAGAGGGTAAAGGGGCCCACCAAAGGGACCTCCTCGCCTTGGATGAGCGAGGCCATCTCCTGATCGGCTCCGGCGATCAAGGCCCCCACCAGGGCGAAGACCTCTTCCTTCTCGATGAGACGGCGGGCATTCTCCCGGGTTGCCGCTGCGGTATCTCCAGGCTCGGCTACTCGCAGCTCAATCTTACGGTGATAAATGCCGCCATGGGCGTTGATCTCGTCAAAATAGGCCGTCATCACAGCCTTCATCGCCTGCCCTATTTCCGCCAGCGGCCCTTTTGCCGGTAAGATCGTCCCCAGCCGGAGGCTGCTCTCCGTCAATCCCGGGTCCTGGTCTTCTCCGAGCCGTTTCAGGTAAGCGATCAGGTCGTCCAGGTCCTTTCGGGAGATGGAGTACCTGGGCATGGCGACGGCCAATGGGTTCCCGGCGGGATCGACACCGTCCGTGATCGCGCGCGCCATTGAACGGTCCGTGTAGGCGGGATGTTTTCGTCCGCTGGCGTGAGTGATCCCGTACGGTTTCGCCAACTGTTTCCAGGTAATATCGGAGGGGATGACGCCGCCCTCAGGCCTGCCCCGGCCGTCCGTTCCATGGCAGCCGGCGCAAGGCAGCGTGACAGCCGGCACTTCGCTCGAGGAATCCCCGATGATGGCTTGGATCGCCCCGCCGGAAGGGCTGCTCCCCTTGAGATAGATCTGCTTCCCCCGCCTTTCCTGGGGAGTCATCCGGCCCTCCGGGGAGGCTACCACGCGAAACCGCCATGACCGAGCAAAGTTGACCGCCCCCGGGGATAAAAATGGACTTTCGATAGACTTTGGGATTTTCACGATAAAAAAATCGAAAAGCAAAATCGCGGCGCCGGCCAGCAACCAGACCGCCAAACGTTGCGTCTTCATTTTATAGATAATAGATAGGAATTTCCTTTTTAGACAGGATTTACGGGAAAGTTTTAAGTTTCAGGTTTTAAGTGTTAAGCAAGAAACCTAAAACTTAACACCTAAAACTTAAATAATTTAAATCCCGGGCCCCCAGGATAAGCTCGAACATCCGGGACGGCGGCATCAGCCCGTAGGTGCGGGTCCATACTCCCCTGGCGTCGTTCCCGATGAGGACGGTGGGCGAGTGATCTTCTTTCCGGGCCACAGACGCGCGCAAGGCCCTTAGCAATTGATCCATTTCCGGCTTTGGCCCCGTTACGAGCGTCCAACCTGGTTTCGCCTGAAACTTCTCTCCCCAGGCCTTGAGCCGCTCCGGGGTGTCGGTAATGGGGTCCACGCTGATGGAGATCAGGGTGAAATCTTTCCCCAATCGATCGCCTGCCAGCTCCTGAACCTTCGAGAACGTGGTCGCCAGCGGCGGACAGATCGTGGTGCAGGTGGTGAAGATGAAGTTGATGGCAACCACCTTGCCTTTGATCAGATCACTATAGAAGCGGATCTTCTTGCCGTCCTGGTTGAGAAGCACCAGATCCGGAATGGACATTTTCGCGGTTGCGGCCTCTTTTTGCGGCCCGGCTGTTGAGGATGGGCGCGGGTGCTGGTGGCCGCTGTGCGGATCCGCCGATGGCCCCGGCGGTTGAGCCGGCCGCTGGGTGGCGGTTTCGCCGGCATACAATGGGAGTGCCCAGGAAAATAGGCAAATTGCCGCCGCGCTGAGCAATAAATTCGCTTTCTTGGGATGGATTCGCTTCGCTCGCAATGACTATTCCCTATTCCCTATTCCCTATTCCCTATTCCTTGGTTGCTTGCAAAATCAGGTAAGGCAGTTGGTTGAAGCGCACCCGCAACGAAGGGCACTCGAAAAAGATGTAATACACCCCGGGCTGGAGGACCGTGAAGGTCACTTCATAGATCCCGTCGCCGATCGACTGTGCCCAATCGCGGTTTTGCCAGGTGCCGGGGGCTAGAGATATCAGGACATGCACGTCTTTCAGCCCCATCTTGGGTTGGTTGGTGGTCGGATCGGTGGCCTTCAATTGCAAGCGCACATTTTCTCCCACGCGAATCTTCCTCTCTTTGAGCAACGGTTCGATTCGAAGGGCCACCTGTTTGCCTTTCTTCTTGAGCGCAGGATTTGCCTTCACCGAAAGGTCGAAGCAGTGGAGGAACCGCGGAGCATCCAAAAGGAAGGCCACGTCGAATGTCCCGTCTTTGGCCAGCTTCACCTGGGTCGAATAGACGCCTGGCGTCGTCTCGCGAAGGCTTCGATCGATCACGCGGACCGCCTTGGGCTCGCGACGGTAATTTTGAAAACTTCCCATGGGGGCGGCCATGCCCTCCGAGTAATAATAGATCATCTTGTCGGCTGGGTTTGCCACCAAGACGGAATTTCCTTCCGGCGTGGGAACGATCGTATCTGCCGCTCCGATGCCCGAAGACTTTTCGGGAGGAGCTTGCCCGCCCGGGAATTTGGTGACGGGCACGGTTCCGGCCTTGCCGAGGGCGTCCAGGGGGATCATGCTGACCTCCTCGGAGCCGGCCGATCGGATGTAGGCAAAACCCTTGGTAAAAGAGATCTGGTCCGGCCCTTTTCCGACCTCGACCGTCTGCAGGATGCGATGGGTGGATGGGTCGAAGATATGCACCACGCCCTCTTTCGAATTGGCCACCAGTCCCCAGCGACCGCTGGGGGTAAAGCGGATGGCCCTCAGGCCGGGCTTTGCCTGGATGCGGGTGGTGATCTCATGCCCCTGGCCATCCACCACCACAATGGCCCCGTCCCCCTCATGGACGACGTAAATCGCTTTGCTGAGGGCAGAAAAAGCCAGGGCCGTGGGGAGCGGCCCGGTCTGGATCTCTTTGATCTTTGCCAGCTTCTGCACATCGATCATCGAGAGGGTGCCCCCTTCCTTATTTGTGACGAAGACATAGCGATCGTCGTCGGTGAAGGCGATTTCATGAGGGCCCGCCCCAGTCCGGATGCGAGCGACGACCTTCAGCTCGACCGGGTCGATGGCCGTCACGCCGCTCTCGGCTTTGGCGTCGCCGGCCGCATCGTTTCCCACCCCCTCGCGCCTTCGCGCCTTCGCGTCTTCGCGTGAGGCCTCGGCCTCTATGCTCCCCGCGGAATCGTTTCCCACCCAGAGATACTTCTCGTCCGGCTGGAAGGCCAGGCGGGTCGGCCTGGGTCCCCCATCGACATGGGCCACCACCTTCCAGGTGGCCATGTCCACCACCGCAACCTGATTGGCCAGGGGCATGGCGACGAAGAGCCTCTTCCCGTCGCGGCTCAAGACCCAGTCCTCTCCCGGGTTTTTCAGCAGGACCAAGGTGTAAAGTTTGCTGCTGCCGAAACCCAGGAGGGGATCGATGACCGAGATATTGGGCTCGCGATTCAGGGCCAGGATGTAATAGGTATTCAGGTCGATCTCTGGGCGAGCCCTCAGGCTTCCCTGCATGAACGCCTGAACTTTTTGTTGACATGCCTTGGCCTCGGTTGCTTGACCTCCCGGCCTAAGGTCCATCCAGGCCGAGGGGTGGAGCCCCGTCATCGCCGTCCCGGTCGCGGTGTCGGTAATCTTGAATCGAACCACCGCATCTTCCCCTTCCTGGGGCTCCGCCGATTTGCCCTTCTCACCCACGACAGGCTCCAGGCTAAATTCGACCGCGATCCCTTCCTGGACGATCTTCTGCGGCTCGCGCGCCCGTTCGCCCCTCTTTTCCTCTTCAGGTTTTGATACGAAAATAGCCCCCACCATTTTAATACGCTTGGGTGCCCATGGGGCATGACCGGTTACCGTGAAAATGGCCGGGCCTTTCTGAAGGACTTTTTCATCGGCGGTGCCGGCAAACTCTGCCTGGCCATGTCGGTTTAGGGCGCTTTGTTCCGGGCTGCCCCAGAGGAGATTCTGTCCCGCTAGGAGCAAAAACGCGAAGGCGAGAACCCAACGGATGGCTTTCCCATGCCTCCCCCGAGCTCTCATGGCCTGCTGCGGGTCAATCTTCTCGTTCAACGATGACTCCTTCAACATTTATAAAAAATCCTTCACTTCATCAACAAATTCTTTAAAGTCTTCAATATTATTCAGCAACTCATATAATTTATCCATCTCAATAGAGATATATTCGTGAACCAAAATATTTCTCAACCCTATCATGCTGACAAGCTTTGACGACAAACCTTCATGAATATAATGATATTTCATTAAAAACTCTATGCACTCAGAATAAGCAGTGGGATTCCCCAAATTATATTTGGCAACTATATGACATGCTATATCAATAATTATTTGGATACTCTCTAAAAAACCATATCTTAATGCCCACTCTTTGGATTTATCAGAACGAACATCCGTTAGACTAAATCTTTTTTTAAATTCTAAAAGCTCTCGTATATTATTCTCAAGTAGCTTAAGTCTCTCAAACAAAATTATGTTCTCCAAATTTACCTTTATTTAATCTGTCTTTGAATGTTTTATTAATCATGTCCCTCATCTTCTTTGTATCCATAAAATATAATAAAGCATTTTTCTTAAAATCTATAAATTTATTTTCATTTATACAGAATAATATCTTGTTACTCGATACTATCTCATAAGCTATCACAGGATTTTTTTTATATAGATTATTCAAAATCATTAAATCGACTTTTATTTTGAGGATTGATTCAAGATTTGCTGTCAAAAATCCTATTTCCAATAGAGAAATGTCTTTATTCGTAAAAATCCCTATATCCACATCACTGAGATTATGCGCCCTGTTTTCTGCATAAGAGCCAAAAAGTAGAGCAAAATCAATAAAATCAAACCGCTGAAGGTAGTTCGCAGAAAGGCCTTCTACTGCCGACATGGAGGGTTCCCCATTCCATTTTTAAGTGGCTAGAGGATGGGGGGGTACAAAAGTTCTTCCTCACTAGCCCCTAACCCCTAACCTCTAACTTACCCAATGGCGAATTTCCCGGGCAAGGAGGGAGAAAACGAGGATCCTCCCTACCCTATCGACCGCAAGTTTAGCGGGAAAACCGGGGACAGTCAAGAGGTTATCCCGTAAAGGGGCGGGGCTCAAAACCCCTTGACTGAGGCCCCAGGTTCCATTAAACTTCGGCTTAAGAGGGCAAGCCCCAAGTAGAGAATGGCGAAAGGCTCGGAAAATCTTGCTGAGAGAGGGGATGATGCTTTTTGGGTTGAGTTATTCCATCATTATCGAGAAAACGGAAGACCCGAATTTTTTCGGAGTGGTCGTTCCCGACATCTTGGGGTGCACGACGACAGGCCGCTCTATTCAGGAGTGCATCCACAAAGCCAGGGAAGCAATCGAGCTTCACCTCCAATATCTTCAAGAGGAAGGCTTATCTCTCCCCCCGGAGCCAAAGCGGGTTTATATCAAGATTGTGGAAGAGGTAGAGGAAATCGCGGAGGAGCCGACAACGGTGACAACTCCCACCTCTTAACCCTTCAAATGTTTCACGGGGCCCCCGGGCTTCGCTGAACTTCGAGGTTGTACGACAAATCCCCTGCGGATACCCGAGCGTACCCCAAGAGGACGCTAAGGAACGAAGAGATGGCGGAAGGAGATCGGATCCTCGTCGTCGATGACGAGAAGGATATGCTCCAAAATTACCAGCGGATGATCCAGCCCTGGGGCTACGAATGCCTCACGGCGGCCGGCGGCCAGAAGGCGATCGAGCTCATCCGCAAGGAGATGCCGGGTCTGGTCCTGACCGACCTGAGGATGCCGGGCAAGGATGGCCTCGAGGTCCTACGGGCCGCCAAGACGATCGACCGCGACATCGTCGTCATCCTGATCACCGCCTATGCCACCATTGATACGGCGGTCCAGGCGATCAAGGAGGGGGCCTTCGACTACCTGCAGAAGCCCTTCACCTCAGAGCAGCTCCGCAACGCCATCCAGAAGGGGTTGGACCAACGGCGTCGGTTGCGCTCGGGCCCCTTGAGGGCCTCCCCGTTTCAGGAGATCGTCGGGCAGAGTCCGGCCATCCAGCAGGTCTTTCAGCTCATCGCCAAGGTGGCCGATTCGGAGGCGAATATCCTCCTTACCGGCGAGACGGGGACGGGCAAAGAGCTCTTCGCCCGTTATCTCCACCACCAGAGCCGTCGGGCCAGGAAGGCCTTTGTCCCCATCGACTGTTCTTCCCTGCCCGAGAGCCTGCTGGAGAGCGAGCTCTTCGGCTATGAGAAGGGGGCCTTCACCGGGGCGCACATCAGCCGTCCCGGCCTCCTGGAGCTGGCTCAAGGAGGAAGCATCTTCTTCGACGAGATCGCCGAGCTCAAGCCCGACCTGCAGGTCAAGCTGCTCCGCGTCATCCAGGAGCGCACCTATCGGCGCATCGGGGGCCGGGAATGGATCTCGCTGGATGTGCGGATCCTCTCGGCGACCAACCGCGACCTCAACCGCGAGGTGGCCCAGGAGAGGTTCCGGGAGGACCTCTTTTACCGGCTGAACGTGGTTCAGGTGGCCTTGCCCCCCATGCGGGAGCGGAAGGAGGACATCCCCCTGCTGGCCCAGCATTTCCTGGTCCATTTTGGCCGGTCCGGGCGCAGCTCCCCCTCCGCCATCTCCCCGGAGGCCATGGAACGGTTGGCCCGCTATCCCTGGCCCGGAAACATTCGGGAGCTGCAGAACGCCATCGAGCGGGCGGTATCGGTCTGTGAGGGAGGCGTCATCCGTCCCCAGGATCTCCCCGAGCCCATCCGGGTCGGCCCCATAGGGAGACTGCCCTTCCAGCCCAAGGTGGACCTCCCCTTCAAGGAGGCCAAAGAGCTCTGGATCGCGAGCTTCGAACGGGAGTACCTCAGCCAGCTCCTGCGGGAGCAACGGGGCAACATCTCCCGGGCCGCACAGCAGGCCGGGATCGACCGCAAGACCATCCATCGACTGATCCGGAAATATGGGCTGAAAGATTGAAAAATGAAAAATGAAAAATGAAGCATGGAAGAGGGCATGGAGGATGGGCAGGGGAAAGATTATTAGCGTGAATCAACGTTGGGACAACCCATGGCGACGTAGGGGCGGGATTTATCCCGCCCGCTTCCATCCCAACGGGTTTTCGCGCCTATGAAAGATTCGAAAGACCAAGGGGAGATCAATCTCATGAGGGGAGAGGTCGGGCGGCTCCGGCAGGAGCTGCAGGCTCGTGACGAGCGGCTGTCCGTACTCCACCGGATCACCCAGAACATCAACTCCAGCCTGGACATCGACACCCTCCTCCAGAATATCTTCGCCGAGATCAAAAAGATCCTCCCCTTCGACATGATGGTGATCCTGCTGCTGGAAGAGATGGGGGAGGAGTTGCGGCTGTTCACGCTGCGCAAGGAGAAGGAGCTCACCCGCCTGGAGAAGGGCTATACCCTCCCCAAAGGGAACACCGCTTCCGGCTGGGTGGTGAACCATCGGCGCCCCCGCATCGCGAGGGACCTATCCCGGCTTCAGGAGCCGCTGCTCGACGAGGAATTGGGCCTGCTGGAAGGGATGCGCTCCTACCTGATGGTGCCCCTGGTCTCCAAGGACAAGACGATCGGCACCCTGGACATCGGCTCCTGCCAGCCCGGGGCTTACGAGGAGGAGCAGGCCGAGCTGCTCGAGCAGCTGGCCGGCCAGATCGCGGTAGCCCTGGAGAACGCCCAGCTCTATGGACAGCTCCGCGAGAACAAGCTCTTCCTGGAAAACCTGATCGAGAGCTCGATCGACGCGATCGTGGCCACCAATCGGGAGGGAGTGATCACCTTCGCCAGCCGGGGGGTGGAGAGGCTCATCGGCTATCGGCCCGAGGAGATCCTCGGCCGGCCCTCTTCGGAGTTTTACGCCGGCGAGGCGGTGGGGGAGAAGATCCTGCGGGAATTGGCCAGGGGGAAAAAGATCCAGGATTACGAGACGGAAGTGGTCAGCAAGGACGGGCGGTCGGTCTACATCAGCCTTTCGGCCTCCCAGCTCTATAACGAGAAGGGGGAGGTGGTGGGCACCCTGAGGATCGCCAAGGATATCTCCCGGCGCAAGCGGCTGGAGGAGCAGGTCCGGCAGTCGGAGCGCATGGCGGCGACGGGGAAGCTGGCGGCGGGCATCGCCCACGAGATCAACAACCCCATCGCGGTCATCCTGAGCCGCATCGATTGCCTGCAGGAGGAGGCCTCCCGCAAGGGATTCCCCGCCACGGGCCTCCTGGAGGACCTGCAGGTCATCAAGCATCACGCCCAGAACATCTCCCGGATCACCAATACCCTGCTCACCTTTACCCGCGATTCCTTCAAGCCCCGGGACTCCTTCCTGAGGTTCCGGGCCTGCGATATCAATGGGCTCTTGGGGAAGACCCTCCTCCTCTTCCGTCCCTCCCTGCAGCAGAAGGGGCTCCGGCTGAAGTACCAGCCCGATCCCTCTCACCCACGGGTCTGGGGGGATGAGAATGCCCTCCAGCAGGTCTTCCTCAACCTCCTGAACAACGCCCTGGATGCCACGCCCCTCGGAGGTCGCATCGCCCTCTCGGTCCGCCGGCGACCCCGGACGCCGGGTTGGGTACGGGTCCAGGTCTCCGATACCGGCATGGGGATCCCTCCGGAGAACCTCAGCCGCATCTTCGACCTCTTCTTCACCACCAAGGAGGTGGGAAAAGGCACGGGGCTGGGCCTCTCGATCTGTCACGAGATCGTCAAGAACCACCGGGGGACCCTCGAGGTGAAGAGCCAATGGGGCAAAGGCGCTACCTTTCTCGTTACCCTGCCCACTGCCCCTCCCGCCGGGGCCGCCGTTCCGGCGCCTTGACCTTTCTCTCCCGATCTGGTATGAAAGGTTCGAGACCTTCTCCTTTTTTCAACTGAGGTGAATTATGGTCAATGTAGAGGCGATCAAAAAGAGACTCGAGGCAAAATACGCCCTGAGAAAGGCCCTGCTTTCGAAAAAACGCAGAGATATTATCGTCTTATTAGAAAATAGATTGGTTGAAATAATGGATCAATTTCCATCGGTCGAATTTATATTTATATTTGGCTCAATTGCGAACCAGATATTTTTTAATGAATTATCAGATATAGATATTGCTGTGAAGGGTCTTGATAATAGAGATGAGCTGAAGTTTTCTATATATCTTGAAAATATTTTAAGGACAGAAAAAATAGATCTAATAATGATGGAATATGCAGATAAAGATTTGATAGAAAATATAAAAAATGGGATATTGGTTTATGAAAAGAAAAATTGAATATATAAAACTCTTAAAATCTGAAATTCTTTCTATCATGGATAGAATAATTAATCTGGAACATAAATTACTATCAAAGCTAGAAAAAGACTTAAAGAGGAAAATAATTTCCGAAGGAGAAATAATAACACTATCTTACTATCTTTCTGGCATTTATTCTTTTTATGAGGATATTTTTGTAAAGATTGCAAATGTTTTTGAGAATACTATTTCCGATAAAACCATGTGGCATTCCGAGCTTTTAAATAGAATGGCATTAAATATTGAAGATGTAAGGCCGAGGGTAATTGCTGACGAGAATCTGGAGATATTAAATGAATTAAGGCGATTTAGGCATGTATTTAGATATTCTTATGCTTTTGAATTAAGATGGGAAAAGGTTAAAGAGCTTTCGTTAAACTGGAGAAGAGATTCTAAAAGAATCCAAGACGATATTCATTTCTTCATAAAGTTTTTGGATGAATTATGAAGGTTAAGAGGGGTTTTCGCGAATTCCTCGCCAAAAAAATAAATTCTTGGCCGGGTTGAGCTCGCGGTGTCGCTGTTGCACGGGTTGGGTGAGTAGTACTGCTCCCGCGAGAGAAGCTCCCTCCTCGGGTCCGCATATTAAGCTATGCAGGACATGCATACTCAGTTATGCGGCCCAAATCCCTTCCCCTAGAAGAATACTCCCCACGAATTTCCCCGTCGAGGGCATACCGGAATATGCGTTTCGGTGGGTTCCCCGTCCTTTCTCCGGACGACCGTTTTTCCCGGAATCCCTTCAGGGCCTCAAAATCCCTTCCGATGGGTGAGCGGTGGGCGTCAGCCCGCCGTTTTTTACCACGCTTCGTTGTCGGGAGGTTGTTCCTTGGTTAACGGGGGACTCACGTCCCCCGCTCGCCGCGCTATCTCAAGAAACCGTCGGATGTCCATTTGCTTGGGCTGTCCGAAGTCCGTAGAGGCTAGGGGTTAGGAAAAGTTCTTCTTCTTCCCTGGCCCCTAATCCCTCCAATAGGGTATCCATTCTCCCGCAGGTCGGAATCATCTAGGTTATGAATAATTCAATCGTAATATCACCAAACATAGTGAACCCCTTCTGGTCGGGCAGGGACGCCCGACCCACCGGTGGGACAGGCGTCCCTGCCTGTCCAAGGCAGGATCTGGAGGTGTACAGCATGTTCGGTGGTAGCACAAAAATCGAATAACCCGGCTCAAAATTCGCGAGATCTTTGTTAGATGTGCGCTCTGGCATGCCATTTGCTCATGAATTTAGATTGCCTCGCTTCGCTCGCAATGACCTCCTCTTGTGGAGTCATTATCGAAGAGGCTCATCCATCATGAATTTAGATTGCCTCGCTTCGCTCGCAATGACCCCCATTATGTCATTGCGAGGAGCGCCAGCGACGAAGCAATCTCAAAATGGGAATGGTTCATGGTGATTCAGAGGAATAAGACTAATCATAGGTTTTCTCTGTGCTTTCGCCTGGCAAGGCAGGTGGTTCTTTCGCTCTTAGAAAAAAGAAGGTTTGGAGCGGGCCGCACTACGCTGCGCCTCCCCCATGCAGATCAACCCTAAAAAGAGGAGCTCACGATGTCAGCAAGATTGAAAGCCGCGCTACGCTGCGCCTCCCCAAGGCAGATCAACCCTAAAAAGGAGGAGCTCACGATGTTGAAAAAATTAAAATGGAAATGGATCTTTCTCGCGTTCCTGCTGCTTTTCAGCTTCAGGCAGACCGCTCACGCGGGATTGGCGGCGGTGGGGCCGAACAGCCCGCAAAACGGCTTCCTGCCGAACAGCATACAGGGAGAGGAGATCTGAAATGCATGGGATATGGAAAATGACCAAAGCCAAATTGAACCAACAACAAGAGGTCCCGAAACGCGCCGGCTTGACGGCAGGACGGCGCATGGGGAATAAATTAGGGGACAGGGAGCAGGGGACAGGGAACAGGGGACAGGGTCCCAATAATCTGTACCCTAAAAATGGAAATTCTTATGCGATCCAGTTCCTCATCGCGGTCGTAGTCGCGGCTGTTCTGCTCGTCAGCGCCGTGCCGGCGGCCCACGCCGGCCTTAAACGGGTCGGCCCCGTGAACAACGTCCCTTCTGTCGGCGGCTACCCGGCGTGGTACCAGGACACCACCGGCCTCGCGTTGGAGTTCTGCGACCCGAAGAACCAGGCCGAGTTGGACGGCGGCTGGTGCTTGCTGCTCCCCGTCGACATTCCCGTCGTGCCCGAGGTGTTCCCTACGAACTTCGTCGACGAACACTTCTGGTACGCCGCGGAGGCGAGCATGACCACCGGGAACAGTGGCAAGGCCCTGCTGGTCCTGGCGGTGGAAGCCGCGTTTGCCGCGGACGTCGAGCCGGGAGGGCAGATCTCGTTCTCCCGCATCCGGGTCAAGCTCACCGACGTGCCGGTCCCCGGGACCTATCGGTTCATCCATCCCTACGGGGAAGAGCTGTTTACCTGCCCCGACGAGTGCAGGGGGGCGGCCGGCGACCTGATCTTCTTCAGCGATGACGTGGGCATCGCGCCGCTCATCTTCACGGATGCCCTGACCAGCCGCCTGGGCCCATTTCTCCTTCCCTCGAACACCCCCGGCGGCCCCGAATTGCCTGCGACCCCGGGCCCGGCAGGCCTGTATATCGCCGATCCCGCCCGCAGCGGCCCGGTCACCGGCAGCCCGCTGCCCAACTTCATCGACTCCACCGGGGCCTCTCGCAACCACAACATCTTCCGCATCGAAGGCCCTGTCGGCTCCAACCTCGACGGCAACGGCCATGATTTCATCGAGACCACCGACTTCGCCCTGATGGGCCGGGTCTTCCAGGGCGCGATTGCCGGTGAGGCCACCGTGGACCACGCGGTCTACGCCCGCACCGCGGCGTCCCAGAAGGTGGACGTCTACGCGACGGCCTTCCCGGCCACCCAGGGGCGGCTCCCCGCGGGGCTACCCCCGGCCGTGATCGTCCCAGTGCTCGCGTTCTTCGACGCGCCTTGCACCGCCACCCCGGACGAGAACGGCAACCCCGGCCCGCCTTTTAGCGCGCCCGTGGGCTTCCTCCCCAATCTGATGTCGGCCGCTGGCAGCCATTACTTCGGCCAGAGCCATCCCGCGACGCTCCCGCTCGAGGTGTGCATCCAGATGAACGCGCTCACCGCGGGCGGTCAGCCCGTGGAGGTCTTCTTCCCGGCC
>JACOWJ010000050.1 GCA_016176845.1 Nitrospinota bacterium
CGATCCCCCGATCCTGATCCTGGACGATCCCTTCTCCCAGGTGGACCTCCTGACCGAGGAGCGGATCCTGGAGGGGCTGCTGCCATGGCTCGAGGGGAAAACCTGTCTCCTCATCTCCAGCCGCGTCAACTCCTTGCGGGGGATGGATCGGGTGGCGGTCCTGGTGGAGGGGAGAATCGTCGAGGAGGGCCGTCCCGCAGAGCTCCTCCGTCGGGGAGGGGTCTACGCGGGGATCTACCGCCGGCAACAGCTGCAGCGGGAGCTCGAGGGGCTTTAAACAGCGATGACCTGATCCTCTAAGTACCGTTCGACGATATACCAGACTTTTCACACACTCTCTGAGAGGAGGTGCGGAAACTGATGGAGACTCCAGAGGCCGAGCGCCCCCGGATCGGGTCCGGGGCGAGCTCTGGTAAGCTCTACGACCGGAGGCTGCTGCGGCAGCTGTGGCAATACGCCCGCCCCGAGCGGTGGGCGCTCTTCGCTGGCGTCCTCCTGCTACCGACGGTGGCCACCCTCCACCTCCTGCAGCCCTACCTCTACAAGGTCGCCATCGACGGCCACATCCTGAAAGGGGATTTTCAGGGCCTGCGGGGAGTGATCGCGCTCTTCGTGCTCTTGCTGGCTTTAGAATTCCTGGCCCGCTATCTCCAGGCCTACCTGGTGCAGGCGGCCGGTCAGAGGATCACCCATCGTCTGCGGGTCACCCTCTTTGCGCACCTCCAGGGGCTCTCCTTGCCGATCCTGTCCCGCCACCCCTCGGGAGCCCTGATGACCCGGGTCATCGGGGATACAGAAGCGGTCAGCCATCTCTTCGTGGCCGGGATCATAGGGCTTTTGGGGGACCTCATCCTTCTGTCCCAGATCGTCGGGATCATGTCCCTGATGAACTGGAAGCTCACCCTGCTCACCTTCTCGGCGGTCCCCCCCTTGTTCTTTCTGCTGGCCTTCCTCCGGAGGAAGATCCGGGAGCACTCCCGAAAGGTACGGACCCTGGTGGCTGCGCTCAGCGCCTACCTGCAGGAGAGCCTGGCCGGGATGCCCACCATCCAGCTCTTCCTAAGGAGGCTCGCCAAAATAATTTGGCCATTTCTCTGGTCAACGGCGAGTGGAATTACATCACCCAGCCGAGGCCGTAAACGGATAATTTATTTTGGCCCGTAAACGGATAATTTATTTTGGCTAGATTCCATACCACGTTGACTGGGAAAATGACCATGTTATTTTGGCGAGCCTCCTAAGGGAGCGGCGGAACCTGGAGGGGCTGCGGGCGCTGGACCAAAAGCTCCTGGGGGCCCAGCGGGGGGGCGGCCCGGTATGACTCAGCCCTCTATGTGGTGGTCGAGGCCCTGGGCTACACCGCCCTGGCCTCGCTGCTCTGGTACGGGGGGGTGAAGGTGGTGTCCGGGGAGTTCTCGGTGGGGGGGCTGGTGGCCTTCTTCAGCTATATCCGCCGGTTCTTCCAGCCGCTCACCGAGCTCAGCGGCCGCTACAGCCTGACCCAGTCCGCTATGACCTCCCTGGAGAGGGTTTTTGAGCTGATCGAGGCCCCCCGGGGGAACGGGGCGGAGAAGCGGGGGGGCAGGGGGGCAGAGGAGCAGAGGACCAGAGGAGCAGCGGGGTGTAAGAGCAAACGGGATTTCTCCCCAGCACCCTTGCTCCCCAGCTCCCCTGCTCAGCAGTGGGGCGGTGGAGCTCCGGGACGTTTGGTTCGCCTACCGGCTCTCCACCCTGCGGGAGATCGACCGGATCCTTGTCCTGCACAGGGGGCAGGTGCGGGGGATGGGGACGTATGAGGAGCTGCTGTGGCAGAGCAGTACGCCGCCATCCAGAGGTGATGGCTCTTCGCCACAAATGACATCCTGGACCTCTCCCAGGTGGAGGCGGGTGAGACAGATCGAGTTCAGCGGCCTGGAAGACCTTTCCCTTCCAAGGCCTCCCTCAGGTAGAGGGCGGAGAACCTCCCCCCCCTGTAAAGCCCGCAGGAAGTCCTGGTAGGTGGTGATTTTCTCCTCGAAACGGGTCAGATCGCATAGGAATTTCCATTTTTTCAGATTCCTCGGTTCCCTTCGCTTCGCTCAGGGCTTGGGCTCACATCGCTCCTTCGGAATGACAGATTATGCGGCTGACATTCCGAGCGAAGCGAGGAATCTCAGTTCGTTTGCCGCAGCCTGCTGCCCCCCTTCAGCAGGCTGCGGGCCACCACGATGCGCTGGATCTGGTTGGTGCCGTCGTAAATCTGGGTGAGCTTGGCATCACGCATCATCCGCTCGACGGGGTAGTCCTTCATGTAGCCGTAACCCCCCAGGATCTGTACGGCATCGGTGGTGACCTTCATGGCCACGTCGGAGGCGTAGTACTTGGCCATGGCCGAGTATTTGCTCACCTCCTTTTCCCCCCGATCTATGCGCGCCATGGTGTTGTAAACGAGGCCCCGGGCGGCTTCGATCTCGGTGGCCATGTCGGCCAACATGAATTGGATGGCCTGGAGCTCGGCGATGGGCCGGCCGAACTGGACCCGTTCCTGGGCATAGGCCAGGGCGCAGTCCAGGGCTCCCTGGGCCAATCCCAGGGCCTTGGCCCCTACGATGGCCCGGGCCGTGTCGAAGAACTTCATCACCACCTTAAACCCTTCTCCCTCCTGCCCCAAGCGGTTTTCGGCGGGGACCGGGACCTCCTCCAGGATCAGCTCCACGTTGGGGATGCCCCGCAGGCCCATCTTATTCTCGTGCTTGCCGATGGAGAAGCCTGGTGTCCCTTTCGTCTCCAGGAAGAAGGCGGTGATGCCATTGACCCCTTTGGTGGGGTCGGTCTTGGCGAAGATGGTGATGAAGTCGGCCACATCTCCCATGGTGCAGAAGCACTTGCGGCCGTTGAGGATGTAATGGTCCCCCTCGCGGCGGGCCCGGGCCTGGAGGGAGGCGGCGTCGGAACCCGCGCCGGGCTCGGTCAGGGCGATGGCCGAGAGTTTTTCCCCGGTGGACAGCTGGGGAAAGTAACGAGTTTTTTGCTCGGGGGTGCCCACCTTCTTGAGGAGCTGGACACTGGTCAGGGGGGTGGAGGCAAAGATGCTGGCCGCCGCCAGGGAATGGCGAGCCAGCTCTTCGGTGATCAGGCAGAGGGTGGTGACGCTCTCGATGCCCCCGCCCCCATACTCGGCTGGAACCATCATCTGCAGGAGCCCCTGCTGCCTGAAGAGATCCACCCAATCCCAGGGGAACTGGTCGGTGGCATCGACCTCGGCGGCCCGGGGGGCGATCTTCTCCTGGGCCAGCCTCCGCACGGTCTGGAGCAGCAGGCGTTGCTCGTCGGTCAAATCAATCATCGGCGCATTTCCTTAATTGAATCGTATCGAAAATTTCATTCTCGGGGGCGGTCAACCCTGCTTGGCCATGGTGGTTTCAGGGATTTCGGGACAGGAACCCCTTGATGATCCCCACCACCTCCTCGGGAGCGTCCTCCTGGATGAAATGGCCGGCCCGCGGCACCATATGCAGCTCGCTTTGGGGGTAGATCTTCTTCCAGATATCGTAAGCGGGAAGCAGCAGGTCCTCCTCCCCCCATACCAGCAGCGTGGGGACTTTAAGCCGGTCGAGGCGTTCCTCGATCTTCTTGATCGTCCCGAAGGAGACATCCTCTCGAGTGAGGGGCACATCCTGGATTACTGTGGTGGCCACCCGGGAGAGGTAATCGGGGAAGGGGGCCCGGAAGCCCCGCATCATCTCGGGCGTGAGCCGCTCCTTGCGCTTGATCTCGGTGAAGAGGAAGCCCTCGATGAAGAGGTTGTAGCCCATCAAGAGGGCATCGCCCAGGTAGGGCTCACGACACAGCTGGAAGAACGAGGGAAGCACGACCCCCTCGGGCCACTCGAAGGCCCACGTGCTCATGATCACCAGCCGCTTGATCCGCTCGGGGTGCTCCACCGCATACCCCAGGCCGATGGGACCGCCCCAGTCCTGCATGACCAGCGTGATGTCGTGAAGGTCTAAGGTATCCATGAAGCGAGTGAAGTATTGGATGCGATTCTCCAGCCGGTAAAGGGCGCGGTCGAAGGGCTTATCGGAGCGCCCCCAGCCTACGTAGTCCGGGGCGATGGCCCGGAAGCCCGCATCGACCAGGGGCGGGATGAACTTGCGATAGAGGAAAGACCAGGTGGGGTTGCCGTGCAGCAACACGATGGGCTCGGCGTTGGGCTTGCCCGCCGGGGCCTCATCGACGTAATGCATCCGATGGCCATAAACCTTGGTGTAGTTGGGCCGGAAGGGATATTCCCCGCCGAAGGTATCGTTCTGAATGTCCATCTCCTCCTCCTTCGATCTTCGGTTACCGTTTACCGTTCGAGACTTGTCCTAAATCGTGCCTGAACGAAAACCTATCTAGGGATTTATTGGTTTGCCCTTTGACCCTTCGACTGGGCTCAGGACAGGCCCTTCGACAAGCTCAGGTTGACCGGTCATGGTGAGCTTGTCGAACCATGAACGATTTTTGTAGGTACCTAAAAATCGGGGTTTTCGTTTAGGCACTAAACCATATCATGCTCCCCTTCTGAGGGCAATCCGGGCAGGCTGGGCGGAGTCCCCTGTGCTTCCAACCCCCCGCGATCCCTACAGCTTGACCACCTCGACCCGGGTATCCCGGTCGCTCTGGCCGGGGCTGAGCTGGCCGAAGTAGGGCCGCAGGTGGAAATAGCCGCCCGCCAGCTCGGTGGGCTTGATCGGGCTGGGGATCAGGTTCTGGAAGAGCTTGCCGTCCTTGAACATGTACCGCTCCCAGGCATGGTAAATGATCACCTGACCGGGACGAACGCCGGGCGACACCTTGGCCATGATCTGGAAGGCGTCGAGGTCGTTCTTCACCTGGACGATTTCCCCGTCCTGGATAGACCGCTTTTGGGCATCGGCCACGCTCATGTACATGATGGGGCCGCCCCGCTGCAGCCGCAGCATGTATTTGTCGTCCCGCCACATGGAGTGGACGCTCCATCGGGTGTGGCCCCCGGTCATGACCAGGGGATAGCTCCCGCCGCTCTTGGGCGGCTCCTTGTGGGTGGGAAGCTCCTCGCCCAGCTCCAGGTAAAAGTCCTGGTCGATGTAGAACTGCATCCTTCGGGTGAGCGTGGGCCAGGGGATCTTCTTGGCGGTGTGCCAGGTGTAGGGAACGATCGGCTCATCGGGCCGGATGTCGGTGGCGTTGCCGATGCTGAAGAAACTCTTTCCCAGATTGTCCCAACGGGCCCATCCCTTCCGTTTGAGCGTCTTCCAGTCGGTATGGATGCACTCGGAGAGCTTTAACGACTCCTCGCAGACCTTCTCGTCATCCTTGTCATGGTAATAGCGGCCGAAGGTCTGGTCGTCGTAGACCCGGTCCAACCGGCGCGTCTGGCCCGTCCCGTCCTTGAAGGTCGTGATGCCCTTCTGTTTGGCCCGCTCCTGGAGCTTTTTGGCCAGCAGGCAGTGGATCTCCCATTCGGTCTTCGACTCGTACAGGGGCGGGACGGCCGCGTTGGTCACCTGGAAGAAGGGCTGGAGGGGTCCGACCCAGCCGGCCCAGTCGGTCTTCTCATAGTAGCCCGCCGCCGGCAGGACGAAGTCGGACTGGAGGGCCGTCGAGCTCATGCGGAAGTCAAGCGTCACCACCAGCTTGAGCTTGGGCCAGAGCGTCCGCAGCAGGCCGGTGTATCCCCGCACCCGCCGGAGGACGTTCCCCCCGCACTCGAAAAAGATCCGGGGCTCCTTGCTAGGGTCGGGGACCACGAACTGCCAGCCCTTCTTTAAGGACTCCTGGACGTACTCCTCCACGTCCCGCTTCAGGGTCTTGTCCCACTCGCGAGAGCGGCCCGAGAGCTCTCGCAGGCCCCCATGGATGTACCAGAAGAGCGTGGAGGAGACGATCAGCTTCTGCTCGTGGAGTTGCCGGACAAACTCGTAGGAGATCATCTCTTCGGTGTAGCCGGCCTTCTTGAGCTTCTGGTAGACGGGCGCGAAGGATTTTTGGAAGGCCTGCATGGCCTGTCGAGGGGGCAGACCGGGGGCATAACCCAGGCGGAAGTTGGTATCGTCCATCAGCATGGGAAAGGCGTTGTAGCCGCTCCCCTTCTTGCCGAAGTGGCCGCACAGGGCAAACAGGAGGATCTGGGAGCGCTGGATCAGGTCGCCATGGTAAAACTTGGAGCTGTTGGAGGTGGAAAGATTGGTCACGGCCCGGGCCCGGGCGATCTCTCGCGCCAGAGCTTCGATGACGCCGGGATGAATCCCCGTGATCTGGGAGGCCCTCGAGGGAGCGTACTCCTCCAGCCGTTCTTTGAGGAGATCGAAGACCGGCCGGACCCGGACCTTTCCCTGGAGCGTCTGGACCTCGAAGCTCCCTTCCAGGGCGGGATCCAGGCCTCCCAGTTTCAGCGTGGCCCGGGGGACGGGTCGGACCCGGCGGCTCTTCTGGTCGAAGAGGTAGAGGACGTCCTCCCTCCCGCCCTTTTTGAGATCCTTCTCCTGCAGGAACCGGCGGGTATCCTCGCGGATCAGGAGGGGCAGGTCGGTCTGCTCCTGGATGAAGGCCTTATTATATAGCCCCTCCTTGATCACCACGTGGGCCATGGAGAGGGCCAGGGCGGCATCGGTCCCCACGTTGATGGGGATCCACTGATCGCAATGGAGGACGCTGGGGTTGTAATCGGGGCTGATGCCCACCACCCGGGTGCCGTTGTAGCGGGCCTCCCAGAGGAAATGGGCGTAAGGGATGCCGGTGTAGTGGGGGTTTCCTCCCCACAGGAGGAAGAGGTCGGAGTAGAACCAGTTGTCGGCCGAGCAGCAGCCGATCATGCTCCCGCTGGTTACTGCCCAGCCCTGGTGGTCGTCGCCGATCTCCAGGTTGCAGTCGAGGATGGGGATCCCCAACAGGGTGCAGAAACGGAACAGCCCCATCCCCTGCGGGCCCAGGCTCAGGTTGGTCCCTACGTCGTAGACGATGGTGTCCGGCCCCTCTTGGGTGATCACCTCGATCATCCGGTCGGCGATCTCAGTCAGGGCCTCGTCCCAGGAGACCCGCCTCCATTTACCTTCTCCACGTTTGCCCACCCGTTTGAGCGGGTAGCGGACCCGGGAGGGATCATACATCCGCTCGCTGTAGCAGGCCCCTTTGTTGCACCCCCGGGGGTTGAAGTCGGGCAGCTCGGGGCGCGTCTGGGGGTAGTCGGCCGACTGTTCCTCCCGGAAGACGATCCCCCCTTTGACGTAAGCGTCCCAGGAGCAATGGGCCTGGTACCAGCAGTTGCGGGGGTGGGTCACCTTGACCACCCGGTCCCAGCTCCATTTCTGGCGGTAGAGGTCCTCCCAGCTTCGGTAGGGATAGGCCGGGGCCGCCTTGAGGGACGCGGCGGAGGCCTCGCTACCTTTGAACTGCAGGAGGCCCAAAGAAAGCGACAGGACCCCCAGGCCCGTCCCCCGAATGAATTCTCGCCGGTTGAAGCCCTCCGCCTGCTCGTCGTCCCACCGAACCTTTCCTTTGTCCCTCTCTTCCATGGTTGGGTCCTCCTGAAAAACAAATCCGAAAACCTGCCGGAGATCTCCGGGAAAGTTCCGCCCCCTTCATCCTATCCGGGCCTTCTTCATCCGGGCCGCGGTCCCCTTCCCCGGTCAGTGGCAGCTCGCCCAAGTGGGGTATTTAAAGAAAACCAAGAGGCAGAGATGTCTTGGGCGATCAGGTGGAAGCCGTGGCAGCGCACGCCTCCACTCTACCAAATTGGCTGTCGAGAAATCAAGAAGATTATCGGGGGGGAAAACCGGGGTGTTTTAACTGCTTATCCGGATATCCCTCTTTCTCTTCGGCTTTTCTATAAGGAAAGGCCTTTTCTGGGAGGTTTTCGGGTAGGCTCTGAGGCAGGGCCATGTTTGTTTTTTGTTGACATTTCCTGAGAGCTGGAGTAAAAAATATCCATTTGTCACGGTAAAACCTTTGTCATGCTTATGGATGGAGTTGAAAACCGTTAGCAGAGAAAGACCTAATTCTGAGGAGGGAGAAGAGATGAAGGAGACCGCCGGCCAGGTAGTTACCGAGATCTTACAGTCCATCGGGTATACGGTCAATCAGGTCTCGCCGACCGTCATCGAGGCCGAAAAGAAGAAGCCTTTGAAGCTGGTCGTGGTAGATGATTGGTCTTTCGAGAACTTCGAGGAGGGGCTGAACGAACTGATGGAGATCCGGGATGAAGAGGCTTACTGCGCCATCATCGCCCCCAACACCGAGCTGGGGACCGGCTGCATGCAGCCCATCGAGGTGATGAAAAAGCATCATCAGTTCATCTACGCCCATAACCTGAACGTTTGGGGCGTTGATATCTGCACCAAGGTGATGAGTCTCTTTGCGGGAAACACCCCTTCCTTCGATTTCAAACTGATGAAGGGCCTGATGGACAACAAGATGATGAACGGTCTGGCCCGTGTTGAGCAACTGGGCACGATCGATAGCTTTAAGCGGCAAAGGAGGGCCTAACGCCGGGCGAGAAGCTGGACCCAGGGCGGACCTTCCGGCAGGAGGTCCGCCTTCCCGCAAGGGCGCCTCAATGAGGGGGTCCTCTTCCATAAGTTTTAAGGCTTTCGATGCTCCCCTTCTTCTGGGGAGGGCCTGCGCTCCTTTGGGGGCGGGGAGGGCCTCAGAGCCAGCATGTGGTGTGACTGGCGAGCCTGAAGGGGGAGCTCGTGCCAGCTAACCTGCTGTTTTCCACTTTTCTTTCCTTTGGAGCGGGGCTTTTATCGTTCTTATCGCCCTGCGTATTGCCGCTGTTGCCCTCTTACGTCTCCTATATCACCGGCCTTTCCTTCGAGGAGTTGACCTCTTCTTCCCTGGCGGACCAACCTCGGCTTCGCCGGTTGACCCTGTTGAACTCCTTGATGTTCGTCCTGGGCTTTTCGCTGGTCTTTGTTGCCATGGGGGCCTCGGCAACCTTTGCGGGCCGGTTACTGGGGGACCATCTCGATGCGGTCCGGAAGGTGGGAGGGATCTTCATCATCGCCCTGGGGCTTTACCTGGTGGGCCTCTTGAAGCTGAACTTTCTCTCTCGGGAGAGACATTTTTCTTTGGGCAACAAGCGATCGGGCTACGTGGGATCGATGTTGGTAGGGGTCTCCTTCGCCGCCGGTTGGACGCCCTGCATCGGGCCCGTGCTCTCCTCCATCCTCGTTTACGCCAGTACGTACGAGACGTTAGGGGCCGGGGTCTTTCTCTTGAGCATCTATTCCCTGGGCCTGGGACTGCCCTTTTTGCTCACGGCCCTGGCCATTAACGCCTTCCTGCTCTACTTCCGCCGTATTAACCGCTACATCCGCTTTGTGAACGTCGCCAGCGGCCTGCTGTTGATCTTCATGGGGATCCTTCTCTATTCAGATTACTTCTCTATCCTCAGCGGCTACCTCTCCCAGTGGATCGGCTTCCAGGGGTTGTAAGCGACCGAGCTCAATAGACATTTACGATCAAGCTAAGTTTTAAGTTTTAGGTGTTAAGTTTTAGGTTTCTTGCTTAACACTTAAAACCTGAAACTTAAAACTTTCCCGTAAATCCTGTCTATGGGAAGGGTGGACGGTGTTGCCGTCCTTTCGGACGGGGCCGGGACCTTGCCAAAGACGAACTTGGGCCGCCACCAGTTGATCAAGGTGGGCAACAGGATGATGGCCCCCAGCATGTTGGCCAGCAGGGCCACCATCAACATCCCCCCCATGATCGCCTGGAAGCGGATGCTCGACAGGAGCAGCGTGGCCACGCCGATGGAGATGGAGAAGCAGGTAAAGAAGACCGCCCTGCCCGAGCTGGTCAGGGCCTCGTAAAAGATCTCTTTGGGCTCCTTGCCTGCCTCGGCCTCCTCCTGCATCCGGCTCATGATATACATGCTGTAGTCTCCCAACCCCGTCCCCAGGGTGGCAACCGGCACGGTGTAGATGAAGAGGCCGATCTCCCCAAAGCCCATGGTGGCAAAGGTGACGATATTGCTGATGGCCAGGGGGATGATGATGATAATGGAGGCCATGATGGAGCGGAAGGTGATGGCCACGAAGAAGAAGATCACCAGGTAGATCTGCCAGAGGGAGGAGATCTGGCTATAGTAGATCTCATCGATGATGGCCGCGAAGATCCCGATGATCCCCGCCGCCTGCCGGACCTCGCCCCGCTCGACCTTGCCCTGGAAATGGTTTTTCAGGAAGTTATCGGTATCCTGGATGAGGCTGTGGATGGTGCTGGCCTTGTGGTCCTTGACGAAAACGGCGATGGCCCCCTCGCTGTAATCCATCTCGAAGAAGCTCTTGCTGTCCTCCGGCCCTCCGCCGGTGCGGAAGATGTCCATGAACTGCCAGGTCATCGTGTAGTCGTTGGGCAGGACGTACCAGCGGGGGTCGTTGTCATGGAAGGCCATGTTGATCCCCTTGACGACCTCCGGGTAGGCGGCGGTCCCGGCCACATCCGGCCGCTGCTCCAGGTGGCGCTGCAGGGCATGGACATTCATCAGGACCTTGGGATCGGCCAGGGCGCCCGGGTTTTTGCCGGCGATATGGAGCAGGTAGGGATTGGTGCCGTAGAACTTGGCGTTGATGAGCCGCTCGGCCTGGTTGACCTCCGAGTCGGCCCAGAAGAGGGGCGAGCCTTCCTGGGTCTCCCCGACCACCATCCGGAAGGACCCGATCAGCCCCACCACCAGGATGAGCGCTGTGGTCCCCAGCACCCAATTGCGCCCCCGCTTTCCCCAGGTGAGGTCCGCCACCTTGGAGAGGGCGGCCTTGAAGATCACGTTTCTCCGGTAGATCTTGCGCATCTCCCTCTCCGTGGGCGGGGGCAGGATGGCAACGAAGGCGTGGATGAAAACGGTGGTGGTAAAGAAGATCCGCAGGATCCCGTAGCTGGCCGAGATTCCCATCTGCTGCAAGAGCTTGAAGGGGATCAGGATCAGGGTGCCAAACCCCCCGCCATCGGTGACGATGCAGGCCGCCCCCGGCAGCACCAGCCCCGAAAGGGTTGCCTCGGCCGCCATCTTCTCGTCGCCGTATTTCTCGTATTCCTCATAGAAACGGCTCAGGATCTGGATGCAGTGGCTGACCTCGATCGCCATAATGAAGAAGGGAACGATGACGGTCATGATGTCCATCTCGAATCCCAAGAGGTACTCGGAGCCCAAACCCCAGACCACGGCGACGTAAGCTGCCCAAAGCGGCATGAACATCCCCCGCCAGGTGCCGAAGGCAGCCCACAGGATCAGGATGATGACCGCGGTGGCCACCCCAAAGACGAAGACGATCTTCCCCATGAACTGGTGGAGGAAGCCCATCTCGATTACCCGACCCGCCACGTAGAACTTGTGATTGCCGTCCTCCTGGGAGTGGAGGAGCTGGCGGATCTTCTGGAAGATGTACTTAAAATCCTTGTCGTTCCAGAAGTGGACGAGCATCACGGCGGACTTCCTGTCCCAGGAGACCAGCTTCCCATAGAGGTTCTCGTTATTCAGCACCAGGCGCCGGAACTCGGCCATCTGCTGGGGGGATTCCAGGGCCCTTTTGGACAGATCCCGAAAGCTCTCCACGTTGAGCTGCGAGAAGCCGCTCTCGTCAATGCTGGTTCGCAGGTTCTTGACCCGGCTGTGGGTGGCAATGGAAATCACCTGGGCGGGCATCACCCCCTTCATCTTGCGGATCTCCAGGCCGATATGGCGCAGTTTGCCGAGGGAGGTGGAATTGAAGACATCTCCTTGCTGGACCTCCATGGCGATCTCGATCATCGTCCCCACCCCGAAGGCCTCGTTCATGTAACCTTGCAGCTTCACGTAGGGATGGCCCTGGGGGGAGATGTCGGCCAGATCCTTGGGCAAGGTCACGTACCGCATCAGGTAGGTAAAATAGAGGGTGATCAAAATTACCACAATGCAGATGGGCCAGCGGAATTTGACGATGAACTTGGCAAACAGATCCGAGAAACGCATTCAGTACTCCTCCCCTTAATTCAATTGGATAGAAATTTTCTTTTTTAGGGGCTAGGGGCTAGGGGCTAGGGATTAGCAAAAGCTCTTCTTTCTTACTATCCCCTAGCCCCTAATCCCTAATTCAAAGCCTGTTTTGTACGGTTGTATAGAATGGATGAGATGAGTGCTATGCCGATAAAACCGGCGCCAATTAAGCCGGTAATGACTTCGGATATCTCATAAAGTGTACCCAAAAACATGATGCTGGCCAGTACCCCGATCGCATAAAAGGCGCCATGTTCAAGGTACAAATAGGATTCAAGCGCACCGTTCTCAACGAGCATAATCGTTAAAGACCTGACAAACATAGCACCTATTCCCAACCCAATTGTAATGATAAATAGATTATTCGTCAGGGCAAATGCGCCGATTACACCATCGAAAGAGAATGAGGCATCTAGCAGCTCAAGATAGAGAAATGATGCTAACCCAGCTTTTGCGACCTGCCCGGCCATCTTTTTTTCTGTTGACTCCATGAATGCCCCGAAGCCATCCACGGCAATATATGTGACTACCCCCATAACTCCAGCTGAAAAAAATTCATATTTTCCATGGTATGAGAGATAAGATGTAATAAAATATATTGAAAATATTGTGATTAAGATTTCAAAAGCCTCGATTTTTCCAAGTTTTATTAGAGGAGCCTCGATGATCTTTATCCAATGGACATCTTTTTCTTCATCGAAGAAGAATTTCAAGAATACCATCATCAGGAAAGCTCCTCCGAAGCCTGCAACAGATAAATGAGATGAAACCAGGTATCTTTCATAATCTTCAGGTTTATAAATTGCCATCATCAGTGTTTCGATAGGCCCTAAATGAGCTGCAATGCCAACAATCAGTAAAGGGAATACGATCCTCATACCAAAAACGGCAATGAGTATGCCCCAGGTAATAAATCTGCGGCGCCATTTGACGTCCATAGTTCTTAAGACTGTCGCATTAACAACAGCGTTGTCAAACGACAGGGATACTTCTAAAACACTCAGGATTGAAGCAATCATCATGGCTTTGAGACCTCCCAGCATAAACGCTACGGAGAGCCCTATGAGTGTTACAAAAAAAGATCCTTTAAAGTACCTTAAATTGTTTATCATTTCCATACTGAAGGAGGGAAGACCTTTGGAGAAAAAGTTGCTGCGCGGCTTTCGGATAGGCCCTAAAAATAGCTCATGCTTGTCTTCTTGAGCTCGCGCAGGCTGAAGAGCAAGCGATAGCGCGTGATCCCCGTTCGCTGAGAGATCATCTCGGCCACCCGCTCGCAGGCCTTGGGATCTTTCCCATGGATCATGGTGTAAAGATTATAGGACCAATCGGGAAAGGTGGGCCGTTCGTAACAATGGGTGACCTCCGGGAAAGAGGCCATGATCGGACCCACCCGCTCGATCTCCTGCGGAGGCACTTCCCAGACTCCCATCGCGTTGGCCGTAAAACCTGCCTTCTGATGGCGCAACACTGCCCCGACCCGGCGGAGACATCCCCTTTCCTGGAGGGAGCCCAGCCTCTCCAGGAGCTCTTCGGGAGAGAGGCTCAACTGAGCCGCCAGGGAGGCATAAGGGGTCTCATTTAAGGGAATGTCTTGCTGTAACAGGGCGATGATGGCCCGATCCAGATCGTCCAACTTGACTAAGCCTCCTACAGGGGTAAATCTACTTGGATCTTGAAGAACCTCTTCGCAGGAAGGTTGCGGATCGCTGCGGGGGCGATCCGTCGGGAGATCTCTTCCAAGATCTCTTGGATCCTGGCCTCGTTCGAGGCGATCAGCGTGAACCAGAGGTTGTATCTCTCGTGATCTCGGAGGTAATGATGGGTCACCTCCGGGTAGGCGTTGATCGCCGCTGCCGCCTCCTCGACCCTATCTTCAGGGACCTGGAGGGCTACCAGCGTGCTTTGGAAGCCCAGGTTGCGAGAGTCGAATATTCCTCCAAGACGGCGAACGATCCCCCGGGCCTTCAGCTGGCGGACCCTCGCCAGCGTCTCCGCCTCCCCAATTCCCAGCTCCTCTCCAATGGCCTCGAAGGGACGGGGAACCAAGGGCAAACCTTTCTGAAGTCGGTTGAGCAGTTGCTTGTCCAGCGCGTCCATAAATCCCGCAAGTCCATCCAGTTAAGTTTTAGGTTTTAAGTTTTAGGCTTTAGGTTTTAGGTTTTAGGAACTTAAAACTTAAAACTTAAAACTTAAAACCTAAAACCTAAAAATGGAAATTCCTATGCGATAGAGCTATCCTGAGGACAGCGAAGGATCACCTCGAAATGACACTTCTATAGCCTTATTTGCGATCATGCCGGATGACGAATGGTCCCGGGATCGTTCGCTAAATCCGCCCATAATTCACCTAAGTTTAGCTCAAAAGGGGGTCTCGGTCAAGGGTTTTAAGGTTTTCGGGTTCCGGAAAAAGGAGGGATTTTCGGGTTAAGTTGACACACACGGCTTGATGTCAATAAAATTATATTAATGATGAATAATAAGGAATAGGAATAGTTCGGATCGCTTTCGAGTGGACCGGATTAGACAGCCTTCTTATATTAATATGAAGAGGATGAGAGATCTTGTGCCTGCGAAGCTGGGATCCCTCAGGGCTAGCAGCGAATCACTAAGGGGGGAGGAGAGAGGGGAAAGATGGAAGAGAAGGTGATCGTGAGGCAACCGCGAGATGGGCGGGGACAGGAGAGGCCCAAAAAGAGAGATTGGAAAAAATTGATCGCGAAGGCTCATCTGCACCCGATCATGGTCCATTTCCCCAACGCTTTATTTCCTGTATCCCTGACCCTTTTGGGGTTGTACTATTACACGGGGGATCGATCCTTCGAGGCGGCTTCCTTTTACACCCTGATATTTGGCACGCTGGCGGTCCCGGGGGCGATCGCAACCGGGTTGTTCAGTTGGAAGACCCGCTTTCGGGGCAACGTTACCCGGATCTTCGTGGAGAAGATCCTGTGGTCGATCGTCTTGTTGATCCTCGCGACCATCTGCATCCTGCTCAGGTCTTTCATTCCGGACATTGCCACTCAGCACTCCATCGCGGGGTGGATCTATGTGGGCCTGATGATTTCCCTCATGCCCTTGGTGGCGCGCCTGGGGTTCTTGGGAGGAAAGCTGGTGTTCTTCTAAGGAGAGGCAGGTTTATGACGACGGATACGGTAAAGGACCTCAGAGCGATCATCGAGGCCTTGATCATCGCGGAGGGCAGAGAGGCTCGTTCTCACGATTTCTACGTGAAGGCGGCCCAGAAGGCTCAGAATCCGGCGGCCAGAAAGATGCTGTTGGCTCTGGCGGAGGAAGAGGAGAGGCATCGGGGGGACATGGGGAAGCGGATCATTGAGTTCAAGGCCGAGCTGGAAAGAGAGCTGCGCAAGAGGGAAACGGAGAAAGCGTGAGACTACCTATGCTCTTGCTAATTCTCTCCCTGGAGAGATATGATATAATGAGGTGACCTGAAGTGAAGATTACGACCAAGAGAGGAGATAAAGGGTATACCGATCTGCTCTCACCGACGCGCGTTCCGAAATATGACTTGAGGCCGGATACTTACGGCACCGTGGATGAAGCCAACTCCGCGCTGGGCCTGGCCCGGGCATTTTCCCGCAGGGAGAAGGTCAAAGAGGTGGTTCACCGAATCCAGGAGGAGCTCTTCATCGTGGGGGCGGAACTGGCTACTTCTCCCGAATATGCCGATCGGTTGACCCGCCGGATCACTCCTCGGGATACCGAAAGGCTGGAGGCGCTGATGGAGGAGATCGAGAGGGAGATCGAGATGCCCCAGGCTTTTATCATTCCGGGATCCACGCCCTCCTCGGCCGCCCTGGATCTGGCCCGGGCGATCGTCCGGAGGGCGGAGCGGGGCGTGGCCCGGCTGAAGGCCAATGCACTTCTCCCCGATGAGGAGATCCTGATCTATCTGAATCGACTATCCGATCTGCTCTATACCCTGGCCCGCTATGAAGAGGGTGGAGAGTACGACTTCTTCGAATTGAAGAGGCTGAACGGGGAAGGACCAGGCGCGGCAGCGGGCGGCTGAGCGTGGAATAGGGGGTGTGGCGGCAGCGGACGGAACCGTACCCAACCCATGGGGGAGATCCCAGATGTTGAAAACGTTGGAACCCGATCGACCTGCGCAGCACTTTCATGAGAGCTGGCATAGTCCGGAAGGGAGGGCCATCCGAGAGGTCATATTCGGGGCCAACGATGGCCTGATCACGACCGTGGGCTTTGTCTCTGGGTTGAGCGGGTCACAACTCTTGTTGGTTGACAGCCGCATTGTCCTGATCGCGGGGCTGGCGGAGGTGATCGCCGGGGCGATCTCCATGGCGCTGGGGGCCTACCTTTCCACCAAGTCCCAGCGGGAATTCTTTGAAAAAGAGATCGGGATAGAGATGCGGGAGATCGAGGAGAATCCGTTGCGAGAGAAGCAGGAGGTCCGAGAGATTTACGCCTCCAAGGGCTTTAGCCCGGAGGAGGTCGAGATTGTAGTGAATCGGATCACGGCGGATAAAGAACAGACGCTCCAGTTTATGGTGAAGGAGGAGCTGGGGCTGGTTCCGGAGGCCTTCGATTCTCCCATCAAGAACGGTTTTCTCATGGGATTTTCCTTTGTGGTGGGCGCCCTTCCGCCCTTGCTGCCTTATGGCTTTTTGCCCGCAGTTCGGGCCTTGCCCTTTTCCCTGGCCTTTTCAGCGCTGGCGCTGTTCGGCTTCGGCGTGGGAAAAACCTATTTTACCCAGAAGAATTGGATGAAAAGCGGCCTGGAGGTCGTTGGCCTGGGCGTCCTGGCCGCTGGTATAGGCTACCTGGGAGGCTGGGTGGTCTCAGGGCTATTAACCGGGTGAAAGATGAAACGATGGAGAGGTCAGCAATCCAGGAAAGAAAAGCGAAGCTAACGCCGGTGGCGATCCAACTCCTGAAGCGGCTTTACCTGAGGAAGGACTCCGAAGGGAATCCGATCGAGACCCCCGAGGAGCTGTTCCGTCGGGTGGCGGAAAACGTGGCCTCCGCCGAACAGCTTTACGGGGGGGAGCAAGAGGTGAGGCGGATGGAGGAGGAGTTCTATGCAGCGATGTCGGCGCTGGAGTTCCTCCCCAACTCCCCGGCGCTGATGAACGCAGGACGGGAGCTCCAGCAGTTGAGCGCCTGCTTTGTTTTGCCGGTGGAGGACTCGGTCCAGTCGATCTTCGAGACGATGAAGCATACCGCTTTGATTCATCAAAGCGGTGGGGGCACGGGGTTTTCCTTCTCCCGGCTGCGTCCCAAGAACGACCTCGTCCGCAGCTCGGGGGGGCGCTCCAGTGGACCCATCTCCTTCATCCGGGTCTTTGATCAGGCCACGGAGGCGATTAATCAGGGGGGATTCCGCCGGGGGGCCAACATGGCGGTCTTGCGGGTGGATCACCCGGATGTCATGGAGTTTATTTCCTCCAAGGAGGATGGGACGAGCCTGACCAACTTCAACATCTCGGTGGGGATCACCGATGCCTTCATGGAGGCGGTGGAGAAGGACGAGCCCTGCGAGCTGATCAACCCCCGCACCCAGGCCGTGGTCAAAAGGCTGCCGGCACGGGAGATCCTGGATGCCATCGCCCAGATGGCCTGGCATTCGGGAGAACCTGGGGTACTTTTCCTGGACAAGATCAACGCCAAGAACCCCACCCCTTCCCTGGGGGTCATCGAGGGGACCAACCCTTGCGGAGAGCAACCCTTGCTGCCTTACGAGTCGTGTGTCCTGGGATCGATCAATCTGTCCAGGGTGGTCATGGATGGACGGATCGATTCCCACCACCTGAAGGAGTTGATCTGGCTGGGGGTCCGCTTCCTGGACGACGTCCTGGACGTCAATCGCTATATCTTGCCCGAGATCGAGCGCGCCAGCCTGGGCAATCGAAAGATTGGGTTGGGGGTGATGGGCTTTGCCGATACCCTCATCCTGCTGGGCATCCGATACGGTTCTCCGGAGTGCCTGGACCTCATCGAGGAGCTGATGTCCTTCTTCGCCCGGGAGGCCACCCAGGCCTCGGCGGCCCTGGCGGAGAAACGGGGCGTGTTCCCCAATTTCCCTTACAGTATTTACGGTCGGCATGGAATGCCCCGGGTCCGGAACGCGACCCGGACGACGGTCGCGCCAACGGGGAGCCTGAGCCTGGTCGCGGGTTGCTCCAGTGGGATCGAGCCCCTTTACGCCCTCGCCTATGAGCGCCTGTTTCGCAACGGGGATGATCTGGTTCCCATGGTGCATCCGCTTTTCCAGCAGGTAGCGCAGGAGAGGGGGTTTTGGTCGGAGGCGCTGATGGATCGGCTGATCCGGGGGGAGTCCCTGCAGGCGATGGAGGGGATCCCAGGAGACGTCAAGTCCCTATTCGTGACGGCTTACGACGTCCATTATGAATGGCATGTCCGGGTCCAGGCCTTTTTCGAGAGGTATACCGATAGCGCCGTCTCCAAGACGATCAATTTCCCTCGGGATAGTTCCGTCGAGGACGTCAGGCAGGCCATCCTGCTGGCCTCTCGGTTAGGCTGTCTGGGCATCACCGTTTACCGCGACCAGAGCCGGCTCCAGCAGCCCCTGAGGACCTCCCTGAAGGTGGGGTAAGGGAGGGATTAGGAGCTAAAGAGCTGATAGCTCATAGCGAAGAGTTCCCTGCTATGAGCTACGAGCCAGGAGCTAATCCCTAACAGCTAACCCTTGCCTTGAAGAGGCCAGGGAGTGGAAACAGGGAAATGGAAGAGAAGCGAAAGGCGATCGCGCAGCTGATCCAAAAGCATCAGCGGTTTCTCATCGCCACCCATATGAATCCCGATGGGGATGGGGTTGGATCGGAGATCGCGCTGGCCCTTTTCCTGAAAAGGTTGGGCAGAGATGTCGAGGTATGCAACGAGACCCCTTTGCCACGGGTCTTTGGCTTTCTGGACCCGGAAGGGGAGGTGGAGCACTTCGATCCCATCCGCCAGAAAGGAGCGACCTATTCGGGGGATGTCATCTTCATCCTGGATATCGCCAACTGGGATCGTCTGGGGGCGATGAGGGATTATGTCATGAATAGCTCGGCCGCTAAACTCTGTATAGACCATCATGCCTCGCCCGGGCTGGAGGGGTGCCTCAATTTGATCGATCCCCAGGCCTGCGCCACTGGGGAGCTGGTCTACGATCTGATCAGGTCGATGGGAGGGCAGCCGGAACAGAGGTGCGCCGAAGCCCTTTACGTTGCGATCATGACGGATACGGGTTCATTCCGCTTCCAGAACACCACCCCCAAGACCCATAGGATAGCGGCCCATCTGCTGGAGGCGGGAGCCGATCCCTCGTATATCTATCAACAGGTCCATGAGCAGAGCTCGTATGGCCGGCTAAGGTTGTTGGGAGCGGCACTCGTCGATCTGAAGACGGAGGAGAAGAATCGGTTGGCCTGGGTCAAGGTGACCCAGGCGATGATGCAGCAATATGGCGTGGAGAACGATGAGCTGGAGGGGTTCGTCGAGCTGCCCCGCTCTTTAAGGGGAGTAGATTTGGTGATCCTTTTCCTGGAGGCCCCTCAGGGGATGGTCAGGGTAAGCCTGCGCTCCAAGGGAAACATCGATGTGCACGAGTTGGCCTCCAGGTTCGGAGGGGGGGGACACAACCGCGCGTCCGGCATCCATTTGTTCGCTCCCCTGGATGAGGCAATCGAGAAGGTTTTGATGGAAGCCAGGAAGGCAGTGAGATCGCAAAAATGAGGGGATTGGTACGAAGGGGGGGCGGGGGGGTTATTCCCCCAAAGGGAAGAGGAGGCGTAAGCCATTTCCATGGGCTTGGGTGCCCTCCGGGAATGAAAGGTTAGGCTGAAGAAAGGCGGCCTTAGCATCGGACGATTTCGTCAGGATGCTTAAATTGGGAAGGGGCCATGGAAAAATGGGAATATTTCTATGAGACGGTGGAATCAGAGCCAGCCAGGGCTGGAGATCGGTTGAACCAATACCTGAACCAGAAGGGGAACGATGGGTGGGAGCTGGTAACCTTTAATTACTGCCATGACTACGCCAATGGCAAGGTCGTGAAGGATTATGCCGCCTGCTTGTTCAAACGCAGGGGCCACCTGATCGAAACGACTGAGACTTACGCCCCGGGCCTTTAACCGGATCGTATAGGAATTTCCTTTTTGGACAGGATTTACGGGAAAGTTTTAAGTTTCAGGTTTTAACTGTCTATCCGGAAACCCCTCTTGCTCCTTTGCCTTTTCGGTCCGGGGAGGCCTTCTGGGAGGTTTTCGGATAGGCTCTAAGTGTTAAGCAAGAAACCTAAGAACCTCAAAACCCGGCCGGCCTCGAGGCCGGCCGGGAAGGAAAAGGGGGGTAACGTGGCTGCTGATAGCGTGGTTTTCTGTTGCCCTGACCGGCTGTGAGACCATCAAAGGATTGGGCCGAGACATCCTGAACCTGGGGGATGTGTTAACCGGCAAGAAGCCAGGCCATCGGACCTTGAAGAGCGAGGATCCGAAAGAGGCCAAGCAAGTGATTCATGAGAAAAACCGGGTGCTCGTCCGGTCGGAGAAGACTCGATAAAAGATATTGCAGAGGGCAATTAGGAGGTACGGATGGCAATGATGCGGGTAGAAAGGGATACCCTGGGAGAGAAAGAGGTTCCCCAGGGGGCTTACTACGGCATCCAGACCAGCCGGGCCTTGGAGAACTTTCCCATCAGTGGCCTCAGGCCTCATCCCCGTTTTGTGGAGGCAACTGTGCTGATCAAGAAGGCCGCCGCTGAGGCCAACATAGCGCTGGGCATGCTGGAGCCGAAGATCGGAGAGGCCATCGTGCAGGCGGCCGATGAGGTGCTGGCCGGCCGCTTCAGTGATCAGTTTGTGGTGGACGTCTTCCAGGCGGGGGCGGGGACCTCTCACCATATGAACGTCAACGAGGTGCTGGCCAATCGGGCCATTGAGATCCTGGGGGGGGAAAAGGGGGACTATTCCTGGGTCCATCCCAACGATCACGTCAATATGGGCCAGTCCACCAACGATGTCTTTCCGACGGCCATACGACTGGCCGGCCTTTTCCTCTTGCGCGAACTGTTGCCTGCCTTAGAGGCCCTGGAGGAGGCCTTCGAGGGGAAGGCTGAGGAGTTTGCCCAGGTCCTGAAGTCGGGGCGGACCCACCTGCAGGACGCGGTGCCCCTGACCTTGGGGCAGGAATTGGGCGCTTATGCTCATGCCTTGTCCAGGGCCCGCCGGAGGATCGAGGCAGCGGGCGAATCGATGAAAGAGCTGGGGATCGGTGGAAATGCCGTGGGTACCGGGCTCAGCACCCCGCCTGGGTATCGGGAGGAGGTGGTTGCCCGCCTGCGAGCATACACCGGCCTGGAGCTCCGAGGGCACAGGGACCTGATCGAGGCCACCTCCAACACCACACCCTTTGCCGAGCTTTCGGGCAGCTTAAGGCTCCTGGCGTTGGACCTGATCCGGATCGCCAATGACCTCCGGCTCCTGAGCTCCGGCCCGCGGACGGGATTGGCTGAGATCGAGTTGCCCGCGATTCAGCCAGGCTCCTCCATGATGCCGGGAAAGATCAACCCGGTCATGGCCGAGGCCCTGGACATGGTGGCCTTTCAGGTCATCGGGAATGATCTCACTCTCTCCCTGGCCTGTCAGGCGGGGCAGTTAGAGCTGAACGTGATGATGCCGGTGATGGCCTTCAACCTCCTCCAATCGATGGAGATCCTGAAAAACGGGCTGCGGCTTTTTCGGGAGAAGTGCATCGAGGGGATACAGGCCAACGAGGAGAGATGTCGCCAATACATGGAAAATAGCCTGGGGCTTGCCACCGTCCTCAACCCTTTGATTGGCTACGAGGCGGCGGCCAGGGTGGCCAGGCGTGCCCGGGTCAGTGGGAAGTCCCTCCGGGAAGTGGTCTTGGAGGAAGGGCTCCTGAGCCCGGAAGCATTGGACCGGATCCTTTCTCCGGAATACCTGACCCGACCCGGGATGGCGGCGCAGGTCAAGGAGAAGGCGTCGGTGTAAGAGCGGAAGCCCACGCCGGGGTTTCCAAGGGTTTTTCTTCAACCATTCAGAGAAAGGAATAAGGAGAGATGCCAGTCGTTGTCGACCCTGAGGTGTGTATTGGATGCCAGAGCTGTGTGGATGTCTGTCCGGTGGGAGCGATCTCCATGGTGGACGACAAGGCGAATATCAACCAGGAGGTTTGCGTTCTCTCAAAGGAGTGCCTAGACATCTGCCCGGTCGAGGCCATCAAGGAGGAGGACTAAAAGCAGGGATTAGGGGTTAGTTAAATTTAACCCCCGTTGTTCCATGAAATTCCTTATTCTTTCCCCAGGGGTAGGAAGAGGCCAATCCTTCCGTAACAACTTTGGGCGAATTGAAAGTCCTGCTAACCCCTAATCCCTAGCCTCTAATCCCTCAAAAAGGAGCCAGGCCGATGAAGGCGGTGGTCTTTCATGAGCACGGCGGGCTAGAGGTGCTCAAATACGAGGACGTGCCCACCCCAGAGATCTCTCCCAGAGAGGTCCTGGTCAGGGTCCGGGCCTGTGCCCTGAACCACCTGGATATCTGGGTGAGGCAGGGGATGCCTACGGTGAAGATCCCGTTGCCCCATATCCTGGGATGCGATATTGCGGGGGAGGTGGCCCAGATTGGGAGCCAGGTGAAGGGCTTCCATGCGGGAGATCGGGTCATGGTGGCCCCCGGGATTTCCTGTGGGAATTGCGAATATTGTGCCTCAGGGTGGGATAGCCTGTGCGACGAATATGCCATCCTGGGATATCAGGTGGATGGGGGCTACGCCGAGTATGCCAGGGTCCCCGCGGAGAACCTGATTCCCATCTCGGATAAATGGTCCTGGGAGGAATGGGCAGCGGTGCCCCTGGTCTTTCTAACTGCCTGGCACATGCTTTTCACCCGGGCGGGGCTGGGGCCGGGAGAAGGCGTGCTGGTCCATGCGGCCGGCAGTGGCATCGGCACCGCCGCGATTCAGCTGGCCAAGTTGGCCGGGGCCCGGGTGATCGTCACGGCCGGAAGCGATGAGAAATTGGAGCGGGCCAGGCAGCTGGGGGGGGATGAGGGGATCAACTACACAAAAGAGGACTTCCCGAAGGCGGTCAGGCGGTTGACCGGCAACCGAGGGGTCGAGGTGGTCTTCGAGCATATCGGCCAGGAGACCTTCGAGAAGAGCCTGACCTGTCTGGCCAAAGGGGGAAGGCTGGTCACCTGCGGGGCGACCAGCGGACCCGGCGCGAATCTGGACCTGCGCTTTCTCTTCTCCAGGCAGTTTTCCATCTTGGGATCTTATATGGGGGGGAGAAAGGAGCTGTGGGAGGTGCTCAGGCTGGTGGAAGCGGGCAAAGTAAGGCCAGTGGTGGATGCAGTCTTTCCTTTGGCGGAGGCCGTTACAGCTCAGGAGCGTATGCTGAGCCGCAGGGTCTTCGGCAAGCTGGTCCTGAGGCCCTAAGTCCATGAACAAAGCGGAACAGATTCTGGAGATCCTGGAGACGGAGCATCCTGATGCCCGGCTCACCCTGGATCACTCTAATCCTCTGGAACTTTTGATTGCAACCATCTTGGCAGCCCAGTGTACCGACGAGCGGGTGAACCAGGTGACCCAAAGGCTCTTCAAGAAATACCTCACGCCGGAGGATTATGTCCGGGTTGACATCCGGGAGCTGGAGGAAGATATTCATCCTACCGGTTTTTACAAGAACAAGGCGAAGAGCATCGCGAATTGCTGCAAAAAGCTTCTCGAGGATTTCGGAGGAGAGGTCCCTGGCACGGTGGAGGAGCTGGTCACCCTCCCGGGCGTCGGCCGGAAGACGGCCAACATCGTGTTGGGCAACGCCTTCGGCCGGCAAGCCCTGGCGGTAGATACCCATGTGAATCGGGTGGCCAATCGCCTCGGCCTGGCCCATTCTCAAGATCCCGACGAGGTCGAGCGGCAGCTCTGCCGACAGATTCCCTCGGAGAAATGGGTGCAGGCCACTCATCTCCTGGTCTTCCATGGGCGAAGAATCTGTCAGGCGAAGAGGCCTTTGTGCGAGCGGTGCAAAGTGCGAGACCTTTGCGATTGGTATCGGGCGGGGGCGCGAGGTCGTTTTGCCTCCGATTCCTAACTATGGATTATTGCGGACCCCTTCCGCCCATATTATACTTAAGGTGAACTGCGATTTAACTCGAAGGTATAGGAATTTCCTTTTTGAGATTGCTTCGCTCCGCTCGCAATGACAAACGTGGCCTTCCATGTCATTGCGAGGAGCGGTAGCGACGAAGCAATCTAAGTACATCGTATAGGAATTTCGATTTTCCGCGAAGACCCCCTCCCCACCCCCCCTTACGAAGGGGGGGGGAAGGGGGGGTAATTTACGCGGAAACGATAGGCGGCTTTGGCCCTTTGATAGAGGGCAAAGGAGATTTCCGCTCATTAAAATCCATGCGGCCACCTCAAAAGGATCAGGAGAACCTTCATGAAAAAGATGACCGAAGAGAACTTGAAGAGCGCGTTTGCCGGGGAAAGTCAGGCCCATATGCGATATTTGATCTTCGCCGATAAGGCCGAGCAGGAGAAGAAAAATAACGTGGCCAGGCTCTTCAGGTCCATCGCTCATGCCGAAGAGATTCATGCCACCAATCACTTTAGGACGATGGAGGGGATCCATCCCACCGCGGAAAACCTCGAGGCCGCCATCGGGGGAGAGACCTTTGAAGTAGAGGAGATGTACCCCGCTTACAAGTCTGTGGCAGATCTTCAGGAGGAGAAAGGTGCTCAGAGGAGCATCACCTGGGCCTTCGAGACGGAGAAGGTGCACCAGGAGCTGTATCGCAGGGCTAAAGAGGCCATAGCCCTGGGAGAAGATCTGCAGATTGGGGATATTTACATCTGTGGGGCCTGTGGGTTTACCCTGGAGGGGCAGCTGCCGGATAAGTGTCCGCTGTGCGGTGCGTCCTCATCCCGATTTTCCAAGTTTTAACTGCCCATTCGGAAACTTCTCCTCATTTTCAGCTGCTTCCGGACGGGAGAAACCTTCCGGGAGGGTTTCGGATGGGCTTCAAGACCGGATGGACTGAGTCGAATGGGAGATAGGTCTTTGAAGGCGAGGAAAAAGGAAGAGGTCGCAGAGAGCGAGAGGAGATTAAAATTCTTTCCCCTCCGTTTCCTACAATGGTTTCCCGGGCCGGGAGACCAGGGGGGTAAGGAGATGGAAGCCTTCAAGGCAGATAAGAGCCTCGATGCACAAGGAGATTATTGCCCGATACCCATCCTCAAGGCCAGAAAAGCGATGAAAGGCCTGCAGAAGGGACAGGTGCTGGAGATCCTGGCCAATGATCCTGGAACGGTGGGAGATTTCAAGGGCTGGACCAAACATACGGGGCATAAGTTGTTGGGCTGGACGAAAGAGGAAGGGGCCTTCAAGGTTTACGTGGAGAAGGCCATCTGACTTTGCGAGGGACCCCTTCTGGGATGAAGGGAATGGGTGGGGTTCGTTGAACGAGTGATCGTTGCTCTCCACTGCAGTAGAGAGGGTGATTTTTATCAGAGGTTGAGAATCTCTCTCGGGAATTGAGCTTACGAGACGGCAGGCCGGATCACTCCCATGGAAGAACCAGGTGGTGCGCTTAAGGAGAAAAGAGATGGCAGCAACGGCAGAGCATGTTTACGTTTGCAAGACTTGCGGCAAGACTCAGATCGAAGGATCTCATCTTTGCAACCCGGTACCGATCGAGGAAGGGGTTAAGTGTAACTATTGCGGGCAAATGTCCCGGGAGGTCTGGCATATGTGTGCCAGGAAGCTGTCGGGCGTTGATTACGTCTGCACCACTTGCGGCAGGGTCGCGGTAGAATCCGACTCCCTCTGCTACCCTCACAGGATTGTCAAAGGAGAGCTGGAGTCGTATGAGGCAGGTCCAGGCCGGAGCTCCCTTTGATGAAGGGGAGGTTTTAATTCAATTATATAGAATTTCCTTTTTAGACAGGATTTACGGGAAAGTTTTAAGTTTCAGGTTTTAAGTGTTAAGCAAGGAACCTAAAACCTAACACCTAAAACTTAAAACTTAGCTTGAAGGTATAGGAATTTCCTTTTGGAATTCTTACCCCAGGAGAGAGGGAGTCGTATGAAGCAGGAGTCTCATCAGGGGATACCCTTGAAGCCGGACGAAGCCCCGGAAGGATGGGGGCAGTCCTTTGCGTTGACCACGGTGGATAGGTTGGTCAACTGGTCCAGGAAAAATTCCCTGTGGCCAGCCATGTTTGGGTTGGCCTGTTGTGCCATCGAGATGATGGCTACGACGGCCTCTCGGTTCGACCTGGCCCGCTTTGGGGCCGAGGTCTTTCGACCCTCTCCCCGGCAGTCCGACCTGATGATCGTGGCGGGCAGGGTATCGAAAAAGATGGCTCCGGTCCTGCGAAGGATCTACGATCAGATGGCCGAGCCGAAATGGGTGATCGCGATGGGGGCTTGCGCTTCCAGCGGAGGGGTATTCGATAACTATGCCATCCTCCAAGGGGTGGATGAGATCGTTCCGGTGGACGTTTACGTTCCCGGATGTCCACCCAGGCCGGAGGCCCTGATTCACGCCATTATGAAGCTTCAGGAGAAGATCGAGCGAGGGAAGCCCCAGGTGGTTTGATGCTTTCCCAATTCAAGGCTCAAGGTCCAGGCGGGGTTCTGCCCGGGCCTTGAGCCTTTTTTCGACTTTTCGTCAAGCCAGACGGGCATCACGGAGAAGGAGAACAGGGAGAATGAGGGAATGAAGACGGAGACCATGACCCTCAATATGGGTCCCCAGCATCCAAGCACCCATGGGGTTTTGCGGCTGGTGATGGAGTTGGACGGGGAGAATATCGTGAATTGTACGCCTCACATCGGCTATCTCCACACTGGCATCGAGAAGTCGATGGAGAACCGGACCTACCACCAGGTGATCCCTTTAACGGATCGGATGGACTATCTCTCCCCGATCACCAACAACCTGGCCTATGTGCTGGCGGTGGAGAAATTGTTGGGGTTGGAGGATGTGCCCGAGCGGGCGCAGTACATCCGGGTTATCCTGGCCGAGTTGAGTCGCATTGCCAGCCACCTGGTCGCCTTGGGGACGCATGTCATGGAGCTGGGAGCCGTCACGGTCTTCATGTACGGTTTTCGGGAAAGGGAGCAGATCCTGGACCTGTTCGAGACGGCCACAGGGGTCCGGATGATGACGAGCTTCATCCGCATCGGGGGCGTCGCGGCCGATCTACCCGCAGAGTTCGTGGAAAAGCTGCAGGATTTCCTGAAGATCTTTCCCTCCCGGGTGGACGAGTACGAGACCCTGCTCACGAATAACCCCATCTGGCTGCGGCGGACCCGGGGAGTCGGCCTCCTGCCCAAGGAGGTAGCCCTGGCGTATGGGTTGAGTGGCCCCAACGCCCGGGCCAGCGGCATCGACTGGGATCTTCGAAAGAAGGAGCCTTACTGCGGCTACGAGAAGTTCGACTTCCAGGTCCCCTTGGGGGAGGAGGGCGATGTCTATGCGCGATATCGAGTCCGTATGGCCGAGATGCGACAGAGCCATCGCATCCTCACGCAGGCCCTGGAGAATCTGCCCCCTGGCCCCTATCGCAGCAGCGATCGCAAGGTGGTCTTCCCTCCGAAGGATGAGCTCCACACCGGCATGGAGGCCTTAATCCATCACTTCAAACTCGCAACCGAGGGGTTCTCTCCCCCGACCGGAGAAGTCTACCAGGGGATCGAGGGCCCTCGGGGCGAGATCGGCTTCTACCTCGTGAGCGATGGAGGGGCCAAGCCCTGGCGTGTGCGCGTTAGACCCCCTTCTTTCCTGAACGTCCAGGCCATACCGGCTATCTTGAACGGCTGCCTGATCGCCGATGCGATTGCGGCCATTGGCAGCCTGGATTTCGTCTTGGGAGAGGTGGACAGATAAAGTAGGGAATAGGAGCTAGGGGCTAGTAAAAGCCAAAACTAAAGGAAGTTCTTTCTTAACTAGTCCTTAGCCCCTAGCTCCTATTCCCTGTTTTAAGGAGAACCAAGTGGTCAAAGAGATTCTAAAGGGGCTGGCCTTAACCTTCCAGCAAATGTGGAAAAAACCCATCACCCTCCAGTACCCCGAGGAGAGAAAGCTTATGCCGGCTCGGGCCCGGGGGCGCCATCAACTTCAGCGGTATGAGGTCGGGATGGAGCGATGCATCGGCTGTGGGCTTTGCTCGGCCGTATGCCCGTCCAACTGCATCACCGTCGTGCCGGCGGAGAACGCCGAGGAAGACCGGCATTCGCCCGGGGAGCGATATTCCCAGATTTACCGGATTAACGAGTTTCGCTGCATCTTCTGCGGTTATTGCCAGGAGGCCTGCCCGGTAGATGCCATCATTCTGACCGAGGAGTACGAGTTTTCGGCTTACAGCCGCGACGAGTTTGTCTACGATAAAGAGCGGTTGTTGGTGTCGTTGTCCCGTCAACCCCAAGGGGCCGATCGCTCCCCGGAGCCAATCTCGTAGATTTCTCGCAAGAGATTTACTTAGTGCAAGTCGCGCTTCTTCAGGAGAGAATATGCCGAAGATCAAGATCAACCAGCGAGAGATAGAGGTTGAGCCGGGGACAACGATCTTAAGCGCTGCCCTGCAGTCGGGGATAGAGATCCCCCATTTCTGTTATCATCCCAGGCTGAGCATTGCGGGGAACTGCAGGATGTGCTTGGTGGAGTTAAAGGGGGCCCCGAAGCTGGTCATCGCCTGCAATACGGCCGTTACGGAGGGCATGGAGGTCTTCACCGATACTCCCAAGGTCGTCAAGGCCCGGGAAGGAGTTCTGGAGTTCCTCCTGATCAATCATCCCCTGGATTGCCCCATTTGCGACAAGGGAGGAGAATGCCCTTTACAGAATTATACCCTGAAATATGGGCCTACCCAGACCCGGTATGAGGAGGGCAGGCGCATTTATTCGCCCAAGAGCCTGGGGCCCAAGGTCGTCCTGAACCAGAACCGGTGCATCTTCTGTGGACGCTGCGTTCGTTTCCTGCGAGAGGTCGCGGGCCACGAGGAGATGGGGATGTTCCACCGGGGGGACCACGTGGAGGTCGGCACCTATTTTGAGAAGCCCCTGGAAAGCGTTTTCGCCGGGAACATCACCGACATCTGCCCTGTGGGAGCCTTGACTACCCGAGACTTCCGGTTTAAGGTGCGGGTCTGGGAGCTTAACCCCCAACCATCGACCTGTTCCTTGTGCAGCTGCGGGTGCAACCTCGTCCTGTGGACCAAGGGCGATCGGGTTTACCGGATCACGCCCCGAGCGAACGAGGAGGTGAACGAAGCCTGGATCTGCGATCGAGGCCGGTTCGATTTTCACTTCATCGAAAACTCAGAGCGGCTAAAGACCCCGCTCATTCGGAAGGAAGGGGAGCTGAGGCCCGCCTCCTGGGAGGAGGCTTACTCCTTTGTGGCCGAAAAGCTTTCCGCCCTGTCGAAGAGTGGGGGAGGGCGCTCTATCGGGGGGATCCTGGCCCCGAGCTATTCCAATGAGGAGGCCTACCTCTTCCAGAAGCTCTTGCGCGAGACCCTGGGCTCCAATCATCTCGATTCCCGCTTCGGCCCCTCCTCGATGGCCAACGCGAGAGCCCATGAAAAGGACCTCCAGATGACCTCCCTTTCGGCGCTGGAGGGAACCGAGCTGATCGTCCTGCTGGGAGAGGATCTCACCCGCGAGCATCCAGTCTATTCCCTCCGGGTCCGCAGGGCGGTCCGGCAAAGAGGGGCCCGGCTCATCGTGGCCCACAGCCGGCCGACCGATCTGGACAGCATCGCCAGCTATGTGCTCCAATATAAGGAGGGCGACGAGGAACGCTTCCTTTCCTCCTGGCTCCGGGCATTGCTGGAAGTAATGCCCTTTGAGTCGATTCCCGAAGGCCTCGAGGAGGAGCGGTGGTCGGCGTTGCGGGCCTGGCCTGCCTCGGGAGCGGCGGATGTCCCGGAAGAAGATCTCCGGGGAGCGGCCGAACTGATTGTCCGAGCCCCAAAGGTGGTCTGGGTGATCGGCGAGCCGAAGGGTCGAGGAGCTTCTTTTCCGTTGTCAGAGGATAGGGGGCAGGGGTCGTCAACTGGAGCCTCGGCTGACAGCCGATCTCTGACCGCTAATCCCTCGTTCTTAGAGAGGGCCATGGACCTCGTTCTTCTCACCCGGCGGGGGCAAGAGGGTGGGGCGCGTGTCCTGCTCTTGTCGGAGGGAGGAAACTCCCAAGGACTGCTGGATATGGGGATTTCTCCCAAGCTGCTGCCGGGGCTGCGCCAGCTCACCCCCGACGAGGTAGGCCGGGTCGAGGAGGCTTGGGGTGTTTCCTTGCCCTCGTGGGAGGGGATGGATGGGAGGCAGATGCTGGAAGCTGCCCGTAAGGGGGAGATCAAGGCCCTCTACCTGGTGGGGATGGATCCTGTCGGGGATCTTGCCCTGGGGGCGGAGGCGGAAGAGGCGATCAAGGGATTGGAGCTGCTGATCGTTCAGGGCCTCTTCCTCGTCCGGACGGCCCGTTTGGCTCATGTGGTGCTGCCAGGGCTCAGTTTCGCGGAAAAGGACGGCACCCTGACCAACGCTACTGGGCGGGTCCAGCGACAGAGAAGGGTGATCTCTCCCCCGGCCGGCGCCAAGGATGACCTGGAGATTCTGGCGGAGATCACTGCCAGGATCGCCCCTTCTCGTCCAACGCCATCCTCTCCGGCCGAGGTCTTCCAAGAGATTGCCCAGCGGGTTAGTCTCTATAAAGGCCTGAGTTTCGAAGAGGTCAGGGAAACAGGGGCCTGCAGATAGCACGGGTTAGGGATTAGGAGGGGAGGGATTCCTGGCCCCTAACTCCTAGCTTGATGATATAGGAATTTCCTTTTTAGACAGGATTTACGGGAAAGTTTTAAGTTTCAGGTTTTAAGTGTTAAGCAAGAAACCTAAAACTTAACACCTAAAACGTTAGCCAAAATTCTTCTTCACTAGCCCCTAATCCCTAATCCCTAATCCCTAACCCCTAATTAAGGAGGCGGCCGATGGACTTCGCATGGACAGAGGAACAGCGAGAGCTCAGGTCTTCTCTCCTAAACTTCATTGAAGCAGAGATCAAGCCAAACCTGACCGGCTGGTATCGCGACGAGGTGATCCCACGAGAGCTCTTTGCCAAGATGGCCGAGAGGCAGCTCCTGGGATACCGCGAGGTGAATGGGCGCTGGATCGAGGCCCCCACATTGGACCAGATCATCGTGGCCGAGGCCTTGGCGGAAGTCTCTCCCGGCATAGCGGTAGGCCTCCTGGCCCATGCCGGCCTGGGGCTTTATGCCCTCCACCGGTTCGGGAGTGGAGAGCAGAAGGAGAAATATTTCCTGCCGGGGGTTAAGGGCCAACAGATCTCCGCCTTCGCCAACACCGAGCCCACTGCGGGCAGCGATGTGGCCAACATTCGCCTCATGGCCCGGCCGGTCTCCGGCGGGTATCTCCTGAACGGCACCAAGATGTTCATCACCAACGGCACCCTGGCGGATTTTCTGATCGTCTCTGCCGTGACCGACCCCCAGGCCGGGCGGAAGCATGAGGCGATCAGCCTCTTTGTCGTGGAGAGCGAAGGTCTGAAGCGGCGCAAGATCCGTAAACGGGTTTGGACCCCCTCGGATCTTGCCACCCTCTTCTTCGAGGACTTTTTCGTCCCCCAGGACGGGCTAATCGGGGAGCTGAACCAGGGATTTAGGCTAATCATGCGGACCTTTACCTCCAGCCGCATCGGCCTGGCCGCCCTGGCCATCGGCACCGCCCTGGGGGCATACCGGCTGGCCTTGGCCAGGGCTAACTCCCGGGAGGCCTTTGGGAAAAAGCTTCTCGATCACGAGGCCAAGGCCTTCGAGTTTGCCTCGGCGCTCTCTCGGATCGAGGCCGCAAGGCTCCTGACCCGCAAGGCTGCCTGGTTGAAGGATACTGGACAGGATTATACGTTGGCCGCTTCGATGGCCAAATTTTACGCCTGCGAGGAGGCGAAGGCGATCGCCTTTTTTGCGGCTGAGGTCTTCGGCGCCAGCGGGATCATCGAGGATAACCCAATTTACAAATTCCCGCTAGATGCCTGGGCCTCCGCCTTGGGGGAGGGGACGGGGGATATCCAGAAGTTGGTCATCTCGCGCGAGCTCAGAAAACGGCTGGAGGCGGCCGGATCGCAATTTGAGATCTGAGGATCCCACGTGCCTCGGGTAGACAGGGATGAGAATCTGGGAGATTGATCCCAGCCCTAATCCGAAGGAAGGAGGCGAATTTCAATGTGTCAGGTTTGTGGATGCACTCCCTGCAAAAAATGTGGAAAGCCTATAGAGAAGAAGGTCTGCTCGGGCTGTAACAAACCGGCGAGAGAGTGTAGCTGTTGAGAGCGCCGATACCTGGCCCAAGGTTTCTCGGCCCGGTTACTCTTCGTATCAAGAAACCTTGGGTCAGGGCTAACGCGGTTCTGGTGGCCTAGGGAATTTTTTAAATTTATGAAAATCATCAAAGGATCGCGGGACCTTCCGCCGGATCTTCCTGCATCGGTGCTTACCGTAGGCAATTTCGATGGAGTCCATGTGGGTCACCAGAGGATCATCTCGACCGCTGTGGAGAAGGCCCACCAGATTGAGGGGATCTCCATCGTCTTTACGTTTGATCCTCATCCTTTGAGGTTTTTAAATCCGCAGGATAGCCCTTCTTTGTTGACGACCCTTTCTCAAAAAGCCCGACTGATCCAACAGCTGGGGGTCGATATGCTCTTATGTGCTCCCTTCGACGAGGAGATGTTGAGCCTTTCCCCCAGGCGTTTCGTGTGCGAGATGTTGTTATCTGGGCTGAAAATGAGGGAGATCGTTGAAGGCCCCAGCTTCACCTTTGGCACCGGGAGGAGTGGGACCGTGGATACGCTTCGCGAGTTGGGGAAAGCGCTGGGCTTTGGGGTAATCCTCTTGGAAGACGTCAAGGTTGGGCCGGAGATCGTCACCAGCACCAGGATCCGAGAGCTGCTGTGCGCCGGCTCTGTCGAACAGGCGGCCAAGTTCCTGGGCCGTTACTATACGCTGGAAGGGAAGGTGGTCGAGGGTGAAAGGAGGGGGAAAACCCTGGGGTTTCCCACGGTGAACCTGGCCACAGGAAATGAGCTGATTCCGTGTACGGGGATCTATGCAGTCCTGGTGGAATACCAGTCGGGCCTACATCGGGGGGTCGCCAATGTGGGCTATAGCCCCACGTTTGCGGAGCGCGGCCTGACCGTGGAGGCCCACATCTTTGACTTTCATCAGGAGGTGTATGGGGAGGAGATCTCTTTGCATTTCGTGAAGAGGCTGCGAAACGAGATGAAATTCAGCGGCCCCGGCGAGCTGATTCGACAAATGGAGAAGGATGCCCAAGATGCCAAGGGCGTGCTGCAGGAGGTGATTCCTGGATGATCGAGGTAGAACGGCAGCTCATGGAGATCTTAAAGGAGGCCATCGAGAAGGAGAAGGACTCCCAGAACCATTTCAAGCGGGGGGCTGAGCTGGAGACCCAACCGGAGATCCGGGAGATGTTCCTCCAGTTGATGGCCGAGGAGAAAGAGCACGAGAAGATCTTGCTGAAGAGATATATCGAGGTCAAGAAGCGGTTGGGCTTGAAGGTGATGGAGTCTCAAGACGGCTAGCAAAATGAGAAACGAGGAGGCGGATGGATAGGTGGAGGTGTACGGTCTGCGGATACATCTACGACCCGGAGGTTGGCGATCCGATCCAGGGGATCCAGGATGGGATCCCCTTTGAAGAGTTACCTGAATCGTGGGTATGTCCTTATTGCGGCGCTCCACGAGAGGATTTTGAAAAATTCATCGATTGATCCATCCCCCAGGCCTTAGTACAGCTCCACGCAATAAAGTACCCATTATTCTTCGAAGAGGGCCGGGGGGTTGAGGAGGGCTTCACGGATCTGCTGCCGGTAGGGTTCTCTTTCAATCGGGTAATTCTCCCCCAGCCCCAAGGAACAAAGCGGCGAGAACTTCCCGTGATGATCGCTTCCGGGCAGCAAGAGCAGGGGATGGCGCCGGTAGACCGGGTGGGTCCGGTTGAGTCGCTCCACCAGTCCCCCGACCCACTCCTTCATTTCCCCTTTGAGTTTGTGAGAATAATACTCGACCCCGACCAGCAGGCCCGCGTACTTTCGGTCCTCTACCTCCACCAATGCCAGCTTCTCGAGGGTTGTCTCCAGGACCTCACGGGAGCACTCGTTGGGATGAGGCAGGACGAGCTTGCGCCGCAGTGGCACCGCGCGAGAGGCCATCCCCTTCAGATCGGGGGACAAGAGCCGGCTCCGGGCTCCATCGCTTTGCCGGGCCTTCCTGATCAGCCGCTCGTAGATCTCTCCCGCCCCCCCCATCGTGAGGCGGCTCGTCGGATCGCCTTCGACCAGCTCGAACCCCGCCTGAAACTGCTCCCCGAACTTCTTCCACAGGGCCACTGCAATGGTGAAGGGGTAGATCCCGTTCCCCCGGCAGGCATCCTCCAGCTCCTGAGGAGTGAGCGATAGACGAGAGTGATGTCTTTCCTCCAACCAGCGCAGGACGAACAGCGTCTCTTTGTAAGAGCTCTTCTCTCGCAAGAAGGCGAGGGCAGGGAACGGGTCCTCGAGTGCCCGCCGCAGGTCATAGCCCAGGGAACGAAGCGTCTCCTGATACTGCACCACATAACCCCGTAGAGAGTGGTTGATCACCTCGGGGTCGGTCTCCCCCACATAGAGCTGGATAAGGTGGAGGCTCTCGCTTCGATTGCCCTCCAAGGGGACGGAGACCGAGACCTCCGTCCCCTTGAACAGCTCCAGGCCCAGTAGGGTTGCTGACCGGTCGGCCTCATCATCGGTATAGCGCTGGTTATGGGAGACTACCCCCAGCGTGCTCAACCCCTCCTCGTAGGCAGCCAGGAGCAGGGCAGATGGGGTTGGGTAGCCGTCCTCAGAGAAGCTGTCATGGGTGTGCAGATCGACCTGCCCCTCCGATGGCCTCTTCTGGGGTCCCGGATGGGGCAACAACCGCTTGAGTCGTTCCAAGGCATGGAGCCGCATCTCCTTGTGCTCAACCCCGATGACCTCCTCGATGATAGCCCGGCAGCTCTCCTGTTGGATCTTCCGGTCGGGAGAATCCAGGGCCCGCCTCAAGAAACCGATGGAGTCCACTTCCCGTAAATATCCCCGCTTTTTTAGGGTTTCGATTTGGGTCCTCACGTTCGTTCGATCTCCAGCTTGCTTAACCTCATTCACCAATTTGATTTCCTCAGCCTGTCTAATCTCTCATCATCCTGGGGACACCCATCCTCTAACTCCTCGTCAGAAATTTCAAGCATAGTAACTAAACCATCTTTAAGCTCTAATGGGCTTGCTGATCCTCCCAGTTTTCGCAATATGGTCAATATGGGCAGAAAGAATTCTAACGGATCTTCGGCAGTAATATTGCCTCATGGAATTACCGATACGTGGGCAGAATAGGCGCGCACGGCATCGTCTGGGTCCGCACCACGACCCGCGACCAAGAGGATCGCACGGTGCTCTCCTACGTCCGCTGGGTGATGCTGCCCAAGCGATCCGAGGCCCGAACGAGCTGGCGCGAAGCCCCGCTCATCCCGACGCTCGCGCCGGCCCTGCGCCCCGAGGATCTCGCTCCGGGCGAGATCGCCCCAGGCGAAAGCGACCCGCATTCCACGGAGTCGCCGCAAGGCCCCTGGTTCCTCGAGGACTACGTCGCTGGTGAGCGCATAGACCACGGCGAGGCCCAGCTCGTCACCGAC
>JACOWJ010000051.1 GCA_016176845.1 Nitrospinota bacterium
CTTGCGCTCCTCGCAATGACCTGTCCCTGTCATTGCGAGCGCAGCGAAGCAATCCCAGGTAAGCAAGAACCAGAGAATCATTTCCGCCAATGTGTACTACCCACACCTCAAACCTGCAGCTCCACCAGGGTGACCCCATCCCCCCCTTCCTCGGGCTGCCCCGGTCGGAAGCGACGGACATAAGGGGATCCCTCCAGGTAGTGCCTCAGCGACCTCCTCAGGGCCCCGGTGCCGTGGCCGTGGATCAGGTAGATGCAGGAGAACTGGCTGAGCATCGCCCGATCCAGGAATCTCTCCGCTTTGTCCAAGGCCTCGTCGATCCTCAACCCTCGCAGGTCGCAACTGTTTTCAGAGGTGGGCATTTGCAGGCCCGCCCCGGCATCCTCCGCTCTGAGCTCGGGGGACAGAGGGGCCGGGGTGCTGGGAGGCGGTGTTCCGCTCCCCCGCCGCCCTGCTCCCTTGCTCATCCGCTCCTCTGCCCCTCCGCTCCTCTGCCCCTCCGCCCCTCTGCTCCCCTGCTCCCTTGCCCCTCCCCCTCCGCGCCCCTGATCCTTGGTACGACGCGAAGCTCCGGGGTAAGGCCGTAGCTCCTCCGCCCCCACCGTCACCTGGATCGACCCCACCTGAACCCGGACCTTGCTCGTCTGGGCGGGGTCGTCCAGCAATACGCCCTTCTGACCCAAGGGAATCACCTGGACTGTCTCCCCCTGGCGGCAAGGGGCAAACCCCTCCTCCAAGGAAGGCAAGGAGGGCGCCAATTCCTTCCTCGCCATCCGGATGCCCTCCCGGGCCTCATCCTCCAGCCGAACTAAGGCCTTCTTCGCCTCCCGGGCCTTCTCCAAACGGTTCTCCGCCTTGACCTCCTCCAGCACCGCATTGATCTGCCTCCTGCCCTCGGTCAACAGGACCGTCATCTCTTGTAGGGAACGGGAAAGGATCTTTTCTCGTTCCTCGCGCAGTTTAGTCAACCGAGTCTCGTACTCCTCCCGCAGCGTATCGGCCTCCTCCCTGACCCGGGCCAGTGCCTTCTGCTCGTCCGCCAATTCCAACCGACGTCTCTCCAAATCCTCCAGCAAGCGATTCAACCCCTCCTGCTCCCCTCCCAAGAGCTCCTTCGCCCTCTCGTAAACCTCCGCCGGGAGGCCTAACCGCCGGGCGATCTCCATCCCGAAACTGCGGCCGGGGGTCCCCAAGATCAGCCGATAGGTAGGCCGCAGGTCGGCCCGGTAGAACTCCAGTCCGGCGTTCACAAAGAGGGGGTTCTGGCTGGCCAGGGCCTTGAGCCGGCCATAGTGGGTGGTGGCCATCGTTAGCGCCCCCTGCCCCACCAGCCGCTCGAGGATGGCCTGGGCCAAGGCCGCTCCTTCGTCGGGATCGGTGGCCGTCGCAATCTCGTCCAGCAGGACCAGGGTGCTCGGCCCAGCGCAACGGAGCACCTCGAGAATCTGAAGCAGGTGGGCCGAGAAGGTCGAGAGATCGCTCTCGATGCTTTGCTGGTCGCCGATATCGGCGTAAACCTCGGAAAAGAGAGGCATCTCTGAGCCCGGAGCGGCCGGGATATGCAGGCCTGCCTTGACCATCAAGGCACACAGGCCCAGGGTCTTCAGGGCGATCGTCTTGCCGCCCGCATTGGGCCCGGTGACGATCAAGGCTTGCCCCCCCTGGCCCAGCCGGATCCCGTTGGGCACCACTTCCTTCTGGCTCAAGACCATCAGGGGATGCCGGGCCGAGAGGAGATCCACCCGACTCCGCGAGCTCAGTTGGGGAGTGCAGCCCTCCAGGAGCTGGCTGAGTCGCGCCTTGCTGTAAGTCAGGTCCAGATCCCCCAGAATCTCCAGATTGGAGGAGATCTCCAGGATGTGATCGACCACCAGAGAGGAAAGCTCCCGCAAGATCCGGTAAATCTCCCGCTCAACCTCCAGCTCGGCCATCTTGAGCTGATTGTTGAGCTCCACCAGATCCTGGGGCTCGATGAAGACGGTCGCGCCGCTGAGAGAGGTGTCATGGACGATTCCGGGGATCTTGCTGCGGGCCTCCGCCTTCACCAAGATCACGTAGCGGTTCTCTCGGAGGGTATAATAATGCTCCTGCAGGAAGTGGACATAGGCCGGAGAGTTAAGGAAGGAGGTTAGCCGGTCTTTGATCTCCTGATGGAGCAGGCGAACCTCACGGCGCAAATGGCGCAGGACAGGGCTGGCCTCATCGGAGAGCTCCCCTCCGGCATCGAAGCAGCTGTTGATGGTCCGCTCCAATCCCCGCAGATCGGCCAAGGGCTGAGCCAATCGAAAGAGCAAGGAATAAAGCTCCCGCCGTTGGTAGAAGTAAGCCTTAAGCCGCGAGCTGGCCCTCAGGGTATCGCTCACCGCCAACAGCTCTCTCGGCTCCAGGATGGCCCCTTTCTTGCCTCGTTCCAGGATACTGCGCAGGTCATGGATTCCACCCATGGGCACTGGATCCTCTTTCTCCAACACCCTCTTGAGCTCCGTAGTTTCCTGAAGCTTTCGGCTTACGGCGGTCTCATCTTCCCAGAAGGGAAGCCGCTCGCAGAACTCTTTGCCGAGAGACGAAGTGGCCAATTCGGCGAGTTTCTCTTTGACCTTTGGCCATTCTAAGACCTCCAGTGATCTCTCTCTTAAAGGCTTTTCTACCAGATCCATGCTTTAAGTCCCCATCTTTTCGAAGGAGTCCAGGAAATGCTCATGGCTCGAAATTTCGAGGTTTTGGCCATTTTGGCTTGACAAAAAGGGATAATTAAGTTACACTATCCCGAATTATCCAAAAAGCGAGGACGCTCCCATGAACAAAAAGACATTAAAATACTTCGAGCAAGAACTGGTCAAGAAGAGGCAGGATCTCATTGAGGAGGCAACCAAGACGGTCAATACCGACTTAAAAGCCCAGAAAGGGGAGCTGCCCGATACGGTGGATCGATCTTCCCTGGAGACGGACCGAAGCTTCCTCTTACGGCTTAGAGATCGGGAAAGGAAGCTGATCAAGAAGATCGACGAAACCCTGGCGAGGATCAAAGAGGGGACCTTCGGGATTTGTATGGAATGCGGAGAAGAGATCGACGAGGAGCGCCTGAAGGTTCGGCCCGTGGCCACCCTATGTATCTCTTGCAAAGAAGACCAGGAACAGAAAGAAAAGCTCATGCGATAAGGCCTGATCCTCTATTCATCAACGGGAAGACGCGAGAGAAGTGGCCGGTGACATGTTCGGCTACCTCGTCAGGAGAAATTGCCTTCCCCAGGATGGAAGCCATGGAGACCATCTCTAAGCCGGAGATACCGCAGGGCACGATCCACTGAAAAGGAGAAAGGTCCATATCGACATTTAAGGAGAATCCGTGCCACGTAACCCATCGACTAAGATGAATTCCAATCGAAGCGATTTTCCGATGTCCCACCCAGACCCCCGTTAACCCTGCCCGCCGTCCTGCCCGAATGTCGAAATCCTCTAGGGTTGAGATCAGTACTTCCTCGATCCTTCGCAAGTACTGATGGGCATCGCGGCCATGATCGTTCAAGTCCAGTATGGGATAGCCCACCAGCTGACCTGGGCCGTGATACGTGATATCCCCTCCCCTTTCCACCTCGAACAAGCCGATTCGTTCCCTCTGCAAGACCTCTTCGCCGGCCAACAGGTGCTGCCTCTTCCCAGCCCGGCCGATGGTGATGGTCGGGGGATGCTGCAAGAGAAGCAAGGTGTCTTCGATCTCCCCATGGATCCGGGCATGGGCCAACTTCCGCTGGAGCTCCAAAGCTTCCCCATAGTCAACGGTTCCCATCCGAAGGACCCTCAATGCCTCCTTTGGCATGATGCTACTTCCTTCCCTTTAGTCTCTCCATCACTCTCTCTAATGCCAGCGCATTGAAGACATCGCCCTTCGTCAGCCATCCCTTGCGGGCGATGCCTACCCCATAGCGGGTATCTCGGAGCCCTTCCAGGCTGTGGGCATCGGGATTGATGCTGATCTTAATGCCCAGGGCGGCCGCCTTCTTGAGGTGGCGCCAATCCAGGTCGAGCCGATGCGGGTTGGCGTTCAACTCGAGGATCACGCCGTGCCCGGCCGCCGCCTCCAGGAGCGCATCGATGTCCACAGGATACCCCTCCCGGCCCAAGAGGAGGCGGCCCGTGGGGTGTCCCAGCATCGTCACACAAGGGTGAGAGAGCGCCCTAGCGATCCGCCGGGTCATCTCCTCCTGGGTCATGTTAAACCGGGAGTGGATCGAGGCAATGACAAAATCGAACCCCCTTAAGGTCTCCTCGTCGTAATCCAGCGACCCATCGGGAAGGATATCCACCTCCGTTCCCTTCAACAGAGTGAGGTCCGGAAACTTGCGGTTGGTCTCCACGATCTCGGCCTGCTGCGCTCGCAGCCGTTCTGGCTCCAGGCCATGGGCATACCGGGCGACCTGGCTGTGATCGGCAATGCCCAGGTAACGATAGCCCAACGCTCGCGCCGCCCGGGACATCGCCTCGACAGAGGCCACCCCATCGCTCCAGTGGGTATGGACGTGGAAGACTCCCAAGATATCCGCCTCCTCGATGAGCTGGGGAAGCTGGCCCCGTTCGGCCGCCTCGATCTCTCCCCTATCCTCCCGCAGCTCGGGGGGGATAAAGGGCAACCCTAAGGCAGAGAAGACCTCCTCCTCCCTGCAACAGGAGATCCGCTCTTCGCCGCGGAAGAGGCCGTAATCTTCCATCCGGATCCCTCGTTCCCTGGCCCTCTCCCGCATCGCATCAGAGTGCTCCTGGCTGCCGGTGAAATGTTGCCAGGCGAAGGGGAATTCGTCGTCCCGCACCACCCGCAAGTCGGCCTCGATCCCATTGACCAGCCGGATGGCGATTCGAGTACTGCCAGTCGCCACCACCTCCTCGACCTGAGGCAGTCGGGTGAAATCGGCCATAACCCCCTCTGGGTCCTCCGAGCTGGTCAGCAGATCGATATCCTTCACGGTCTCCTTGCGACGGCGCAAGCCACCAGCAATCTCAGCCCGCTGCACCCGAGGAGAACGGTGCAGCCCCTCCAGGATCTCTTGAGCGATACCAATCGCCTCGCTGTAAAGGAATCGGCCCCGATGGCGCTTGAGGAGCTCGATTCCCTGGAGGATCTTCTCCTGCGTCTTGCGGCCAAAGCCCGGCAGATCGACCAGCCGGTTCTCATGGCACGCGTACTCCAGCTCCCCGACCGTCTTGACCCCCAACCCTTCGTGGATCACCTGGATCTTCTTGGGACCCAGGGAAGGGATGGCCAGCATCTCCAACAGGCTGCCGGGAAGGGAGTCCTTCAGCCGCTCGTAATACCCCATGCGCCCCGTGATGACCAGCTCGGTAATCTTTTCCGCCAGTGCCTGGCCGATCCCCTTAAGCTCCCGCAACCTCCCGTCCCGAACCAGTCCCTCCAGATCCTCCTCCAGCCCTTCTAAGGTCCGGGCAGCCGTATAATAGGCCCGGGTCTTAAAGGGGCTCTCTCCCTGGATCTCCAACAGGGAGCCAATCTCTTCTAAGGTCTTGGCAACTTGTCTCTTGTCCATAAGGATATAGGGATATCATGAGGATCGAAATGTTTGACCTTTCAGTATGCCCCCAATATATCTGGCCGGCCCGTTTTTGTCAACGGAACTGGAGGGTCGGATCCTGAGAATGCCTCAAGGAATCGAAGCGAAACCGACATGCCCAAGCCAAGTTGACCGCCCCCGGGCATAAAAATGGACCTTCGATAGACTTTGGCATTTTCACGGTAACTGGTCATGCCCTATGGGCACCCAAGCGCATGAAAATGACCAGGTCTATTTTCGTATCAATCCCCCATGCCCCTTGGACACCCAAGCCCATGAAAATGGCCTGTGAGGCTCCCTCTCCCTTCGGGGGGAGAGGGTTGGGGTGAGGGGCTATTTCCGTATCAATCTCCCGGGTAACCCATGGATTGTACAATCGCGTTAAATCCCCTATTGACAGGGTAAGGGAGCCATGCTAAAAGGGAACCGCAAGAGAGCAGAGGAGAGCCGATCTCATCCAGGATCGTCTCCTCGTTCGGAGAAACGATCGAAGAAAGGAGGAGAGGCATGGACAACCGGAGGGATCGTGGTCGATCGAGGCTTTGGGCGGGATGGGGAGGGTTGATGGTGCTCCTGGCAGCCCTGGCCTCTTCCCCATGCTGGGCGGCAGACAAAGCCAAGGCCAAAGGGGGAGGCGGGGCTGCCGATGCGAAGCAGATCCGTGAGGTGATCCAGCAATATCAGAAGGGCTGGCTTACCCTGGATCTCAATCTTTTGCAGGGCCTTTGGGACAAGGACTACCCCAAGATCATTTACGTGGCCACCGAGCTAAAGGAGCCCATCAAGGGCTGGGAAGGGGTGAAGAAGTACTATCAGGACGGCGTTCAGTACTTTGCCGAGGTCAAGGAGTTTACCTTGAAGGACCTCACGGTGGACAATTTCGGCAACACCGGCTTCGCCTTTGCCCCTTACCATTTCGAGGCCGTTACGAAGGGAGAGAGCCCCAAGACGATCAAGGGAGATGGACAGGTCTCCTTCATCCTCCGGAAGGTGGGCGGGAAATGGCGGCTCACCCACTACCACGAGTCTGCCCCGCACGCCGATCAACCGTAGGGATTAGGGATTAGGATTAGGGGTTAGGGGTTAGTAAGAAGAGCTTTTATGTATTGTCCTCGAACATCGTAACCCTATTCTATCCAGTGGGGATGTCCAGATTACTGGAGGACAGGCTCATGTCTGTCCATGGCAAGGCCTGAAAGGGTGTATACTCGTTTGGTGGCAGTAGACCATTTTACTAACCCCTAGCCCCTAGCCCCTAACCCCTAATTTAAGGAGAGCTCCAAGATGTCGAACCAGTTTGCGGACCTGCTAAGAGAACGCCACGCCAACGCTCAGCGCTGGAAGGCCTCTGGAAGAGGGATCGTGGGAACCTTCTGCATATACACCCCGGATGAGGTCCTATACGCCGCAGGTTTGATCCCGGTCCGGGTGATGGGGATCAACGAGCCTCCCTCCCGGAGCGATACCCATCTCCAACCTTTTTACTGTCCCCTCTCTCGCAGCTGCCTGGACCAGGCCTTGCGAGGAGATTACGGGTACCTGGATGGCCTGGTGACGGCTTACTCATGCGATACCTACCGGGGGATCTTCCAGCTATGGCAGCGCCATGTCCCCGTGCCCTATTCTCGCATCCTGGGCATGCCTAGCCGGGTCGATCTGCCCGAGGCCCAGACCCTCCTGGTAGAGGAGCTGGCCGAATGGGTCGCATCCCTGGAAGAGAGCTTTCAGCGCCCAATCTCCCCAGAGTCCTTGCGTCATGCCATCCAGACCTATAACGCCAACCGAGCCCTGCTGCGGGAGCTCTATCGGCTGAGACAGGAGGAGGCCCCTCGAATGAGCGGGGCCGAGGCGTTGGAGGCAATCCTGGCGGGGATGGTCTGCCCGAAGGAGCAGCACACTCAACTCCTGAAGGAGTTTCTTCGTGAGGTAAACGACCGGCCGTTCGGCTCCTCCCGACTTCCCCGGTTGCTGTTGGTGGGAAGCGAGCTGGACAACCCGGAGATCGTCGGGCTGATCGAGCTCGCTGGGGCCGTGGTGGTAGCCGATGACCTCTGCACCGGTTCCCGCTCCCTGTGGAACGACTGCTTGGACGGGGAGGCCGATCCCCTGGCAGCCATTGCCAGCCGCTACCTGAACCTGATCCCTTGTCCCACCAAGTATCCCATCGAGGGCCGGTATCAACACCTGCTCCGCCTGGTAGACCAGTTCCGAGTCCAGGGGGTGGTGATCCTTCAGCAGATGTTCTGTCACCCCCACGAGCTCGAGTACCCTCATTTGCAGGGGATCCTACGCGAGCGGCGCATTCCTTTCGTTTGCATCGCATTGGACGCAACTTATTCCGCAGAGGAGATCCAGACACAGGCCGAGGAGTTGATCGAACGGATCGATTGAGGAGGAACCCCATGGCTTACACGGCAGCACCCTTAAAAGTTTGGGAAGAATGCAAGGCCCTGACGACCGACTATTATCAGGCAATGCTTAGTGCGCACGCTCAGGGGAAAAAGCTCGCATGGATGGGGGCCAGCCTCCCACCAGAGCTGATCCGTCTCTTCGATATCGTGCCCGTAGCGGGAGAGCCCTATTCGGCCACCTGCAACTTTCGTCCCCACCTGACCAGCCAGTTTATGCAGGCGGCGGACAAGGCCGGCTTCGCACGGGACCTCTGCTGCTATACTCGCACCTTTCTCGGCTCTATCCTGGAAAGGACCAGCCCCTTCGGCGAGCTCCCTGAGCCGGACTTCATTCTGAGCATCAAGTGGGACTGTAGCACCCACATCCAGTGGTGGAGCAACGCCAGTCGCCTCACCGGCAAACCCGTCTTCATCATCGAGACCCCCTTCGCCGAAGAGATCCAGGAACGCCACCTGACCTACTTCGTGGCCCAGCTGAAGCGGCTAGTCACCTACCTGGAAGAGGTCACCGGCAAAAGGCTGGACGAGGAGGGGCTGGTCCGCAACGTCACGCTCGCTCAGCAGGCCACCGACCTATGGGACGAGATCCTGGAGATCTCCAAGGCTGTCCCCAACCCGCTGACCTTCAAAAGCTTCCTTACCCTGATGGTCCCGGCGATCCTGCTGCGCGGGACAACCCAGGCGGTAGACTATTACCGACGCCTGCGGGACGAGCTGGCCGAGCGGGTGAGGAATGGGATCAGCGGGATCCCCGAGGAGAAGAAACGGGTGATCTGGATCAACCTCCCCCTATGGTTCAACCTCAACCTGCTGAAGACGCTGGACGAGGCAGGGATCGCAGTGGTGGGCTCTCCCTACACCAGCATGTGGGGCAACATTTTCACCAAATGCCGTCCCCGGGGACCCAAGACCAACGAGGAATTCTATCGCTTCAGTCCTCCCACCAACGCCGATGAGGCTTTGAGAGAGATCGCCAAGTCCTGGATGGGCCGTTCCGCCTTCAGCAGCTTGGAGGCTCAGCGTAACCTGCTCCGCTGGCTGATGGAAGAGTTTAAAATCGATGGCGTCATCGCCCACGATAACCGGGGCTGCAAGGTGGTTCCCTTGGGGCAGATGGATAACGTGGCTTGGCTGCAGCAGACCTACCAGGTCCCGATCATGGCCTTCGAGGCCAACCACGGTGACCCCAGCAACTTTTCCGAGGGACAGATCAAGACCCGACTGCAGGCTTTCCTGGAGATGCTGATGCGAAATTAAGAAGTGGTCTAATAGGATCTTATGTTGCCATCCAGGTATATAGGCTTCAAGGCTTAAGCATGGGGTGGTAAGCCCAGTTTTTTGGTGGCAAACCGAGAAATACCAGGCTACAATAGAGAGAAAAGGCAGATCTCTGAGGCGAATCAACTCTTCAGCCCTTACGGGCGAGGGTCCCCACCCTTTAGGAGCGATCTCTCCAAGCCACATTTTGGGGAAGAATGGAGGAGAAAAAGATGGGCTTTCCCCGCGATCGTCCCCGCCGATTGAGGAGGACGGAACCCCTGCGCCGCCTGATCCGGGAGACCCAGATAGAAGTCGCTGACTTGATCTATCCCCTCTTCATAACGCACGGCCGCCGGACCCGGGAAGCGATCACCTCTATGCCGGGTTGCTGCCGTCTCTCCATCGACGAGCTGGGCGGGGAAGTCCGGGAGATTCGGGACCTGGGGCTCCCTGCCGTCCTCCTCTTCGGCATCCCGGAGCGAAAGGACGAAGTGGGCTCGGGGGCCTACGATCCCCGAGGGGTGGTACAGGAGGCGATCCGGGCAATTAAGGCCGAAGTGAAGGACCTGCTGGTTATCACCGACGTCTGTCTGTGCGAATACACTTCCCATGGACATTGCGGGGTGATCCAGGAGGGAGAGATCGACAACGATGCCTCCTTAGGGCTCCTGGCCCAGATGGCCCTGACCCATGCCCAGGCGGGGGCGGACATGGTGGCCCCCTCGGATATGATGGATGGACGGGTGGGGGCAATCCGCCGGGTGCTGGATGAGCATCACCTCAGTCAAATTCCCATCATGTCTTACGCCGCCAAGTATGCCTCCGGCTTCTATGGCCCCTTCCGAGAAGCCGCCGATTCGGCCCCTCAGTTCGGCGACCGCCGCTCTTACCAGATGGACCCTTCCAACGGCCGGGAGGCCTTGAGGGAGGTGCGAATGGACATCGAGGAGGGGGCCGACATCGTCATGGTCAAACCCGCCCTGGCCTACCTGGACATCATCTGGCAGGTCCGGCAGTCGTTCGACTTGCCCGTGGCCGCCTATAACGTCAGCGGGGAGTATTCGATGGTCAAGGCTGCCGCTGGCAACGGCTGGATCGACGGGTCACGGGTTATGCTGGAGATCCTGACCGCCATCAAACGGGCCGGGGCTGACCTGATCCTGACCTATTTCGCCAAGGAGGCGGCCGAACTTTTATCTTAGGGACTTTCGAAAAATAGATTGGTCCGAGTCGTCATTCCCGCGAAAGCGGGAATCTAGGCAACTCATATCAAAATCTGGATTCCTGCTTTCGCAGTTTTTTCTAGAGTCCCTTAGTACCGCTCCACGGGAAAAGGTATCCAAATTCGAGATTGCTTCGTCGCTAGAGCTCCTCGCAATGACACTTGGCATACCTTCCCTGTCATTGCGAGCGGAGCGAAGCAATCTCTAAATGGGCACTTTATTGCGTGGAGATGTACTTAGTATTAAGTGGCATTAATTCGCGAATACAAATTCCTAAATGTGAAGAGAGAGATGGTACGCGAAGAATTGAAAGGAGAATCCGGGCAGTCCACTGGGGGCCCGGGAAACCATGGAGGTTACCTGCCGCGGCTGATCGCCTGGGAGGTCACCCGGACGTGTAACTTGAGCTGCATCCACTGCCGGGCCTCGGCTAAGCTGGACCATTATCCGGGAGAGCTCACCACGGCTGAAGGCCAGCGTCTCCTCGAGGAGATCGCCTCCTTTAGCCAGCCGATCCTGATCCTGACCGGGGGCGAGCCCCTGATGCGGCCCGACATCTTCGACCTGATCGCCCATGGCAGCGCCCTGGGCTTGCGGATGGTCCTCTCCTCCAACGGCACTCTGATCACCGCAGAGCTGGCCCGCAAGATGGCCGGGGCAGGCGTGAAGCGGCTTAGCATCAGCCTGGACGGGGCGACAGCCGGGTCGCACGACCGCTTCCGCCAGATGGAGGGCTCCTTCGAGGGGGCCCTGCGCGGAATCGAGCTGATCCGGCAGGCGGGGCTGGAGTTCCAGGTCAACACCACCATCACCCAATGCAACCTCTCCGAGCTGCCGGCCATCCAGGAGCTGGCCTGCCGCTTGGGAGCGGCCGCCCATCACATCTTCCTGCTGGTCCCCACGGGTCGTGGGAAGGACTTGGCCGAGCAGGAGATCTCGGCGACCGACTACGAGCAGTCCCTCCATTGGTTCTATGATCAGCGAGAGCGGGTCCCGCTGCACTTGAAGGCCACTTGTGCTCCCCATTATTACCGCATCCTGCGCCAACGGGCCAAGGCGGAAGGCAAGGCGGTCACTCCCGATACCTTCGGTCTCGATGCCATGACGAAAGGCTGCCTGGGAGGGCAATCCTTCGCCTTCATCTCCCACCGCGGAGAGGTCCAGATTTGTGGCTACCTGGAGGTCAAGTGCGGCGATGTACGCGAGGAGAGCTTCCGCCACATCTGGGACCACTCCCCGGTCTTCCTCCAGATGCGTGAGGTAGATCGCTACCATGGCCGTTGCGGCCGCTGCGAATATCGCCGGGTCTGCGGAGGCTGCCGCGCACGGGCCTATGCCGCATCGGGGGATTATCTGGGGGAGGAGCCCCTCTGCGCATATCAGCCCCAGAGGAACTGATGAGTCAGGCGCGTTGGGCCGAGTTTCCTCTTGACAGGTCCCCGCTATTTTCTTAAAATTAAGTCATAAATCGATTTTAGTTCAAGAATGTAGATCATACTAACCCTCAGCCCGGAAACCTGCCTTCAGGAAGGAGACTTTTCAGATGGAGGAGATCCAGAGCTTCCCCCTCGGGCGACGGGAACGCAAGAAGAGAGAAACGGAGGAAAGGATCTTGCAGGCTGCCCTCTCTCTCTTTCAGATCAAAGGGCTTGAGGCCACCACCCTGGAGGAGATCACCGAGAAGGCCGACGTGGGAAAGGGGACCTTTTTCAATTACTTCCCGACCAAAGAGGCCCTGTTCCTGCACCTGTACGAAAGGGTGATCGCCGAGGTCGGAGGACTGTTGGAGAGACAATGGAAGCTCCTCGGCAATCCCTTCGACATCCTCAAGAGCTTTCTGCTCCTGTTGGCGGAGCAGATCCAGACTTATCCAGACCTCTTCGAGCGGATGGCCCTCAAGATGGCCCGGCTTGCCCTTCCCTCTCGCTTCAGTTGGGAGAACCTCTTGTCCCGGTTGCTCAAGGAGGGGCAGGAGCGGGGTGAGCTGAGGAAGGATATCGACCCCCGCGAGATGGCCGAGGTGGTGACCGCCGTGGGCATCCAAACCATCCTCTCCTGGCTCCGGGAGGAACCCCGCCCTCCCCTGGTGGGATTACTCCATCGTCGGTTGAGCTTGTTGTGGGACGGGATGAGGGTCAGGCAAGCCCTTCCATAACCCTCTTGGGCCCTTAGTACAAATCCACTGCTCACGCAAAGGCGCAAAGTATTAGACTTCCATAACCCTTTGGGCCCTTAGTATAAATCCACACAATAACAATACCTTCGCCAGTTATGACGTAACGAGGCACGGTTCAGCATACGGTTCAGTTACCAGCATAGGGTCCCTCATAGGGGAAATAAAGGGCAGCGTCGTGACGTAACTTGGAAATCAGATGTAGGCCGAAGCTGCGCACCATGTGCAAAGCCGGGTAGTTCCCGAAGTGGCCATCCA
>JACOWJ010000052.1 GCA_016176845.1 Nitrospinota bacterium
CTGAACAAGCGGGGACTGTTGACCCAGCGGAAGTTCTATGCCCTGCGGGAGGTCCTGTACGACAACTATATCGACGTAATGCAGTACGACGAGGATAAGGGCAGCAAGACCGGGACCAACGGCCTGATGAACAAGTTCCTGGTGCTCTACGAGACCCCCGCCGATGTCCGGGGAACTTCGCAGGTCAAGTTGACCTACCTCAACAGCCCCGTGGCCAAGTGGAAGATGACAGACGCCTGGACTTATTCCCCGGGCCTTCGCAGGGTAACCCGGGCCCAGGGAGGAGACCGGCAGGACGAGGCCCTGGGCACCCCGGTGACCAACGACGACAACGGGGAGCGTAACGTCTGGGAGGAGGAGCACTCCCTGATCGGCGAGGACGTCCTCTACATGCAGATGCTCGACCCCCAGTTCCTCGCCCCAGACCGGATGTTCAATACCGGTGACCTTAAGGTGGACGGCGAGTGGCTCGCCAAGAACCTGGAGCCCGCCCGCGGGGAGGAGCGGTTGAGCCCCTACCGGCCTGATGGGGGAATCGAGTGCTGGGTGGTCTTGAGCCAGTGGGCCAAACGAACGGATAAGTTCGGCTCCCACGTCTTTCCTAACCCCAAAGACTATTACCTGAAGTACCGGATCACCTGGGTCGAGAAGGTCACCAAGACCCCCGTCCGGGAGGAACAGTACGACCACGACAACCGGCTGATCAAACATGGGTTCTCCTTTAACCCCGAGATGTTCGCCGGCGGGTTCGTGAACGGTGGCAACAGCCGGACGCAGTACATGATGTACGACTACCGGCGGCACTTTCGCTCTTGGGGAACTTATGACCGAACCGACATGGGTCCCAAGGCCAAGGTCCCGGAGGACTGGTACAGTCCCGAGCACCTCTTCCGGGAGTACTTCTGGAAGAAGGTGAAGATTCCCTTGATGAAGAGCGTCAAGGAGTTCTGCCCTCCGGCGGAGCTCTACCGGGCCAAGTTCCCCAGGTACCGCAAGGGGGCGAGCGATTGGATCTCCAAGGAGGACATGGCTTACATGATCAACATCTGGAAGGAGCATGGCTTCACCGATGAGGAGATCGACGCCATGATGAACGGGGATGGGGTCATCCGCAAGGGCGGCAAGGCCATCCCGGTCCGGCGCAACGTCCGGCCGGCCCATATCCACGGCAAGCCCCTGCCGGTGAAGTTCCCCACGGGCTAGCGGCCTTCGCAGAAGGCCGCAATTGAAAATTGAAAATTTTAAATTGTAAATTGCAAGGCACTGTGAAGGAATACTCGTAGAAGCGCTTCACGCAACCAGGAATCCCATGTGATCAGCCTTGTGAGTACCACGGCAGGCTAGCCAAGCGGGCTTTCACGGCAGGGGAACACGGTTGAATGGAGGTGTATCTACACGTTTTTCAATTTTCAATTTTCAATTTTCAATTTTCAATGGAGCGTAGCGACCATGGGAGATGTCTATGTAGAAATTACGCTGGAAAATTATATCGACAGGATCCTGGTTAAAAGGGGGTATTTGGAGCCTGAAAAGATCCGGGTGGAAAAGGTGAAAGTCCTGGCAGATTCGGGCTCTACCATGCTGGTACTCCCTCAGGATTTGGTAGAAAGGCTGGGGCTGGAATTGACCTCGGAAAAGGTCATTGTGACCTATGCCGATGAGAGGAAAGAGGCAAGGCCCGTGGCGGGAGTTGTAACGGTAAGGGTAGGTGATAGAAGCATGGAGTGCGACTGTGTGATCAATCCTCCTGCCAGTGAGCCTCTCCTGGGCCAGATCGTCTTGGAGCGGCTTGACCTGTTGGTTGATTGCAAGGAAGGGAAGCTGGTCCCAAGACCGGAATCTCCCTATCTGCCCCTGTTAAAGATGAAGTGAAAGCGTACGCTATTTCTCGATCTCCTGCCTGATGGGAGAAAAACCCTATCGGGAGGAGGGGTTTTTGGATGACGCTGACGACGATCAGCGGCTTAGGGTCAGGTTTTTGGCTTTCAACGCTTTCCAAGGAGGAAAAGGATGAGATTCAGCTTGAAGAAATTTCTGGGATTGCTCATCTTGATCCCCTTCCTTTTGTCCGGTTATGCATACGCCGTGGCGGAGGAGGGGGAGACCGAAGGCAAAAAGGAAGAGGCGGCCGTTGAAGAGGCAAAGCCAGAAGCGGCCCCAGAACCGGGGGAGGTGAAGCCGGAAGAGCCGGCCCCGGGGACGAAGGAGGAAGCACCCGGAGCAACGGGAGAAAAGGAGGGGAAGGGATTCTATCAAGAATACGTCAAGCCCGCCGACTATGCGATCTCGCGGGCCTTCATGAAGATCTCTCCCCTGGAGAGCCCGGTCGTGACTCAGTTCAGGCTTCTGGGGAGCCAGATCGATTACCTGACCGAGGCCATCCCCGGCCTGGAGATCATGGGCATGATCAAGAACCGAACCTGGGTCAACACCCACGGCCGGTCGGGATACACCTCCGGGGGCGGGGATCTGCACGGCGACGCCCGGGGCAACATCAACAACAAGGGGAGGAGGGTCTCCCAGTTCAACATGATCGAGTGGCTAGGGGAGCTGGAGATGCGGTACTCCATCAGCCCCAACTTCTCCCTGACGAGCGTCCTGAACTACCGCTACGACTCGCTCTACGACTGGGACAAGGGCCACATTTTGGGGGGCACCGAGAAGCCTTACCCCGATGAGATCAAGCGGTTCGGACTCCGGACCGCGCAGGCCATGGGGCTGGTCCGGCGCCAATTAGAGAAGGAGGTCGAGAAAGAGCAGAGCTATTACCGGGATACCAAGCAGATCCTGCGGGAGCTCTACCTGGATGCGATCTTCCCCTCGTCGGAGAACGGGACGGTCAGCTTCCGCCTGGGCAAGCAGCAGGTGGGGCTGGGAAAGCAGGACTTCAACGTGATCGACCTGATTTCGCCGCGGTGGAGTGTTGAATCGCCCTATAGCGACTCGCCCAACCTGGAATGGGACCGGCAGCCGACCTGGATGACCAACGTCTCCTACACCTTCCCGGAGCGGATCCTGCCCGGCGTCAGCATGAAGTTCATCTGGATTCCCGATTTTGAGCCGAACTACACGAACAATAGGGCTGGGGCGCCCAACTTTGGCCGGGGGCGACCGCTCGTCCGGGAAGACCTGACCAATCCCCATAGGGTCATTCGCGCCCGCAACGGGGTCCTGCTCGGCCCCGCCACCCTCACTGCCGCCGATAGAGCCAGGGGGGTTCAGCCTGTTGGCGTCACGACGAGCCCCCCGATCGACGACCCCACCGATTGGTCCTTCGGCGGGAGCGAGTGGGCCTTCAACGTCGAGTTCGCCGGGCCCATGCATGGGACGCAGTGGATCCCCGTCCTGGGGGAGGGATGGCAGACGGGCCTCTGGTGGCTGTCGGACTTCGAGGGCGGATTTACCAACTTCCGGCGAGGGGTGAGGCAGGGGCGAGGCTGCACTGCCACCCCAACCTCACCCTGTGTCGCGCGGCCGAACGAGCTGAAGTTTACCCGCAAGGAGCACTTCATGTGGGGGACAGACAAGAACTTCTACTGGGCGGGCCGCTACTGGCTCTTCAAGTGGGAGCAGAACTTCGTCTTCGGCGTCCCGGTGGCGGACGCCCGGGAGAACACCACTGCAGCCTCTCTGGCAACCGTCTACCCCGGCCTCACCGCGGCGCAGCGGGGGATCATCGCCAGGCGGAACCTGCGGTTCAATGACGGCTTCAAGAAGTCGAACCGCATGGACACTGGCGTCACCGTCACCACCAAGTTCCTGACCGATCTGGGCGTGAATATCCTGTACATCGACCAGCGATGGCTCAACCGGCCCCTGAGGAGCGGTACGAGAAGGCTCAACGCCAACGTCTTGCTCTGGAGCTTGTCGTATCCGTTGGAGGGAACGGAGGACCGGCTGACCCCGTCGATAACCACGTACGTCAACCTGGTGGGGCCGGCCAGCTGGCGGCAGCAGTACGTGCTGGGCTATGACCTGGGGGAGAACACCAAGTTGTCTTTCGAGTACATGTGGCTCTCGGGGGACTCTGACACCGGCTATGGCGGCTGGGACGACTGGGACCTGTTCCGCTTTAAGGTCACCCACAAGTTTTAACGGCCTGGCCGGAGATTTTGACTGGCTGAGATTTCCAGGGTGTCCCCAGGGACCTGGAGACCCTTCGGGGCGCACCCCTTGAGGCGCCTTGGAAATCTCAGTATAATTTGTGGTTGGGTGGCGGTTATCTAGATAGTTCACCCCTTTGTGTCGTGAACACTTTGCGGTTTCACATTTTGAGGAATTTCCAAATGCCAAGGAGACTAAAAGACATTAAAGAGATCAAGATCGAGCGGCTACTACGGGCTAAGCTTTCTGCAGAAGAATCTCTGAAGCGGACACAAGAGTTTGACAAGCGAAAGGAGAAATTCATTGCCTCTATTCGAGAGAGCAAGGAGAGAAGTTATTTGCCAAAATTATAGAATTGTTTAGTGGAGAAAAGAACAAAAACGGCTCTTTGACGATTATGAGAGAGATGGATGCTATGAATATATTTATAAAGATTGAGATATTTAAGGAAGAAGATGTTTATGTAGCACTGTCACCAGAACTAAATGTTTCTAGCTTCGGTGATACCATTGAAGATGCTAAAAATTCCATTAAAGAGGCTATAAAGGCTTTTATTGAAGAATGCGAAATAATGGGGACATTGGAGGATGTTTTGGAAGAATCGGGTTTTTTAAAAATTAATGCCTCATGGGAACTAAGAAAACCTGTTGAGGAAGAAAATATCGCCGTTGTAATATAGATTAATTAAATGTACGAGAGAAAAATTATTCCTATTCACTATGAAATCCTGGTAAATATATTTGAACTTGATGGTTTTGTTGTCCAGAGGATGAGAGGAGATCATATTATAATGACAAAGGCTGGCATAAAAAGACCTCTTGTCATAAAGACCAGCCCAAAGCTTGTCCCTGTGACACACATTCGCACCAATATGACAACGGCTGGGATGATAAGAGAACGTTTCTTTGAACTTTTAGAAAAGGTCAGATAAAGGGACAAGAGGGGGCGGAGGACCAGCCCTTGCCGGCGGTGACCACCTTCCACCACCTGAGGTCGGGGCCAGTCAACTGGCGGCAACGGATCGAACTGAGCTGCGACCTGGGGGAGAATACCAAGATGTATTTCGACTACAACTGGTTCTCGGGGAAGTCCGACACCACCTATGGCGGCTGGGACGACTGGGACCAGATCCGCATCGGGGTCACCCACAAGTTCTAACAGCCGAGATTTACATGGAAGAAGGCTACGATATCGGCATGAACGTCATTGAGTGGTCAATGGCAAATGCAGGAGAGGCAAAATGTAGTGTCACCCAACATGATGAACAAAAAACCCGGCAAGGATAACATCTATGGGCAAAATAGGATGTGCCAGGCAAGGCTTGCGAGGTATTTGAAATGGATTCGATTAAAGAAGTAACTATAGAAACTATAAAACGATTACCTGATGAGTGTTCATTGGAAGACATAATGTATGAAGTAAATTTTGTCGCTCAAGTTCTTGAAGGGCTTAGAGATGCTGAAAACGGGGAATTGTTGACCACGGAAGAACTTCTCAACAGAGTTGAACAATGATGTGGAAATACTTGGAGTAGTGCATGGTGCTCGTGAAATCAAAACAGCATTCCGGCAAGAATGGGAACTATAGTTGAACGAGAGGTTAGGCCAATGCGCGCTGTAGAACAGGAAGTCTCCCCCCGACGGGAGCGGCCGATCATCGATTATCCCGACTCGGATGGGGAGCCCATGGCCGACAATGATCCGCAGTACCGCTGCATCACCGATACCCGCTTCGCCCTGGAGCAGTATTACCATGATGATTTCCGGGTCTACGTCGGGGCCGATCTGCTGATCTACTACGTCGAAGGCGACCCCACCAAGTCGGTGGCTCCGGATGTATTGGTCTCGTTGGGGGTGCCCAAGAGGAATCGGCGAAGCTACCGGCTGTGGGAGGAGGGCAAGCCCCCAGACGTGGTCTACGAGTTCGCCTCGGAGCGATCGTGGCGCGGAGATCTGGGATGGAAGCGGGGGCTGTACGAGGGGTTGGGAATCCGGGAATATTTCCTGTTCGATCCCACGGGGGAATACTTCTCTCCGGTACTGCGGGGCTACCGGCTGGAGGAGGAGGTCTACCAACGGCTACCGCTGATGGAGTCCCCCTCTGGAGAGATCAGCCTGGTCAGCGAAGTGCTGGGGCTGGAGCTGTGGGTGAAGACCGACGGAGAGGAAGGGATGCCCTGGGTGCTCCGATTATATGACCCGAAGACAGGCAAATGGCTGCCGACGCCGGCCGAGGAGGCCGAGGCCCGCCGCACTGCCGAAGCCCGTGCGGCCGAAGCCGAAGCCCGCGCTGCCGAAGAGGCTCAGGCCCGCCACGCTGCTGAGGCCCGCGCCACTGCGCTGGCAGTGGAATTGGATCGCCTGCGGGCCGAGCTGGACCGAAAGGCAGGCCAGGGAGGATAGAAAAATAAAATTAGGGAGGAACAAAATGAAAAAGCCATGCATCTCCATGGGCATCCTTATGATCCCGATGATCTTCTTTTTCCTGCCGATCCTGTCCGCCTGCATCTCCGCCGACTCCAAAGAAGAAGAAGCTACAGAAGTGATCCTGGGCAAGATGATCTTTATCCCGGAGGGGGAGTTCACCATGGGCAGCGATGACCCCGAATTGCGGGGCTACTTCGACATCTGGGGGGGCAAGGCCAGATTTCAAAAGCCGGTCGGAACCGCTCGGAAGGTCCACGTGAAGGGCTTTTACATCGATTCCCACGAGGTCACTCAGGGGCAGTACAAGAAGTTCATCGACGACACGCATTATCCCCCGCCCTCTTACTGGGAGAACGGGACCTTCCCGGCAGGAAAAGAGAACCACCCCGTTCATAGCGTGAGCTGGTCGGATGCCCGGGCCTATGCCAGGTGGGCGGGCAAACGGCTCCCCACCGAAGAGGAGTGGGAAAAGGCCGCCCGGGGGGGAGATCTGCGAGTTTTCCCATGGGGCAACCAGCCCGAGGGGGCCATGGCGCAGTTGTGGAAAACGGCCTGGGGAAAGACCGAAGGGCCCCAACCCATCGGAAAGTTCAAATTCGATAAGAGCCCCTATGGAGTGAGGGACATGGCGAGCAACCTGATGGAGTGGACCGCTTCGACCTATGAGTACCAAGGGGTGGTCACCCAAGGCCGCGCATGGGAGGAGAGCAGCTCCGGGACGGAGATCGTCGTCAAAGGAGGGAATTGGAGCTCTGAAATGGCTGATGGCATGATCTCGCGCAAGATCCTGGCTCCGCCGGGTGAGATCAGCAATGGGATCGGCTTTCGGTGCGTGAAAGATGCCAAATGAACGCCGCCTTGCTCCGTTGGAGCAGGATGAGCAGCCCTTTCATTTTTGAATTTTGAATTTTCAATTTTCAATTCGACATTCCTCGAATGTCGTCAAGTAGGTGCGAAAAATGGACGTATTTGCCCGGCTCTTCGCCCGGAACGTCATCCGACTCCGGTGGCCCTTGTTCTTCCTGGTCCTTGCCCTTACGCTCTTTTTCTCCTATCAGCTGAGGAAGATCTCCCTCGACCAGCACCTGACGGAGATCGCCCCCGAGGGGCACCCCTACGTCCAGCTCAATCGATACATGACCGGCGTCTTCGGCGGGTATGCCATGGTCCAGATTGCCATGGAGGTCCGGCAGGGCGAGGTATTCGATCCCAAGTCCCTGGGCAAGCTCTACCGCATCCAGCAGCAGTTGGAGCACTTGAGCGGCGTCGTGCCCGGAGGTGTCGTCTCCATCGTATCCCGGAAGCTCAAACATGTCTATGCGACCACGGATGAGCATGGCTACCCGATGCTGACCACCGAAAGTCTGAAGGATATGGTGGAACGGGTCTTCCGTGGGCCCCGTGGGGACGGCGTGGAGGGAACAAGTTACCGCCGCACCTTGCTGAACGACGAGCGGATCTATGGCCCTCTGATCTCCCGCGATCGGAAATCGACGGTCATTCAGGTTCAGTTCTTCTCGGATAAAGATTACCTCTATCTCTTCAACCAGGTGAAACAGATCATCGAGAAGGAGGGAGATTCCCACACCCGGTTCTTCCTTTCCGGGAGGCCCATCGCCATGGGATATCTATACACCCACATGCGGGAGATGATTCTCCTCTTTGCCCTGGCGATCGGGATCACCATGGTCCTGCTCCTCTTCGCCTTCGGCACGGCCCGGGGGGTATTGATCCCCCTGTGGGCCGGCCTGGTCACCGTCGTATGGGGCCTGGGCAGCGAGGCGCTCTTGGGGATCCAGATCGACATCATGAGCATCATCGTGCCCTTCATGATCATGGCGATCGAGGTGAGCCACTCGGTCCAGATCCTCAATCGGTACTACGAGGAGTTCGACCGGTGGAGAGACAATCAGAAGGCGGCCGAGGAGGCCCTGGCGCACCTCTTCGTCCCTGGCCTCTCCTCGATCATCACGGATGGGGCCGGGTTCGCCACGTTGTTGATCGTCCCGTTCCGGTTGATCCAGATGATGGCGGGCCTGGCGACCTATGGGGTCCTGCGGATCCTGCTCACTACCATCGTCTTCCTGCCGGCCTTCCTGGCGATCCTGCCCGCCCCCAGCGAGAAGGAGCTGGCCCGGTTCAAGAGCCGGGGGCAGTTCTTGGGGAAGATCCTGGAGCGGATCGCCCTGATCTCTTACCACCGCAAGGGTCTGGTGGGGGCCCTGGCCCTGATCCTTCTGGCCATCGGGATCGCCGGCGCCGCCCGCCTGGAGGTGGGCGAAATGCAGCCCGGCTCCCCCATCTTCTGGCAGAGCTCGGAATACAACCGGGCCGAGGCCATCAACAACCATTTCACGGGGACCAATCCCTACCAGTTGTACATCGAGGGACAGCGGGAGTTCGACCTGTGGGATCCGCAGGTGGTCCGGAAGATCCACCGCCTGCAGCGCCACCTGGAGGAGCGGGAAGATATCCGGGGAAGCCGCTCTTACGTGGACGTGCTGATCAGCATGAACCGGGTCTCCCACGATAACGACCCCCGCTGGGAGATCCTCCCTAAGGAGCGGAGGCTCATCGCGGAGTACCTGGAGAGGTTCTCGCGATCCGGGGGGCCGGAGGCTTCCAAGGGCTACTTCGAGATGGATTTTCGCGAGGCGAACCTGACGCTCTTCGTCAAGGATCACCGGGGCCAGACCATCCGCGAGATCCTCCGGGACACCGACGAGTTCCTGGCGAAAAGCCCGGAAAACGTCTGCGTCGATATCAAGCCGGCGGCCGGGATCATCGGGGTCTATGCCGCCATCATGGAGGAGATCAAGCGGGGCCAGCTGGGGAACTTGCTCCAGATCTCGGCGGTGGTCTTCCTCTTCTGTCTCTTGACCTTCCGCTCCTTCGTGGCCTCGTTCATGATCCTTTTGACGTTGGGCCTGGGCTGCCTGATCACGTATGCAGTGATGGGATATGGGCGGATTGGGCTGTTTATCTATACCCTTCCCATCGCTTCCTTGGGCATGGGCCTCGGGGTGGACTATGCACTCTACGTGGTCAGCCGGTTAAAAGAGGAGGCCAGCGCGGAGCCAGACCTGGAAAAGGCCTGGGTAAAAGCGATGACCACCTCCGGCGGGGCGATCTTCTACACGGCGATGTCGATCGCCGTCGGAGTAGCCACCCTCCTTCTCTCTGGTATCCGGTTCCAGGCGATCATGGGGGGGATGCTTACCGTGGTGACGTTCGTCAATATGGTGGGGGCCTTGCTCTTCCTGCCAGCCCTCATCGCATGGGCTCGTCCGCGATTTTTGGTGAACGGAAAGCAGTAAACCATAAGGAGGATTTGCCATGAGAAAAGGGGTTGTGTCGGTCATCCTGGGCTGCAGTCTGCTTTTCCTATTCGCATGGATCAACACCCTGCAGGCTCAAGAAAAGAAGAGGGTCCCTCCGGAGAAGATCAAAGGGGAGGAGATCGGCTACCAAATCGTAACGGTGAACGATGTTAAAGGAGTACGCCCTTTGAACATCAAGGCGAAGAAGGGCACTGCCATGATCTGGCTCAATGATGGGTACTCTCCTTTGAGCATCACGTTCAAGGGAGAACAGAAGGAGAACCGGTCAATTTTGTGGTGGGACCCGATGGAAGCTTCGTATCGACCTGGATCCCCAACGGGTCCACGGCCAGTCTCTGCTTTATCGAGTCGGGGAAGTATAAATATGATGTGGCCTTCAGCTTCCCGGGAGACCCGGGAACTGCCCGGAACACCACGGCAACCATCACGATTGAATAGAGGTGGAGTCGATCGATGTGCCTCTGGCATAAACCAGCAAATGGTCATGGCCAGGTAGCCCTGGCCGCCCTTGAGAATGAAAATCGACTCCAGAGAGACTCGGGCATTTTCACGGTTAACCTTCGGGAGATCGCTGCGCTGGCCATGGCCCTTTTCATCCTCGCTCTCTGGGGGACGCGATCCCCCCTGTATGCCCTGGATGCCTACTGGGAGGAAAAGCTCGTCAAAGGGATAGAAGGCTGGATGGTCAGCCCGCTCTTTGAATTAAAGGAAATTTCCAAGAGGTCGGGGGAATACAACCAGTTCGTGAAGAGGGTGAAAAGCCTTCCGGAATGGCTGGAGAACCCCGTCGATCTGGACCAGGTCAAGAGGAGGCTGCCCCCATTCGAGCAAACCCTTCTTCGCGACCTCAAGGTTTACAATGAGCAGAAGATTCCCTCCCTGGGAATATTTAACACCCAATGGACAGAGGTGTTGGCGAACCCGGTCAACTTGAAAGAGGTCGAGAACATCTTCCGGAGGATCAACCAATCCCTTAACGGCGAGCAGAAACAGAAATCTCGGACGGAGAAGATCTGTAAGGCCTGCGTAAAAGAACTGAAGGACTTGCTGGGAGAGATCCCCCTGTTCACGCTGGAGTTTAAAGCCGCCTTCTCCTATGGCCGGGGCCAGGAGGCGACTTACCGAGGAAATCGCCTGGTGGCTGGATTGATCGAGCATTATAAGGACTTCCATACGGTGGAGCTCCAGGCGTTTTCCCAAGATCACCAAAGTCTCGTGAGTTTTGCCGGGCATAGAGTAATCGAGGGAAACGCAAGTGCGGAGCCCAGCTATGCCTTTTCCCTGGACCCTCCCCCCGCATCCGTCCACCCGGCCTGGAAGGCCCTGGAGCCTATCCCCTCCTCCCAAGGGTTGAAGTTTATTAGTTATTTTTCCCTGAAGGGCTTCGATAAGCGGGATAAAGGAAAGGATCTGGCCTGGGCCCTGCTGGTCTTCGATCGTAAGGAGGAAGCCCAAAAGTTCTGGAAGGAGGGGAAAAAGATCCAACGGAAAGGCGAAAAGGAGTTCGCTTACCTCACTCTGGAGAGGATTTCCTGGCAAGGAGCGAAAAGTAAGCCTTCCGTTTATGGGGGCCCCTTTGGCCCGTATATCCTTTTGGTGCAAACCCAAGGAAATCGAGGGACGGGAGAGGAGGAGGTCGATTACCTTTTGGGCAGGCTGACTCGACCGAAATAGGGCAAGACAGGGGTTAGGGGTTAGTAAAGGGCAATTATTCCGTCTGGCCAGTCTTGACCATCTTGGCCCAGGTGTCGCGCAGCGGCACGATGAGGTTGAACACCGGCATCCCGGGCTGCGAATCCTTGAGATCGACGACGTAGAACCCCTTCCGCTCGAATTGGAAGCGATCGCCGGGCCTGGCCTCGGCCAGACTCGGCTCGACCAGTGCCTCTTGGAGCACCTGGAGCGAGCTCGGGTTGAGGTAGGTCTTAAAGTCGGCCTCACCGCCGGCCGGGTTGGGAACGGTAAACAGCCGGTCGTACAGCCGCAGCGTCGCCTTGAGCGCGTGCGCCGCCGATACCCAGTGGATCGTGCCGCCGATCTTCCGGCCCTCTGGCAGCGGCGCGTTGAGCGTGTCCGGGTCATAAGTGCAGCGCAGCTCCACGACCTCCCCGGTGCGCTCGTCCTTCACCACCCCGGTGCACTGAATCACGTAGCTCCAGCGCAGCCGCACCTCGCGGCCGGGCGACAGGCGATGGAACTTCTTCGGCGGGCTCTCCATGAAGTCGTCGCGCTCGATATAAATCACACGGCAGAAGGGAAGCTTGCGCAGGCCCATCCGCGGCGGGTCGTCGGGGAAGTTGGGCGCCTCCACCTCCTCGACCCGATCCTCGGGGTAATTTTCGATCACCACCTTGAGCGGCCGGTGCACGGCCATGACGCGGGGCACCCGCGGGTTGAGATCCTCGCGCACGGTGTTCTCGAGCAGTTCCATATCCACCGTGCTGTCGGCGCGGGCGACGCGGATGCGCTCGCAGAATTCCCGAATTGCCTCGGAAGTGTAACCGCGGCGCCTGAGCCCTGCGAGGGTCGGCATCCGGGGATCGTCCCAGCCCGAAACGTGGCCGTCCCGGACCAGCTCGTTCAGCATGCGCTTGCTCATCACCGCGAAGCTCAGGTTAAGGCGGGCAAACTCGATCTGCCGGGGCCGATGCGGAGGGTCGATCTGATCGAGGAACCAGTCATACAGCGGCCGGTGATCTTCGAACTCGAGCGTGCAGATGGAGTGGGTGATGCCCTCGATCGCGTCAGACTGGCCATGCGCCCAGTCGTAAGTCGAGTAAATGCACCACCGGTCACCGGTCCGGTGATGGACCTCGTGACGGATGCGGTACATGACCGGGTCGCGAAGGTTGAGGTTGGGCGAGGCCATGTCGATCTTAGCCCTGAGCACCCTGGCGCCGTCAGGAAACTCGCCGGCCCTCATGCGCCGGAACAGATCCAGGTTCTCTTCGACCGACCGGTTGCGGTAGGGTGACTCCTTGCCAGGCTCGGTGAGCGTGCCGCGGGTGTCGCGGATCTGGTCGGCGGTAAGATCGCAGACATAGGCCTTGCCCGCCCGGATCAGCTTGACCGCCCACTCGTAAAGCTGGTCGAAGTAGTCGGCTGCATGGTAGAGGTGCTCGCCCCAATCGAAGCCCAGCCAGCACACGTCCTCCTTGATCGCCTCGATGTACTCGATGTCCTCCTTCAAAGGATTGGTGTCGTCGAAGCGCAGGTGGCAACGGCCGCCATAGTCCCGGGCCAGGCCAAAGTTGAGACAAATCGACTTGGCGTGGCCGATATGAAGGTAGCCATTGGGCTCGGGGGGGAAGCGGGTCACCACCCGGCCGCCGTTCTTGCCGGCGGCGATGTCGGCTTCAATGATCTGGCGGATGAAGTTGCTAAAACGGGTTGGCTCGCTCAAGGTCTCGCTTAAGGTTATCGAAGTGTCATTAAGGACTGGCGACCAAATAACTTTCCCATGGTCGAATGGGATAATAGGTTTTAAGTTTTAAGTTTTAGGTTTTAGGGCTTAAAACTTAAAACCTAAAGGAACCAAATGGGCAAGTTATTTAGTCCACGATCCTAAGGAAGTGGCTGGGGCGGAAGGATTCGAACCTTCAGATGGCGGATCCAGAGTCCGCTGCCTTGCCGTTTGGCTACGCCCCAAATATTTTTACCGTGAAAATGCCCGCGCCTTTCTGGAGCCCATTTGCATTCTCGGCGGCGGCCAACTTTGCCTGGCCATGATGGTCTGAAAAGATACCATCTTGGATCGGAAGAAGTCAAGGGGGTTTTTTCGCTCGATCACCGGTCCCGTAACCCCTAAAAGTGTGAGGCCAGAACCCCCGCTTTGGGCAACAGGGGAGCCATGGAGCTCATGGCGGCATCGATGAAGGGACCCGGGTAAAGCCCCAGGAAAAGGGTGGCCAGTACCATCACGGTGAGGGCAAAGACCAGGACCGGATGGGTGGAGAGGTGCAGCGGGCCGGGGAGCTCCTCCATATACATGGCCATGACCACGCGGAAATAGTAATAGAGAGAGATGGCGCTGTTGAGCACCCCGATGATGGCCAACCCCACGTAATTGGCCTGAATGGCTGCGGCGAAGATGTAAAGCTTCCCCACAAAGCCTCCCGTGGGAGGGATGCCCGCGAGCGAGAGGAAAAAGACCACGAAGGCCGCCGCCGCCCAGGGATTCACCCGGGCCAGCCCGGTGAAATCCTTGATCTGATCCCCCCGACCGCTCTTGGTGCACAGGAGGATGATCATGCTGAAGGCTCCCAGGTTCATGAAGACGTAAACCAGGACGTAAAGCAGAACACTGGCATAGCCGATCTGATTGCCCGCCACAATTCCAATCAGGACGTACCCCGCATGGGCGATGCTGGAATAGGCCAGCATCCTTTTCAGGCTGGTCTGCGCGATCGCCACCACGTTCCCGATCGTCATGGATAGGACCGCCAGCCCCCAGAAAATAGAGTTCCAGTGGGGGCGAACCGCCACGATGGCCACCAGGAAGATGCGCATCAGGGCGGCAAATGCGGCCGCTTTGGGTCCCACGGACATGAAGGCGGTCACCGGCGTCGGGGCGCCCTCGTACACATCGGGGACCCACATGTGGAAAGGCACCGCCGCGATCTTGAAGGCAAATCCCGCAATCAGCAGGATCATCGCCAGGATCGCCGTAGGCTCATGGCTCAGGTCATGCTGGGCGAAGTAGCTCCCGATCCCGCTCAGGTTGGTGGTGCCCGAGAGGCCATACAGCAAGGCCATCCCGTAAAGCAAGATTCCCGAGGAGAACGCCCCCAGCAGGAAATACTTCAGGGCGGCCTCGATCGACTTGGGGTCTTTCTTGATGAAGCCCGCCAGGATGTAAATCGATAGGGACATCAGCTCCAGGGAAAGGTAGATAGTAATCAGGTCCGTGCTGGCCGCCATGACCATCATCCCCAGCGTGGCGAACAGCAAGATCCCGTAATATTCCCCCAGATTGATCTCCTCCAATGGGAGGTACCTCAGGGAGATGGCGATGGTCAGCATCACGACCACCACGAAGACCATCTTGAAGTAGAGGGCGAAGCCATCGACCGCCAACATCCCGCCGAAGAGGGAGAGGTTCTCGCCCCGCAGGTAGAGGTACCCACTGCAGAGGAAGGTCAACGTCAGGCCCACCAGGCTGAGGATCCCGACGTAATGCTTCCGATCCTTGGGGATGAACAGATCGATCAGGAGCACGCCACACACCCAGGCCGTCAGGATCAGCTCAGGGGCGATCGCCGAGAGGTCTGGAAGGGGGATATTGAGCGTCTGGACCATTACCTTCGTCCCTCCGGCGTCGATCCCGTTGCTCCATTTCCATGCCCTGCGCTGGCCGGGGAAACTTGGGGAAGCGGGGCAGCCGGGTCGCCAGATAGCTGGGGTGAATTCACCTTGGCTCTCATGGGAGTCCCTTCGGGATTGGCCTTCCCCGCGACTCGCTGAACCGTGCCGGCTCTCCCCTGCTCTGTCCCCTGGCTCTTTTTAGCCACCGCCTGATAGGTGGGGTGGTTCACCCGCTCCACCAGCTTCTCGACGGTGGGACCCATCATGTCCAGGTACGGCTTGGGATAGAGGCCGATCCAGAACATAAAGATCAGGATGGGGACCATGTAGACGACCTCCCGCAGGTTGCAATCGGCGAGATTGCGGTTGGCCGGGTTGGTGATCTGTCCGAACATCATCCGCTGGAAGAGCCACAGCATGTAAGCCGCCCCCAGGACAATGCCGGAGACCGCGAAAAGGGCATAGAGCCAGCTCGCCTGGAAGGCGCCGATCAGGATCAAAAACTCCCCCACGAAGCCATTCAGGCCAGGAAGGCCGATCGAGGAGAACATGGTAATGGCAAAGATCACCGTGAAGACCGGGACCTGGTGGGATAGGCCTCCGTATTCCGAGATCATCCGGGTGTGACGTCGCTCGTAGACCATGCCCACGATCAAAAAGAGGGCCCCCGTGCTGAGGCCATGGTTGATCATTTGGAGCAAACCGCCGGCGATCCCCTGAGGGTTCAGGGCAAACAGCCCTAACATGACAAACCCCAGGTGGCTGACGCTGGAATAGGCCACCAGCCGCTTGATGTCCTGCTGTGCCATGGCCACCAGCGCCCCGTAAATGATACCGATGACGGATAGGAGCACCATGAAGGGCACGAGCATCTTACTGGCCTCAGGGAAAATGGGCAGGTTGAAGCGGATGAATCCATAAGTCCCCATCTTCAGGAGGACCCCCGCCAGGATCACACTGCCCGCCGTGGGGGCATCCGTGTGGGCATCGGGGAGCCAGGTGTGGAAGGGGAACATGGGCACCTTGATGGCAAATCCGATGAAGAAGGCCAGGAAGAGCCAGAACTGCACGTCCCGGCTGATCTGGAGCTGATAGGTGATCTTGACGATGTCGAAGGTCAGATCCCCCGTTGCCTGGAAATGCAGGAAATAGAGGGACAGGATCCCCAAGAGCATCAGGACGCTGCCGAAGAGGGTGTAAAGAAAGAACTTGATCGCCGAGTAAAGCTTCCTTCCTCCACCCCAAACACCGATGAGGAAGTACATCGGGACCAGCATGATCTCCCAGAAGACATAGAAGAGGAAGAAGTCCAGGGCCATGAACGTCCCCAACATCCCCGTCTCCAGCAACAGCAGGCAGACGTAATATTCCTTTAACCTCTCCGTGATCGCCGCGAAGGAGCAGAGGACCGCGATGGCCGACAGCAGCGTGGTCAGCATCACCAGCAGGATGCTGATCCCGTCAATGCCCATGAGGTAGGTGACCCCGATAGAAGGGATCCAGGAATATCTCTCCGCAAACTGGAAGTTGTGGGTGCTGGGATCGAAATAGTAGACCAGCGGGAGAGAGATGACGAAATCCACCAGGGAGATCACGAACGCGCCGTACTTGATCAGCTTCTCCTGCTCTTTCTTCGTGAAGAGGGCGATCCAGAAGGCCCCCAACAGCGGCAAGAAGCAGGTGATGGTTAGGATGGGCGCAGAAAACTCGATCAACTTTGGCATCTTGAGGGTTCCTCTGCTATCAAGATAAGTTTTAGGTTTTAAGTTTTAGGTTTTAGGTCTTAAAACTTAAAACCTAAAACTTGAAACTTGAAACTTGAAAATGGAAATTCCTATACGGTCAAGCTACGAGAGCCAATAGATACTTACCAACACGAAGATCCCTAGGAACATCGCCAGGGCATAATTCTGAACCAGGCCCGTATGGAGCCGCCGGAAGGCCTTACCCCCGGCCGTGATCAGCGTGCCGACGCCATTCACCGCCCCATCCACTGCGGAGAGATCGAAGCGGCCGGAGGTGAAGCTGTTCCATAGCGTCAGCCAACCGGCCCCGTTGACCGCCCCATCCACCAGGTTGGCATCGAACTTCCACAAGGAGCGAGTTAATCGTTTGATGGGGTTCACGATGAAGTAGAGGTACACCTCGTCCACCCAGTATTTGTTCGACAGGGCCGCGTAGACCCCCGGGAACCTTTGAGCCAACCGGGCGGGCAGCTCGGGTCGCCTCAAGTACATCTGGTAGGCCAGACCGATCCCCCCAAGGGCAATGGCAACGGAGAGCAACATCAACCCGTATTCCGCGACTGCCGAAGGATGGTGGACGACCGCCCCATGGGCCGCCGCCTCGCCATGCCCTCCCAGGACCGGCGCCAGGAAGGCGTGGATCCGGTTGGAGCCTCCCAAGGCCTGAGGGATCCCCACCCATCCCCCGACCACCGAGAGCACCGCCAGGATGCTCAGGGGAACCGTCATGTTCCTGGGCGACTCATGAAGGTGATGGGCGGCATGCTCGTCCACGCGGGACTCCCCGAAGAAGGTCATGAAGACCAGCCGGGACATGTAAAAGGCGGTCATCCCCGCCGCGACCGCCCCGATGAGCCAAAGCCCGATATGCCCATGAGGGCTGCTGAAGGCCTGCCAGAGGATCTCGTCCTTGCTGAAGAAGCCCGCGAAGGGCGGGATGCCCGCGATAGCGATCGTCGCGACGGCGAAGGTGAGGAAGGTGATGGGCATGTGGCGCCGCAGCCCTCCCATCTTGCGCATGTCCTGCTCCCCGCTCATGCCATGGATGACGCTCCCCGAGCCCAAGAAGAGCAAGGCCTTAAAGAAGGCATGCGTCATCAGATGGAAGATGCCCGCCGCGAAGGCCCCTACGCCACAAGCGAGGAACATGTAACCCAGCTGGCTGACGGTGGAGTAAGCCAACACCCGCTTGATATCGTTCTGCACCAGGCCAATGGAGGCGGCGAAGATGGCGGTGGCGGCCCCCACGAGGGCCACCGTAGCCATCGAGACCGGGGCCATCATAAAGAGGGCGTTGCTGCGGGCCACCATATAAACGCCGGCGGTGACCATGGTGGCGGCATGGATCAGGGCGCTCACCGGGGTCGGGCCCTCCATGGCGTCGGGCAGCCAAACGTAAAGAGGGAGTTGGGCAGATTTTCCCATCGCCCCCAGGAAGAGGCACAGGGTAATGGCCGTGGCCACGCCGGTGCTGAGATTGTGCGCGTTCGCAAAAACGGTATGATAATCCAGTCCGCCCAGGTGGGCGAAGATCAGGAAGATGCCCAACAGGAAGCCCGCATCACCGATCCGGTTCACGATGAAGGCCTTCTTGCCCGCATCGGCGGCCGACCGCTTCTCGAACCAGAAACCGATCAGCAGGTAGGAGCAAAGCCCCACGCCCTCCCAACCGACGAACATCACCAGGTAATTGTCCCCCAGGACCAGAATGAGCATGGAGAACATGAAGAGGTTCAGGTAGGTGAAGAACCGGTAGTAGCCGCCATCCCCGTGCATATATCCGACGGAGTAGACATGGATCAGGAAGCCCACCCCGCAGACCACCATCAGCATGATGGCACTCAGGGGATCCACGAGAAAACCGACGTTCACCGACAGCTGCCCCGAGAAGATCCACGGGTAGAGGATATAATCTCCTCCGCCCCCCAGGAAGGCCACCTCGATGAAGATCCCAATGGCGACGAGTAGGGAGAGGCCCACAGAGCCCACAGCCAGGTAATGGGCCTTGTCACGAATGTATTTGCGGCCGAATAGGCCGTTAATCAGCACGGCCAGGATGGGAAACAACGGGATCAGCCAGACGTACTGGGACACGGAAGCCTCCTCACTTCGTCGTTTACCACTTTAACAAGTTGATCTCATCCACGTTCAGGGTAGACCGGTTCCGGAAGAGGGATATGATGATCGCCAGCCCCACAGCGGCCTCTCCCGCAGCCACGGTAATTACAAAAATGGCAAATACCTGGCCGCCCAGATCCGCTAAACGTTGAGCGAAGGCAATCAAGGTGACATTGACCCCATTCAGCATCAGCTCAATGCACATCAAAATGATGATCGCGTTTCTGCGGGTCAGGACCCCAACAGCCCCGATCATAAAGAGGATCGCTCCCAGCCACAGGTAGTAAGTGATCGGTACCATAGGATTACTTCCCGAGCTCCTTTTTGGCCAAAACGATAGCCCCGATCATGGCTGCCAGCAGCAGGACCGAGGCCACTTCGAATGGGAAAAAATAGCGAGTAAACAGGATTTGGCCGAAGGCCTCCGTGTTGCCCACAGCCGCCAACTTATCCGAGGTAAACTCTCCCAACTGGAAGGGAAAGAGCCCTCTCCGAACGATCAATACGATCTCCAGCAGCAGGAACGGGCCCAGCAACAAGGCCAGGGGCCACTGCCGATGCCAGGGGTTCGTCTTCTGGACCTCTTCCATCTGGATCAACAAAACCGTGAAGAGGATCAACACCATGATGGCCCCGGCATAGACCAGCACCTGGACTGCCGCCAGGAACTCGGCCTGCAAAAGAACGTACAGGGAAGCCACCCAGAACAGAGTAGAAACCAGGAAGAGGGCCGAATGGACCACGTCCTTCTGAGTGACCACCATCAGAGCCGAGAATACCGCCAGCCCAGCAAACAGCAGGAAAAAGCCAAGATCCATCTTTCAAATTCCTCACTTCTTATATTGCTTGGGGACATGGCGCACCTCCAGGACGGCCTTGTCCGCCTTGAGGGCGTCCCTACTGTAATCGGCCAGCTCATAGAAATCCGTCATCCGGAGGGCATTGCGTGGGCAGGCCTCCACGCAAAGCCCGCAGAACATACAGCGGGTGAGGTCGATCGTGTACGATTCCACCACCCTCTCCTTGCCCTTGCCGGTCCCGACCACTTCGATGGCCGCATCGGGGCAGGTCCGCGCGCAGAGGCCGCAGGCGTTGCAGAGCTCCTTGCCCTCTTCGTCCTTCATCAGGATATGCAGACCTCGATAACGAGGGGAGAGCTCCATCCTCTCCTTGGGATACTGGATCGTCACCGGTTTCCTGACCAGGTGCTTCAACGTAGTGGCCA
>JACOWJ010000053.1 GCA_016176845.1 Nitrospinota bacterium
GAATCTAAATTTTCAATTTTCAATTTTCAATGGATTAGCCCCTAACCGGAATGCACTTCCAATAATAGTTGTGGATCCCGCCGGCCTGAAAGAGCTTGCGGAAGCTCATCTGCACCGGCATATCCACCTGGATCTCGTTCGCCTCTCGGTCCGTCATGGCACACAGCATCCGACCTCCGCCCTCGAAGTTGACCACGCTCACCACCAGAGGCGGATCGACGGAGCCGGCGATATAGTCCATGGCGTAAGTGAATAGCGTGCCCTTTCGGTCTGAGAGTCGCACCGGTTCGAAGTTATCTTTGGCGTGGCACCGCGTGCACACCCGTTGCGGGGGGAATTGGGTGGTGCCGCACTGTTTGCACTTGACGCCATAAAGCTTCAGGTTCTTCTCTCGTTCCCGGAGCAGGGCCGAGGCCGATGGACCCATCATCGGCGGGCGGCGGGCTGCCTCCGAGGGCATGAATTGGCGCCAGCGGATATAGGTATCGTAACTCTTGAGGAGCTTTTTGGAGGCCAGATGGCCCTTCATGCCCATCCGTCCATCCACAGCCTGCCCGACCCGGTCGGTGGCCTGTAGGATGTAAGCATCGCTGCCATCGCCATAGTTGGCCAGCAGCAGCCGGTCACCGGGCTTGGCCTGCTCCAGCGCGGCCACCAGCTGCATCAGGGCGTGGGCTGCTCCCGCGCTGCCCACGGAGCCAAAGAGCGGGTCCTGGACCTGCGTCTTGGGATCGAACCCCAGGGCCCGGACCACCGCGGTGTGAGATCCGGCATCGGGGCCATAAAGGACCACCCTGGCGAAGTCCTTCGGGGTGAGGTTGCATTTCTTCAGGAGGCCCGAGACCGCCTCCTGGATCACCTTCTGGTAACCTTGGGTGATCACGAACCGGTCCTCCCAGGAGCGGACGAAGGCCTCCCCCTCAACCCGCCACACGTCCACGATCTCCCGAGAGATCGCGTGACTGGCCTCGACGCTCGCGGCGACGTCCGCCTCTCCCACCAGGAGGGAGACAGCCCCATCCCCCGAGGTCCGATCGAAGCTCCCCTTAGGGGGACCCATGCGGCAGTCGCCGGCGACCACCAAAGCCCGTTTGGCGGAGCCGCCCTTGATGGCATCCAGGGCCATCCGCAAGGCGGCCGTCCCAGACCTCAATGAGTTGGTGCAGTCCGTGGTGAAGACATCCGGCCGCAAGTCCAGGGCCGTGGCCACGATCGTGGCCGCCTGTTTCTCCTGATAGGGTGAGGTGGTGGAGGCGAAGAAGAGGGCATCGACCGAACCGCGGTCGATCCCTTTGAGGCAGTCCAGGGCAGCCGCCACTCCCATGCTCACGCTGTCCTCGTCGAAGTTGGCCACCGCCTTCTCCGCCGAGGAGCCCCAACCGCTCGTCTCCTTTCCGACCCGGTAGAGGGGTATGTAAGCCCCAGCCGCGATGATCCCAGCCATTCCGTTCCTCCTTCTCTATATCCATTGTCGTTTTGCTGAAACCTGGCTCTTGCTTCGTAGTACCCATAGAATAAAGTATCCCGGATAACACCTAAGATAAGACAGGCGCTCCCCCAGTCTTGATGGACGCGCAAGGTAGGATCTCTGTGGGAGATCATGGAAAAGCAAGCTTCGGGCCTCGGCCGATATCCCATGATGAAGCGGATGCTAACATTCCTAGGGGGCTTTGTCAAGAGTGATCTGTCCAGATTTTCGGGGTGAAACCTCATCAAAAAAAACGATATTTGATATAATGGATGAGGAAAGTTTGCGAGCTGAACGAGGGAGGGGAATGGCGTGGTGGGATTGGATAGGAGTAAGCCCTACGACGTGGTCGGTCTGGGGCTGAATGCCGTGGACTACCTGTGTGTAGTGCCCCATTTTCCCCGGTTCGATTCGAAGGTGAAGATGTTGGAGTTTAAGCGGGAAGCGGGGGGCCAGGTCGCCACCGCCCTGGTCGCCCTAACGCGCTGGGGCCTGGCCACTTCTTACATCGGCAAGGTGGGGGAGGATGAGCTGGGCCGGTACACCTGGCAAGAGTTGAAAAAGGAGGGGGTGGATATCACGCATCTGAAGGTGGCCCCAGGGGCGACCTCGCAATTTGCCTTCATCATGGTGGACCGACAAACGGGCGAGCGAACCATCGTCTGGCACCGGGATGAGAAGACCGACCTTACCCCCCAGGAGGTGAGCCGATCTGCGGTGACGGCCGGCCGGGTCCTTCATCTGGATGGGCATGAGATCGATGCCGCAATCCAGGCGGCCCGGTGGGCCAGGGAGGAGGGAATCCCCGTGGTCCTGGACATCGATGCCATCCACCCCAAGACCGCAGAGCTGATTCGCGCCGCCGATTTTCTGATCGGGGATCGGAATTTCCCGACGGCCTTCACCGGGAATCCCGATCGAGAGGCAGCCCTGAGAGAGATCGCCTCCTTGGGGCCGCGAGAAGTGGCCATGACCCTGGGAACGGAAGGAGCGATGGCCTTAAGCATCGAAGGGGTCCGGTATCGCCCCGGGTACAAGGTGAAGGCGGTGGATACCACGGGGGCGGGCGATCTCTTCCATGCGGGCTTCATTTATGGGTTGCTCCAGGGTTGGGGTCTGTCAGAGAGGTTGGCCTTCGCCAACGCGGTGGCCGCCTTGAAATGCCGGCAACTGGGGGGCCGAGCGGGCATTCCCACCCTGGAGGAGGCTTACCGTTTTATGGGAGAAAATGCTTGAAATGTGGGCATTTTAGGCTTGCGCCCGCCTTCATTCTTATGGTATGTTATGCCCAGATTGGTTCGGGGGTTCCCGGATGGATCGAGCCTGTGATTGAGCCTAATCAAGAGGAGAGATGGGTGCATGGAAGAAGATAGGGTCGCGGAGTTGAAGGAAATCGCCCGGCAGGTCCGTATCGACATCCTGAAGATGTTGGCGAAGGCGGGCTCGGGTCATACGGGGGGCTCTCTCTCTGCCGTGGAGATCGTGACGGCTCTCTACTTTGCCAAGATGCGGCATAACCCTGAGAGGCCCGATTGGGAGGAACGGGACAGGTTTGTGCTCTCCAAGGGGCATGGGGTGCCTGTCCTTTATGCGGTGTTGGGCCGATGTGGCTATTTTGACCGGAAGCACTTTGAGACCTTACGGCAGCTGGGCAGCCTTCTCCAGGGCCATCCTTATAGCGGGTTGACTCCCGGTATCGAGGTCTCCACGGGCTCTCTGGGCCAGGGCCTCTCCCAGGCCAATGGCATTGCCCTGGCGACCCGGTTGAACCGGAAGGATTGTCGGGTGTATGTCCTCCTGGGCGATGGGGAGTCACAGGAGGGTCTGATCTGGGAGGCGGCCATGACCTCCGCCCATTACAAGATCGACCACCTCTGTGCCATCACGGATAACAATGGCCTCCAAATCGATGGCCCGGTCAGCAAGGTGATGGCCGTCGAGCCGATCGCCCGCAAGTGGGAGGCCTTTGGCTGGCATGTCTTGGAGGTGGACGGTCATCGCTTCGAGGAGATCCTGGCCGCCCTGGATTGCGCGGAAAATACCAAGGGCCGGCCTACCATGATCGTGGCCCATACGGTCAAAGGCAAAGGGGTTTCCTTCATGGAGAACCAGGTCAAATACCATGGGACGGTCCCCACTCCCCAGGAGTTGGAGCTTGCCCTGAAGGAATTGCAAGTCTGATTTAATCGTATAGGAATTTCCATTTTTGGGTTTTAAGTTTTAGGTTTTAAGTTTTAGGAGCTTAAAACCTAAAACTTAAAACCTAAAACTTATCTTGAAAAGGAGGAGAAGCTGTGGTAGAGATGCTGGGCACCCGGGAGATGTACGGGGATACCCTGGTGGAGCTGGGCAGCGAGAATGAGGATATCGTGGTCCTGGATTCCGATCTTTCCAGTTCTACGCGGACTTCCAAGTTTGGAGAGAGGTTTCCCGAAAGGTTCTTCAACATGGGGGTTTCGGAGCAGGATATGATCGATACGGCCGCCGGGCTGGCGGCCTCTGGCAAGATCCCTTTTGCCAGCACATTCGCCATCTTTGCGACCGGCCGGGCCTGGGAAATGATCCGGCAATCCGTCTGTTATCCTAAAAACAATGTCAAGATCGTGGCCACGCATGGAGGGATCACCGTAGGACCTGATGGGGCCTCTCACCAGTGCATGGAGGATATCGCGTTGATGCGGGTGCTGCCCAACATGACGGTCATTGTGCCGGCCGATGCCCATGAGGCCAGGGCAGCCATCCGGTTTGCCGCCAAGAATCGAGGGCCGTTTTACATCCGCCTGGCCCGGGATAAGTTCCCGGTCCTTTACTCCCCCGACCTCGATTTCGAGCTGGGCCGGGCTCGGGTCCAACGGGTCGGCCGGGAAGCGACCATCATCGCTGCGGGCCTGATGGTTCACGAGGCCCTGAAAGCGATTGACCTCCTGGAAGGGCAGGGGCTCCGGGTGGGATTGATCAACATGTCCTCCATCAAGCCCCTGGACCGGCAGGCCGTTCTCGATGCGGCCCGTACCACTGGGGCGATCGTGACCGCCGAAGAGCATTCGATCCTCGGGGGGTTGGGAAGCGCCGTGGCCGAGGTGTTGGCGGAGGAGTGCCCCACTCCGATGCGAAGGATCGGGGTCAGGGACCTCTTCGGCACCTCGGGGGAGCCGCAAGCGCTGTTGGCCCATTACGGGCTGACCGCCCAGGAGATCGCCCGGGCTGTGGGCGAGGTGATCGGCCTCAAGACAGGGGGCGAGAATCGATGAGGAGCAGTAGTATGCAAAGCAATGAGGGGAAGGGGAAATGCCGCTTCAGGTATTGGTGTATCTTAGTCCTGCTCCTGGCCTTTCTGGGGGGCAATTTTACCGCCCAGAGGGTTCAGGCCAAGGGAGAGACGTACGATGACCTCCGGATCTTCTCCGAGGTCCTTTCCCTGGTCCAGAAGAAGTATGTCGAGGAGGTCAAGGGTGACGAGCTCGTCCGGGGGGCCATCGCGGGGATGTTGAGGACCTTGGACCCGCACTCTTCCTATATGTCTCCGGATATCTTCAAAGAGATGCAGGTGGAAACGGAGGGGAGCTTTGGCGGCCTGGGCATCGAGATCACGCTTAAGGACGAACAGCTGACGGTGGTCTCTCCCATCGAGGGGACTCCCGCCGACGAGGCCGGCATCAAGGCCGGGGACCGTATCTTGAAGGTCAATGGCGAATCGACCCGGGATTTTACCCTGCTGGAGGCCGTCAAGCGGATGAGAGGTCCCGCCGGTACCAAGGTGATCTTGACCATCCTGCGGGAGGGGTTCACCGAGACCAAAGATTTCGAGCTGACTCGCGCCATCATCAAGATCAAGAGCGTCAAGTGGAAGATGAGGGACGATGGCATCGGCTATGTCCGGCTCAGCAGCTTCAATAAGACCAGTACCGACGAGCTGGAGAAGTCCCTGGAGGAGATGGAGAAGAAAAAGATGACCGGCCTCGTCCTGGATCTTAGAAATAACCCGGGAGGGCTGCTCGATCAGGCGGTCAAGGTGACGGAGCTCTTCCTGAAGAAGGGGGATCTGATCGTCTATACCAAGGGCAGGTCCGACGACCAGAATCTGCGGTTTGTCGCCGGCGGGAAGAAATCTTCTTATCAAGGATTCCCCATGGTGGTGCTGGTCAACGAGGGCAGCGCCAGCGCTTCGGAGATCGTCTCTGGGGCCCTTCAGGACCTGGGAAGGGCCGTGATCTTGGGGACCAAGACCTTCGGCAAGGGATCGGTCCAAACCATTATCCCTTTGAGCGATGGGTCGGGGTTGCGTCTGACCACGGCCAAGTATTATACGCCAAAGGGCCGCTCCATTCAGGAGAAGGGAATCGCGCCCGATATCTTCGTGGAGAACCCTCCGATCGACCGCATGGTCAAGCTGGAGGGACCCAAGGAGGGGCCAAAGCACCCTCAGATCATTCGGGAGAAGGATCTCCAGCGCCATTTGGGCGGCGAGCCGGAGAAGGAGTCCGATAATCCGACCGGGAAGGAGGTCAAAGACAAACCCGCCAAGGAGGGAGGGGACGAGGAGAGTGACTTGCAGCTCCAGCGGGCCCATGATCTGTTGAAAGGCCTGACGATCTTTAAGAAGATTCTGGTTACCTCCCTGGCGGAGAAATAAAAACCAATTTCCAATCTTCATTTTACAATTCGCGCGAAGCGCGCGGTGATCGGGGGCGCCATACGCAATCCACGACGAAAAAACAGAGGGAAAAGGAGCAAGGCTGCCGTCCCCCAGAGCAGGAAGAGATCCCTCCGGCGCAGGGCGTGGGGTCTCGCGATGGCGTTTTCGCTGTTGATCGTCGGGGGTACGGCCCTGCTCGCCAACTGGTCGCGCCTCAAAGATTCCCGGCTTTCCCCTGAATCCCCCTCGCCTCTGAAACTGGAGGCCCCGCACCCAACGAAGGGGGGGCCACGTGGTGGGGTGGAGCTTCCCCCGGGTCCCGGGACCAAAGTTGGCCCGAGACCCAAAGCTCATGGGGAGGCACCCATTGCCCCATCACGGTCCGGGGAGCAGGTGCCCTCTCCTCTTGCCCCGCCACTCCAAGGCTCCCCCCACCCCGGTGTGCCTCCCCATCGCGCCGGGAAGCCCGATACCGGGCCCCGGGCCCGGATCGCCATCGTGATCGACGACCTCGGGTGGGACCCCGAGGTGGCTGACATGTTGCTCGAGCTGGATTTCCCCCTGACCTTCGCGATTCTGCCCTCTTTGCCCTATTCGGAGAGCGTGGCCCGCCGGGCTACCCAGAAGCGGCGAGAGATCTTGCTCCATCTGCCCATGGAGCCTCAAGGCTATCCGGCGATGGATCCCGGGAAGGGGGCCCTGTTGAGGGAGATGGATGAGGAGACCCTGGAATCCTTGCTCCTGCAAGATCTAAAGGGTATCCCCAACCCGGCGGGGGTCAATAATCATATGGGATCGAGCTTCACAGAGGACGAGCGGGCGATGAGGGTGGTTTTGAAAGTCCTCAGGCGGCGGGGACTTTTCTTTTTGGATAGTCGCACCAGTCCCCATTCGGTGGCCTATGAGGTGGCCAAAGAGCTGGGGCTGAAGGCAGGCCGGCGGCAAGTCTTTCTGGACAACGGGGACCAGGCCGATCCGGCGGCTGTAGAGAAACAGATCTGGCGACTGGCTCATATTGCCCAGAAGGAGGGCCGGGCGATCGGGATTGGCCATCCTCACCCGTATACCCTCGAGGCCCTGCGCCGGACTTTGCCTCAGCTGAAGGCCGATGGCGTGGAGGTGGTTCCCGTCTCCCGGCTGGTGGATTAGGAAAGCGAAGCCCATATGCTCATTTTAGGGATAGAGACCTCTTGCGATGAGACTGCGGCGGCAGTCGTGGAGGAGGGATTGCGGGTCCGCTCCAACATTGTCTCCTCTCAGTTGGAGCTTCATAGCCCCTATGGGGGCGTAGTACCGGAGCTGGCTTGCCGCATGCATGTGGAAAATATCCTTCCGGTCATCAGTGAGGCCTTGAGCGAGGGCGGGGTCTCTCTGGAGGAGATCGACCTCATCGCGGTTACCCGCGGCCCGGGGCTGATTGGGGCCTTGCTGGTGGGACTCTCGACCGCGAAAGGCCTCGCCTACGCGCAGAGAAAGCCGCTGGTCGGGGTGAACCATCTGGTGGGCCACATTTACGCGGCCTTCCTGGAACAGCCTTCCGTCCCCTTCCCTTTCCTGGCCCTGGTCGTCTCCGGGGGGCATACGGAGCTTTATCGGGTCAAGGAGCATGCCCGTTATACCCTCCTGGGGAGCACCCGCGATGATGCGGCGGGAGAGGCCTTTGATAAGGTGGCCAAGATGCTGGACCTGGGCTATCCGGGAGGGCCCATTATCGATCGGAGTGCCCGGCAGGGGGACCCCCAGGCGATCGACTTTCCCCGCGCGTATCTGGGGAAGGATTCCCTGGACTTCAGCTTCAGCGGCCTCAAGACGGCGGTTCAGATTTACCTCAAGCGCCATCCGCAGCTCCTCGCCCAGGAGGCAGAAGAGCGTTCCGCCTGGGTGTGTAACGTGGCCGCCAGCTTCCAGCAGGCCGTAGTGGAGGTGTTGGTGGCCAAGACCATCCAGGCCGCTCAGCGGGAAAAGGTGGCTTCGATCCTCCTGGTGGGCGGTGTTGCCTGTAACACCCTCCTGCGAAGGGAGTTGCGGGCCAGGGGAGAGGAGATCGGCCTGCCGGTATTTTATCCCTCGCCAGTCCTATGTACGGACAATGCAGCGATGATCGCCTGCGCGGCTTACTTCCATGGCCTGAAGGAGGGCTTCCCTCCCGCCTGGCCCCCGCACTACCTGGAAATGGATGCGGTGGCCGCGCTGCAGGTTCCAGAGGGTTAAACGGTTCTCCCATCCAATCCCTTCAATCGCCCCTGCTCCCTGATGGGATAAAACCTCCGCATTTTCGTGTTAATTGGTCATGCGCTTTACGGCACCCAAGCCCATGAAAATGGCTTACGACACTCCCTCTCCCCTTGGGGAGAGGGTTGGGGTGAGGGGACATTTTCGTACTAATGTCGAATGAATCTCCATGCCTAATCCAGGTAACGCCAACAAGGCTTGAAGTTTAAGTAAAGAGCAGGAGATTTCCCCTCTCGCGGGGCCTTGACGGTTGCCTCGGCCACGATCTTCTGGAAGATGTCCGGCTCCCCCTCCAGGCGCTCGAAGATATCGGTCGGGCGCGTCCAGATGGGTGTCCCGGTAAGAATGACGTCCCAGGGTCGGTCGGGCGGCATCGCGTGGATTTTCTCCTCTTGAGCGATCCGGCGGTTGAGGCAGGCAAGCAGCTCGAAGATCTGGGGGTTCATTTGGGTGGTGGGGGTACAACCGTCGCGGAAGCGGCCCAGGTCCCGGAAGGATAAGAGGCAAAGCAGGCCCAGGGCATACTTGAACTGGATCTGTGGGAACTTGTTCAGATGGCTCTCTTTGAAAGCCTCCCATTCCTTGGGGGGGAGGGACGTTTGGGCGTACCTCTCTGCTCCCTCGACCACCTTTGTGCGGTAAAACTGGGCTGTCAGGTAGGGTTGGGTCCCGATGTGAGAGAACGCCCGAAGATAGCAGGACAACCGCCAGTCGGTGGTGTGATTGGCCACCTCCACCAGCCTATGTCTGGCCTCTTGGGCGTTGCCGCCTTTTTCCAGGCGATCTGGAGATAATTGCCGATCATGGCGGCCGAGATGGCCCGGGCGTTGTAAGGGTAAGCCCACACATCGATTATGGTAAAGAGGATCAGGGCCTCGATGAAGAGCTCCATGAGGGGGGCATCGCTCAGGAAAGGGAGAAACTCGGGGTCGTCCAGCAGCACGCTGAAGGCCAGAAAGGAGATCTCCCCGGAGTAGAGCGTTCCCACCAGGAGGTGGCTCTCGATCACCTTGGTGACCAGGAGGGCCTCCTCGGGGGAGAGGGCGATTCCCTCCAGCAGGCCCAACTCCCGAACCAGTTGAGCTCCCTTTTCGGGGTGATGCTCCTTATCCTCCAGCCTTCCCATATCGTGCAGCCAGAGGATCAGAGGCATGAGCGACGGGTTGGCCTGGACCAGGGAAGCGGATAAGCGGCAGACCGGCTCCAACTCGGTATCGGAGAGGCCGCTCTCGGGGAAGGAGCGGGACTGGATCCGGTTGTGGACGGCGATCGCGTTGAAGGTATGGGCCAGGGTGCGGCCGAACTCTGCGGGATCGGATTGGGCCCCCTTGACCCATAGCTCCCGCAATGGCGGGAAGAAGTGGCTCAATTGTTCGCATTCTTCGCTCGCTTCCCACCTTCTCTCCCTGGCCCATCCGGTTTGATTGACCCATTCCAGGGTGATCCCCTGGCCAAACGACAGAAGCTTCTCCAACGGTTCGTGAGTGAGGGATGACATCGCTGGTTTCCTTTCCTTAACGTAATGACGGTTTGTCAGGCCTGCCTCGCGTAAACCTCTGCCAGGAAGGCCGGATAGTCGGCCAGACTGGAGAATAGGTAATCCGGGAGATAAGGGCGCAGCTCGTCCAGGCTGTAACGGCCCGTGGCTACGGCGACGGTGGAGACCTGGGCTGCCTTCCCGCTGAGGATATCCAGGGGGGTATCCCCGATGATATAGACCTCCTCGCGGCCCAGGCATCTTCCCAGAAGCCTCTCCGCCTTTCGAATGGCGATCTTCACCAGCTCCGGTCGCTCTTCCGAGTCCGAGCCATAGCCCCCCAACCGAAAATAGGGATAGATTCCCGCCCTTTCCAATTTGATCCGGGCCCCCTGCTCGATATTGCCGGTGGCGAGCCCCACCAGGGCATCCTCTCGCGCGGCCAGCTCCGCCAGCAGCAGTTCGATGCCCGGCATGATCCGGAAGTTCGGGGAGCTCTGCACCTCCCCCTCGAGGAAGGCCAGGTAGCTCTCCATGACCTGCCGGACTTGTTCAGGGCCGGGGCTTAAGCCCAGGTTCAGCTGAAGGACCTCTCGGATGATCCAGGGATCCGTTTTCCCATCGAGAATGAGCCCTTTCAGGGCATTCTCTACCGCGTAGCGGGCTCGAAAGGCGCGCACTAACGCACGACTGCCCGCCCCTCCGGTGTTGATCAGGGTTCCATCCACATCGAATAAGAAGACCTTTTCCATGATCTCAGCGGTCCTTTCCATTTCATCGGCCGTTTTTGGCAGCGGGTGGGGTTTCCTATCCATCCATATCACAAAATGAGCGCCCTGTAAACCTCCACACACATTGCTTTATTCGGGAAGAGCAATTCGAACGATTCCCCAGAGGGATCACCCGCGGGAACCTCCGCATTCGCCTTCTGAGCCGGGGTCTCCGGGTTAAAACCCGGCAAATATTTCCGCATGGAATAACAAATCCGTAATTTGTAATGACTGTTTCGTTATTTTCTTTCGAATAATTGGCGGATTTCCACCCCTGAAAAAGGACATCCCGCCTTTATTTCCAGTGCTTCTCAGCCGCGGATGGATTTTGGCCCTTTTTTTGCTTACCTACCCTATTGACTCGAAATATGGACTTTCGATAGGCTTTGGCATTTTCACGGTAAAATTTCCCGCTAAAGTTCCTTCGATCCACTCCGATGAAGCAGGTACGGGAAGCTTTCCAAATGTGTGGAGAGTGGAGGGGTGAGGATGAAAAAGAGGATGATTCCCGGAACCGACCCAGAGGGGTCTGCTCTCATCGCCGTTCTCATGATGATGCTCGCCCTGTTCTTCCTCTCGTCCATCGTGATGGACACCACTAGCAGCTATCTGAACCAATGGGTTACGCCTCAGGTGCGCACCTCCCGGGCCCTCTACGTGGCCGAAGGGGGTGCCCACGTTGCCCTGCAATGGTTGAGGGACTCCTATGGGCTTCCCCGCAACAGCTCTTGTTCCCCTTCCCCTTGCTTCTCCAGCACCACCGCGGGGCAAATCGTTTACAATAACCAACCCGTTGTCCTGTCGGCCTCCACCGACCCCGACCTGAATCACCCAGACTCCTACACGGATATGGAGGGGACCGTGCGGTCGGGGGTCATCGCTGGCTTTCAAAGCAACCTCACCAACCAGAGCCTGGGCAGTGGGACCTTCAACGTGGAGGCGACCCTGCTGGGGACCAATCCCCAGCGGTGGCGCATCGCCTCCAACGGCACCGTCTCGAGCGTGTCGAAGACGGTGACCGTTCAGACCCGCCAGAACCCCTTTAACCCCCCTTATGCCCTGGTGACGGGCGGTGACCTGGCGATCGGTGGCAACTCAAAGGTCCAGGGAAGCTGTGGCAATGCCCATTCCAATGCGAATCTTAGCGTCGGTAACTCAATTACCGTTGCCGGGACCGCCACGAGCACGGGGAGCTGCAGCGGCTGTAGCGGGCACCCCGATTGGGGCGGCGGCCGGCCAAAAGCGAAGATCCCGGCAGTGATCCCGTCGGACTTCCAACAGTATGCCATCTATGAGCTCCGGTCGGATGGGAAGATTTACTACGGGCAGGCATCGGCCACTCCAGGGGTGGAGATCACCAGCGGTCCCCTCAAGGATCAGTGGTCCTATTCCAGCGCCACGGAGGTATGGAAGCTCAGCGGCAACACCGCTGCCGACGGGGCCTTTTACGCCGAGGGGAAAATTGAGGTCTCCGGAAGCCCCGGCGACGCCACCACTCCCTGGCAGGCCACGCTCATCGCCACCGGGGATATCAAGATCTCCGGCAGCCCGAGGCTGACGCAGTACACCCAGAACCTGCTCATGGTGGCCGGCCAGGACCTGACCATCAGCGGCGATCCCCAGACCGACCCTGTAGGAGGGGTCATGGCGGCCAAGAATCAGCTGAAGATCTCCGGCAATCCCCAGCTCAACGGGTTCGTCTTTTCTAAAAGCGCGGAGATCTCTTCGGTCACGATTGGTAACCCGACCATCACCTATAACTGCCAGCTAGGCAGCAACCCATTTCCGGGAGACCTGGCCATGGTTAGCTGGATGGAGAATTAGCATGGTAACAACGGAGTGGATCGTCGCCTCCCCCCGGATTCCTCCGGCCAAGAGACTCCTTCTGAGAGGCTTTCGGATCGAGGCTAAGGCGAGAGCAGGCCAGCAGCAGGGGTTTACCATGATGGAGACCCTGGTTGCCCTCGTGCTCTTCACGGTGGTCCTGCTCGGCACGCTCGGCGGAGCAGCGACCGTCGCCTGGATCAATGCCCAGGGGGGAAAGACCTCTCGGGCCATGCTCTTGGCCCAGGAGAGGATGGAGCAGCTCAAGGCGGGTGGCTACGCCGCCCTGGCCTCCGGGAGCAACACCGTGGGAGGCTTCTCCCGGAGCTGGACGGTAGCCACCGGACCCCAGGCCAACACGCGTCGGGTGGATGTAACCGTCACCTGGACGGTCCCCCGATCGGGGAGCATCACCCTTACAATGGTCATGAGCCAGTAAGAAGTGGGGCGATGGAGGAGAGACAACCGCAGGAGAGAGGATCTACCCTCGCCGAGGTCTTCATCTCGTTGGCGATCACAGGGATCATCCTGGCAGCCGTTTACGCCCTGTTTATCAGCCAGAACAAGAGCTATATTGCCCAGCAGGACGTCATCCAGCTTCTCCAGGATTCGCAGAACGCCACGAACGTCCTGGCGAAGGACCTCCGGATGGCCGGCTATGGCGTTCCCGTGGCGACATATCCGGGAAATCCATGTCTGGGAAATCCGGACAATTCATGTCGGATCACAGCAGCCAGCGCGACCAGCCTGACGACTAACGGGAACTTCCGCCGGGTCAGTCCCACCCTGCGCGAGTTTGCCGCCAGCGGGCAAGCGACCCTGCAGGTTCAGAGCATCACCGGCTTTGCCGTCGGCGATACGATTTGGATCACCAACGGGACCAACTCGGAGCCGAAGACGATCTCCGGGATCACCGGAGGCGGCTCCCCCTCCCTGACGGTAAATGCAAACCTCTCCAACTCCTATAATGCCGGGAGCACCGTCCACCAGAGCCGGACCATCACTTACACGTACGCCAATGGGACCCTTTCCCGAACCATGGGCGGCGTCCAGCAGACCCTGGTGCAGAACGTCACGGCCTTCTCCTTCACGTACACCTATTCGGGGGCCGTGAGCCTGACGAACATCCGGCAGATCATGGCATCCCTGACGGTCCAGACAGCCAAAGCCCTCCCAGATACAGGCAAGAAGCGGACGGTCACCTTCCAGACGATCGTAGCCCCCCAGAACCTGGCGTTTTGATTTGCGTAGGCTGCTCTCCTCTTGTTGGCATTGCCAGCTCCTTCCGGATGTGATATGGTCTACAATTGAGGAGGAAGTCTTAAAGAAATTTTTTCCCGGCCGCTCTCCACATCTTCCAAAGCTTGCTGGAAATGGTCCGGACGGCGTCGTCGTGAGGGGAGCGCGGGAAGTTACCAGGGGGCTGAAGATGAGGAACCTCGTTCCTACCCTCTTTAGATCTTGGCTGAACGGGCGCTTTCGATGCATCTCCTCTGAAAAGAGGCTTCCCTTTCGACTGAAGAGGCCCAAGGTCATCGTCCACCGAGGAGACACCACGGCCGGAGCCCCGGAGAACTCCTTGTCAGCCTTCCGCCACGGAGTCGAGGTGTCGGGCGCCCATGGGTTCGAGTGCGATATTCGGCGGGCGATGGATGGTGCCCTGGTGATTCTGCATGACCCCAAGGTCGGCCGGACGGCGGCTCCTACGGCCAGATCTCCCGGAAAGAAACGTTGGGTCAGGGAGCTGACGGGAAAGGAATTGCGCACCTTTCGGCTTAAGCTGCCCCTGCGCGAAACGATCCCTTCGTTGGAGGAGGTTCTGGACTACGTTGGGTCGCGGGAAGGCCTCATCTGTTACCTCGAGTTCAAGGAGGGAAACCTGGAGTACATCCGGGCGATCATCGAGACGGTTCGGCGATACCAACTCCAGGATAGGGTCCTCTTCATCAGCTTTGATGCCTCCACCCTGGCCCTGGCCAAGGAGATGGCCCCAGAGATCCCAGGAGAGGTCATTGTCGTCAATATCTTTCATCGACTGGTGGATGTCGCCCGGGCAGCCCGGGCCGATGGGGTGGCCATAGCCGTGCTCACCTTTCGATTCGTGCGGTCCTGGCTCCAGGCCGAGGTGCAAAAGGCCCATGAGGCGGGGCTGTGGGTAAACGCGGGGGTCGTCAACTCCCTCCATTTCCTGCCATGGCTCCTGGCCAGCGGAATTGATGGCATCTTCACCGATGATCCGCGGCTAATCCTGCAAGGTTTGCAAGAACTGGTCGGCGAAGGCGAGGCTGGTCCTTCCCCAGTGCCTCTGATATTACGGCCAGAGGCTGATATCCGGCCGGATTTTGATCCGTAAGTCCTTAACGCTTGCTGACCTCATTGAATGATTCATTCAGGGAGAGGGAGATGGAGAGAACTTGGGTTTCGGCCCTCATCTTGGGAGCTGGACAGGCCAGGAGGATGGGGCTCACCAAACAGCTTCTCCCCTTCGGGCGAACCACCTTGCTGGGACAAGTGCTGGGAAACGTCCTCGCCTCGCAGGTTCAGGAGACGGTTCTGATCCTGGGCCACGAGGCCGGGGCGATCCTTCGGGCTTTGGGGCTTAACCATCCTGATCCAGAAGAAGGGCTCAACCGCTCCGATAAAATTGGGTTCAAGGTCCGGATCAACCCGGAGTACGCGGAGGGCCTCAGCTCCTCCATCCGGTTGGGGGTGTCGTCCCTCGCCCCTCAGGCCGCGGCCGTGATGATCGTGCTGGGAGATCAGCCTTTGATCGATCCTCTGGTGATCGATTTTCTCATCGCCACCTTCAGGGCGAGCGGCCGCGGGATCGTTGCTCCATTCTATGGGGGTAGAAGGGGCCACCCGATCCTGCTGCATCTGAAGTACCGGGAATCCATGCTCGGCCTCCGGGGGGATGTGGGCTGTCGGGAGATCCTGTCCACCTGTTCCGAGGATCTTTTGGAGGTCGAAGTGGACTGTCCGGGAGTGGTCCAGGATGTGGATACCCTGGAGGAGTACCGGCGTTGCCGCGAGAGCCTAAAGTAAATTAGGGATTAGGGATTAGGGATTAGGGATTAGGGGCTAGTAAGAAAGAAGAGCTTTTGCTAATCCCTAGCCCCTAGTCCCTAGCCCCTAAAAAAGGAAATTCCTATACCTTACAAGTTAGCTCTCAGCTCGTAGCTCATAGCTCATAGAGGGCTGAGCTCCGAGCTGAGAAAGGGAATTCCTATACGCTCAAGTTAGCGCGGGGAGGCCCTGATGCGGGAAAGCGGCTTGATCGAGGCCCTGGAGGTCCGAGCGGGGGAGATGGTCTGCCTCGTGGGAGGAGGAGGAAAGACCAGTCTGATGTTCTGGCTGGGCAGAGAGCTGGCCGAGCGCTATGGCCGGGCCATCATGACCACCACTACCCGGATCCTGGAGCCCAACCCATCTCAGGCTCCCTGTCTCCTCGTGAGCGCGGATGAGGAGGAGATCCGGGCTTTGATCCGTCCTCTGCTGGACGAGCATGGCCGGGTGACCCTGGCGGCCCGCCGCCTGCCGGAAGGAAAGCTCTCGGGGTTCCCCTCGGAGGTCATCGAAAGGTTAGCCTTGGCACTCCCGGGGGTCCCCTGGGTGATCGAGGCCGATGGATCTCGTCAAAAGCCGCTGAAGGCCCCCAACGCGACCGAGCCCGTCATTCCTCCCTCGACCTCTCTGGTGGTGGCGATGGTGGGGCTCGATGCGCTCGAGGGAAGGCTCACGGAAGAGTACGTCTTTCGCCCGGAGGTCGCCGCGAGGTTGTTGGGCGTTCCTCTGGGAGATCCAGTGGTTCCGGAGCATGTGGTGGGTCTTCTGGCCCATCCGGAGGGGATCCTTAAGGGTACCCCCCCCGGAGCCAGGACCATCGCCTTCCTGAACAAAGTGGACCTCCCCGGCGCCAGGGAGAAGGGCGAGGCCCTGGCGCTAAGCATCCTGCTCCGGACCCCCCCGCTGGTGAAACGGGTGCTGTTAGGGAGCGCCGCCGCTACTTGTATTCTTCCCTGGGAGGGCTGAAGATGTCCAAAGCGCGCGTGGCCTCCCCTAAAGTCTTCACTTTATGGAGGACACCTCCCGGGATCAGGTAGGCATCCCCGGCCTTGATGACCCGGACCTCCGATCCGATGGTGAATTCCAGCTCCCCCCAAAGGACGACACCGGCCTGCTCGTGGGGATGGCTGTGCTCGGGTACGATGGAGTGAGGCTCGAGATCGACGAAAGAGAGCATCATCTTATCCTGCCAGGCCACGCGGGCCTTGACCCCCGGGGCGAGCTCTTTTGCCCCCAAGGCCTCCGGATCCACGAAGTAGCTCATGGGTTCCCTCCTCTTTTTTACTAAGAGGGTGTGTAAGAAGTTGCCATCTCGGCCAGATCCAGGAGATTGCTTCGTCGCTAACGCTCCTCGCAATGACGTTAATCTTGTCATTGCGAGCGAAGCGAAGCAATCCTCGTTATATGCTGGACTTTTCACACACCCTCCAAGGGTTTCAAACAAATCTCTTGTCATTCCCGCGAAAGCGGGAATCCATGTCAGGAAGACTGGATTCCGGGTCAAGCCCGGAATGACAGCAATAGACATTGGTTATTTCCGATAATGTCTAATGGGAAAGCCTGCCGGGAATATTCCGGATTCCTGAATTTAACATGGTCTATCCCCTGTCGGCAACTAAAAAATCTTGACAAGTCATCGGCCGATTGCTAATGTGAACAAAAATTCATAGATCTCCTCACGGGTGCTGCCGGGCCGAGCTGCCCGCGAGGCCTTCTATGGCTTGCCGGCAGCGCCTGCACAGGGATCGATATGGGTTGCCGGTCGGATTTACCGTGAAAATGCCAAGGCCTATTGGGGGCCGATTTTCATTCTCGGGGGCGGCCAACTCCGGTCGGCCATGTCGGTTCAGGATCATGGACTAAATTAAGTTTCCCGTTTTTTCGCGCCCTTCGCGGCTTCGCGCGAACTCTTGATTCACGCGAAGCCGCGAAGGGCGCGAAATCTCTGGGAAAGTTATTTGGTCGCTATTCTTAGGGAAAGGAAGGCCGAAAACGTTCGGGCAAGGAGCAGTTTTATGATCGCAGTAGAGATCAAGGAGGCGATTCGATGGAAGCGGTAAAAACGTTGGAGCCCCAATACCAGGGGGCCGCTCGGGAAGGACAGAGGGTCCTGATCAAGCGATGGTTCGACGGGATCAGTCAGAGCCGGGAGCGAGGGGAGAAAGTCGCCTACGCCTTCGTCATCCCCAGCGCCTTCGAGCTGCTGCGCTCTTTTGACATTCAGGTCATCGCCCTGCCCGAGGTTCAGGCCCTCCAGTGCGCCGTCAAGAAGGTCGGCCAGCAGTATCTGACCAAGGCCGAGGAGATGGGCTATTCGCTGGATGTCTGCGGCTACGTCAAGATCGATGCAGCCATGCTTGAGATGGGCGGGGGCCACCCCCTGGGGAAGATCCCCCCCCCCGACCTGGTGATCTGTCCCACGCTGTGCAACACCTATATCAAGTGGGCCGAGATCTGGGAGGATCGGTTCAACGCCCCGCTCATGCTGCTGGACCAGCCCTCCCGCATCATGAACGTCGAGAACTACTGGGGCAGCGCCGACTACGAGATCGACCTCAAGTATATGATGAGCCAGATGGAGGATTTGATCGAGGCCTGCGAGCGGATCACCGGCAAGCGGTTCGACCCGGACAAGCTGGCCTATTACGAGGGCCAGTGGAACCAGGTAGCCGACCTGTGGATGGAGATCCGGGAATTCAACAAGCGGATCCCGGCCGTCTTCGATTCCTTCGAGGATGGCCTCTATTACATGGGCGGCATCCAGGCCTGTCGGGGCAGCGGCGAGGCGATCCCCTTTATGAACGCCATCAAGCAGGAGCTGGAGGAGCGGGTGGCCCTGGGGATCTATCCGGTGAAGGAGGAGCGGTTCCGGATGTTCATCGACCTGGCCCCCTGCTGGTCGAAACTCAGGAGTTTCATCGGCCTCTTCAAGAAGTGGGACGTCCTGTTCGTCTATGGGACTTACATGAGCATGCTGGTGGAGCCCGAGTTCCGCTACGATACCTCCCGGCCCCTGGAGAGCCTGGCCGAGAGCCTGATCTACTTCACAACGCCGGGATCGACCATGAACCTCTTCAGCAACCGCCTGGGCCAGACGATCGACCTGTGCCAGGAGTATTCGATCGATGGGGTGGTGCTGCACGCCATCAAGAGCTGTCGGGCCATCTCGGGAGGGATCGTGGACGAGCGGGAGTTTCTCCAGCGGGCGGGGATCCCCACGCTGTTCCTTGACTCGGACCTGGTCGATGCCCGGTATTTCTCGGAGGCCCAGATGCGCAACCGGGTCGATGCCTTCTTTGAGTCCTTGGAGCGCAAGAAGTTTTACCGT
>JACOWJ010000054.1 GCA_016176845.1 Nitrospinota bacterium
GTTGGTCGATTATTGCCGGCATCCCCTTTCCACCACCTGCCTGATCTTCCTGGCCCCTAAGGCTACCTCCCTTTCTTCGAAGCTGTCCCAAGCGATCTCCACGCAGGGAAAGGCGGTGGAGTTTTCTCCTTTGTCGCCGGGAGAGGGGTTGAATTGGATGATCAAACAGGCCAAGGAGTGGGGCTATCGCCTCTCCCCTTCGGCGGCCAAATATCTGCAAGAGGCAGTAGGGAACAGCCTGTCGGGGATCCGTAACGAACTGGAAAAGGCGGTCTCTTTTGTAGGGGATCGGCGTGCGATTGAGTTGGCAGACGTTCAGGATTTGTGTCCGCCCCAGGCCAATGTCTCCGTCTTCAGCCTGGTAGAGGCCTTAGGAGAAAGGAAACTGGCGCAGGCCCTCTCCTCTCTCCACCGCTTGAGCCGGCAAAACGAGCCTTCCCTGGTGATCTTGAGCCTCATTAGCCGCCAATTTCGTCAGCTTTGGCAGATCCAGGGTTTACAGGAGAAGGGCTGTTCGAAGAGCCAGATCGCTCAGGAGATGGGCATACCTGCCTTTCGAGTGGAAAAACTCCTCGGGCAAGCCCGGAGGTTCTCCTCGAAGGATCTGCGAAAGGTCTGGGTCCATCTCTTGGAGACGGATATCGCCCTCAAATCCAGCCCTCTCCAGGAGAAATTGGTTCTCGAGGGGCTTCTGTTAAGGCTCTGCCAGGAATAGAGACGAGGAATGGGCCTTACAGGCCCGCCTCAGCGGGTTTTACCAGGGCCGAGACCCGCCTGGACAGCCGGGAGATCTTGCGGGAGGCCCTTCGCCGGGGGATCACGCTCTTGGCACTGGCCTTGTTCAGCATCGAGGTGGCCTGGATCAATTCCTGCCGGGTGGCCTCTCGATCCCCGGACTGGATGGCATGATCCACCTTCTTGACGGCGGTCTTGACGGCCGATTTAACGCTCATGTTGCGGGCCCTTCGCTCTCTGTTTTGTCTGGCCCTTTTCACGCTGGATTTCGATTTGGCCAAGTTTCATGCTCCTTAAATTAGGGATTAGGGATTAGGGGCTAGGGGCTAGTAAGAAAAAAGAAGAGCTTTTGCTAATCCCTAGCCCCTAGCCCCTAAAAATGGAAATTCATCTGCGATGGAGTGATCGTGTTCTGACTGCACAATTAGGGGACAATTATAGCATGAAGCCCAGAGAGAGCCAAGCCAAGAATTTTTGGTTAGCACGAATAAGTGTTGGGACGACCCATGGCAATGTAGGGGCGGGATTTATCCCGCCCGCCTCCATCCCCACGGTTTTTCGCGCCTATAATTTTTTCGTAGCATCCAGAGATGTCGGTATTCCATACTATTTAGAGGATCAACGTGATCGATCCATGGGTCGATGAGTTTCTGCACCATTTGGCCGTAGAGCGTGGACTGTCCCCGCATACGCTGGAGGCTTACAGCCGGGGGGTGAGGAGATTTATCTCGGAGGGGGGATGGGGCGGCGACCTGGAGGAACTGAAAAGGTTGGGTCGGCCAGAAATCTTGGATTATCTTTCTCAGCTGCGGCAGCGGGGGCTATCTCAGGCCTCATTGGCCAGCCATCTGGCGGCGCTGAGGGCTTTCTTCCGTTTTCTGGTTGCGGAGGGCCATTTATCGCAGGATCCCACCGCAGACCTGGAGTCCCCAGGGTTGGAGAGAAGGCTGCCGAAGGTGCTCAACGGCGAGGAAGTGGAGGCCTTACTGGATCAGCCCGATCCTCGAACCCCGCTGGGACAAAGGGATGCCGCGATGCTGGAACTTATGTATGCTACGGGCCTGAGGGTCTCGGAGCTGATCTCTTTGACCCTGAACGACCTCAACCTGGAGGCAGGCTACCTGAAGTCACGCGGAAAAGGGGGAAAAGAAAGACTGGTCCCTTTGGGAGAATTGGCTTCCCAAAAGGCCAGGGAATACGTGGACGGGGCCCGTTCCCAATGGGCCAGGGATCAAGACCATTATCGGCTCTTCCTGAATCGGTCGGGGAAGGGCCTGACCCGGCAAGGTTTCTGGAAATTGATCAAGGGCTATGCCCGAAAGGCGGGGATCGAGGGGGAGATCAGCCCCCATTCGCTGAGGCACTCTTTTGCTACGCATCTGTTAGAAGGCGGGGCCGACCTCCGGTCCGTCCAGCAGATGCTGGGCCATGCAGACATCTCCACCACTCAGATCTATACGCGAGTCCGTAAGGAGAGGCTACGGGCCTTATATAACAAGTATCATCCCCGGGCGTAATTCGTGCTAAGGACTGGCGACCAAATAACTTTCCCATGGTCGAATGGGATAATAGGTTTTAAGTTTTAAGTTTTAGGTTTTAGGGCTTAAAACTTAAAACCTAAACATCGCCGGGAGAAGGGAAAAGATCGCAGTAAGACATCGTGCGGGGGGCGGAGGGCGGGATGTCGCTCAGCGGCACGCCTGCCTGGTGGACGAGACCGTCGAGGAGGCCTACGCGGCGGTGTTCGAGTCGTTGCCGGATCCTCCTGCCGCCGAGGGTCTGGGCTTGTCCCTGGCGGCTTTGGGAGGATATGGGAGGGGAGAGCTCAACCCCTGTTCGGACGTGGATATCCTGTTCGTCCATCGGCGGACTACGCCCCCGGTGGAGAAGGCGATCCAGGAGATCTTTTGTCTCCTGTACGATATGGGCTTTCAGGTGGGCCACTTTTGTTACTCGGTGTTGGAAGATGGCCGGTTGGACGAGTTCGACCTGACGACGAAGACGGCCATGGTGGAGACTCGGCATCTGGCGGGAGATCGGGAGGTCTTCGAGCGCTTCAGCCAGATCCTGCTGCGGGAATGGTTCGACCGAGAGGCCATCTCCTTCGTCGATCAGAAGATCCGGGAAAGAGAGGAGCGATACGCCCTCTATCAGGGCTCTACCCACCTCCTTGAGCCCAATGTCAAAGAGGGTCCTGGAGGGTTGAGGGACTATCATACGGCCATCTGGTTGACCAAGGCCAGGTTTCGGTTAGAATCCCCCGAAGCCCTCTGGGAAGAGGGGATTCTTCCTCCTTTCCGGAGAGCCCATGTCCTCCGGGCTTATGACTTCCTGCTTCGAGTGAGAAGCGAGATGCATTACCTCTGTGGAAAGCGGAGCGATGTCCTGGACCTCTACCTGCAAGGGAAGGTCGCGGCTGGCCTGGGCTATCGGGATGGGGATCGCCTCTCTGCCGCAGAGGCCTTTATGAAAGATTATTATCGAAGTGCTCGGATCCTGGCGGATTTTTCCAATCGGGTGGTACGCCATTGTCTGGAGGAAAAAAGAGGACGGGGAACAGTGCATGAGAAGGAATTGGGCGACGGATTTTTTGCCGTGAACGGGGAAATCAGGATCATGAAAGGGAGGGGAGATCTCCTCAAAGAAGATCCTTTATGGCTGATGAGGTTATTTTGCCTGGTCGAGGAGGGGCTCTTTCTCAGCGAAGATCTCAAACACGCGATTCGGTCTCATCTCTCCGAGATCGATGAGGCTTACCGCAGGAACCCCGAGGTCTCCAGGCTTTTCTTGTCCATCCTCAAAGAGAAAAGTTCCGCTACGGCCCTCCGCCAGATGCACGAGGTGGGGGTCTTGGGAAGGTATCTCCCTGAGTTCGAGGGGATCACGGGACTGATCCAGTACGACATTTACCACCAATACACGGTCGATGAGCACTCTCTGCGAGGGATCGAGCATCTGGAGAAGCTTCCCCACAGCGGACAAAAGGAGCTCAAAGAACTAATCGCCCTCTACCAAGGATTGTCGAATCTGGAGATCGTCAAACTGGCGCTGCTGCTTCACGATGTGGGGAAAGGGGAAGGGGAGGGGGACCTTACCCGGGGGGGCGGGGACCCTTTAGGGGCGAGCCCATCCCTTGCCCAGCACATCGAAAAAGGGGCCGGGTTGGCCGGGCAAGCCCTCGATCGCATGGGCTTATCGGGGAAGATCCAGGAGAAGGTGGAGTTCCTGGTCCGGCATCACATCCTGATGAGCCATACGGCCCAGCGGCGAGATATGCACGACAAGGAGACCGTCCGGCAATTCGCCGAGGCGATGAAGAACGTGGACAACCTGCAGCGGCTTTACCTGTTGACTTACGCCGATATCCAGGCGGTAGGGCAGGGGGTATGGACGGTGTGGAAGGGCGCTCTGCTGTGGGAGCTCTACCACAAAAGCCTCGATGAGCTCTCCCGAGATCCCCAGGAAGCTCTCACCGGAGAAGCTCGGATCGCCAGGATCAAAGAAGAGGTCCGGGAGGAGCTGTTGGACGAGGTCGAGGCCGAGATCCTCGAGGATTACTTCCAGGCCATGCCCTACAAGTATATCCTATCCACGACGGCAGAGAAGATCGCCGACCACATCCGTCTGATCTGGAAGCTGGGCGCCGGCCACGGGAAATTGGCCCTCAGTTACACCCATAACCTGAAGGTGGGGTATTCGGAGCTGATGGTCTGCACGGCGGACAAGCCGGGCATCTTTTCCCAGATCGCGGGCACCCTGACCTCCAAGAATATTAACATCCTGGGGGCTCAGATCTTCACCCGGAAGGATCGCATCGCCATCGATACCTTACAGGTGGCCAGCGTGGAGGGCACGCCGCTGATGGAGCCGGGCCTGTGGGAGGAGATCGAGGGGGATCTCCTGGGGATCGTCCAGGGGGAGAAAAGGGCGGAGGATCTGGTCGGGCGAAGGCGATGGGTTCGCCGGCCGAGCAGCGCTGTGGCCACCCGAATCGAGATCGACAATAAGATCTCCGATACCCATACCATCATCGAAATCTTTACCCAGGATCGCCTGGGTCTCCTGTATGATATCACTTGCGCGCTGCATCGATTGGGGATCGACATCTACCTGGCCAAGATCTCTACGGAGGCCAACCGGGCCATCGATGTCTTTTACGTGACCAACTTGGGCGGGGAGAAGATCCTGGCCGAGGATAAGGTAGGGCAGATCCGGAAAGAACTATCCGAGGTTTTGGCCGACCCCAATGAGTAGAACAGGGAAGGAGCATTCGATGGTCATCAAAGGGTCGGAAAGAGGCGCCAGCCTGAGAGAATTCACCGTGGCGGCAGAGCTTTTGGGCATTCGAGATGAGAACCTGAAGCTGATCGAGAAGGCTTTCGGCGTCAAGATCGTCGGGAGGGATAACGAGCTTCAGGTCCTGGGAGAGGAGAAAAGGGACCAGAAGGCCAGAGAGTTTTTGGGCTTTCTCTCCTCCCTGCTGCGGGAGGGGTACAATCTCCAGCAGGGAGAACTGAAATCTTTGTTGCGGACGTTCCAGGAAAACCCTACGGGAGATATGGGGGAGATCCTTCAGCAGAGGATCTCCGTCCCTTCCAAGCGCAGATATATCCTCCCCCGGAGCCCCGGCCAGCAGGAGTATGTGAGGGCCATTCGGCGATATGACATTGTCCTGGGGATCGGCCCGGCGGGGACGGGGAAAACCTATCTGGCAATGGCCATGGCCATCTCGGGGTTGATGGCGCGGGAGTTCATCCGAATCATCCTCACCCGCCCAGCCGTAGAGGCGGGAGAGCGGCTGGGCTTCCTGCCCGGCGACCTCTATGAGAAGGTCAACCCTTATTTGAGGCCGCTCTACGATGCCCTTTATGACATGATGGATTTGGAGGATGCTCAACGGTTGATCCAGAAGGGGGTCATCGAGATCGCCCCCCTGGCCTATATGCGCGGCCGGACGTTGAACGACTCCTTCATCATCCTGGACGAGGCCCAGAACACTACCTCGGAGCAGATGAAGATGTTCTTGACCCGAATGGGATTCAACTCGAAGATGGTCATCAACGGCGATATCACCCAGATCGACTTGCCCCCTGGGAAGACCTCCGGCCTGATCGAGGTGAGCAAGATCCTGCATCGCACCGAGGGGATCCAAATCGTTTACCTTTCCGATCAGGACGTCGTTCGCCATGAGCTGGTCCGACAGATCATCCGGGCTTATGAGGAATATGGGCGCAAGAGCGGCGGGAAGAAAAAAAGAAAGCCGCGGGATTTAAATCCCGCAAAGGGGACAGTTTGAGCCAGGGAGTCGGCCTTGGAGATCGGGTTGCTGAACCGCCAAAGGCGGATCAAGTTTGATCTGGCCAGGCTTAGCGGCTGGGTGGAAAGGATCTTGACGCATCTGGGTCAGGGAGAGGCGGAGATCAGCCTGGTCCTGGCCAACGATCGGCAGATCCGGGAGCTCAACGAGAGCTACCGAGGGATCCCGGCCCCCACCGATGTGCTCTCCTTTCCGATGGGAGAGGGGGGGGGGTGGGAACCCAATCCCCTCTTACTGGGAGACGTGGTGATCTCCCTGGAGACGGCCTCCCGGCAGGCCCGGGATCGAGGCCATTCCCTGGAGAAGGAGGTCTGCCTATTGTTGATCCATGGAATTTTACATCTGCTCGGCTACGACCATGAAGGCTCCGCGAAGAAAAGAAGAACGATGCAAGCCAAAGAGCGAGAGCTCCTGGAGCTGCTGGCCGAGGATGCCCAGGCGTGAAGGAATCAGGAGAGGGGGAGGTAAGGCATGGAGCGGCTTTGGTCTCCATGGAGAATGGAGTACATCAAGCAGGCAAGAAGGCTGGAATGCCTCTTCTGCGTCAAGGTGGCAGAGAAGAATGATGTTGAGAATTATATCCTCCATCGAGGGAAGCGCTCTTTGGTGATCATGAATCGCTACCCTTACAACCCCGGCCATCTCATGGTGGCCCCTTACCGCCATGTGGCTTCTCTGGAGGAGATGGAAGAGGGGGAGTTGACGGAGATGATCCTGTTGACGCGAAAGTGCGAGAGGGTCCTGCAAGAGGTCTATCGGCCCCAGGGGTTCAATGTTGGGATCAACATCGGAGCAGCCGCGGGGGCTGGGATCGCCGACCACCTTCACCTCCACATCGTCCCTCGATGGAATGGAGATACCAATTTCCTGCCTGTTCTGGCCGATACCAAGTCCCTGCCCGAGGAGTTGAGCGAGTCTTACGGACACATGCGGCCTTTATTCCAGGTCGATGGCGGCTAATCGCGACGCTTTCCACCTAAATCAATTTGGAGGAGGAAAGAAACCATTGGATATCGGGCAGTAACTTTATACAATTATTATTACGCTATCAATCTGTCCTTCGATTTCCACAGGGAGAGTCCGGGGTGATGTCTGGGTTGACGCCGGCCATGCAGCAATATCGGGAGATCAAGCGGAGGCACCGCGATGCCATCCTCTTCTTCCGGATGGGGGATTTTTACGAGATGTTCGGCGAGGACGCCCGCATGGCCTCCCGACTCCTGGAGATCGCCCTGACCACCCGCCAGAAGGGACAAGAGAACCCCATCCCCATGTGTGGCATCCCTTACCACGCCGCGGAGGCCTACATCGGGAAGCTGATCTCCGCAGGCCACAAGGTGGCCATCTGCGATCAGATGGAAGAGGCCTCAGAGAGCAAGGACATCGTCCGGCGGGAGGTCACCAAGGTGGTCACACCGGGGACGGTCTTGAGCCCTTCGCTTTTGCAGGAGAAGGAGAACCACTACCTCTGCGGGATCTATCCGGCCACAGAGGCCATCGGGCTGGCATTGCTCGACCACACCACGGGCGAGTTTGCCATGGCGGAGCTGGCCGAGCCTCAGGCCCTGGAAAGGCTCCAGGAGGAGCTATGCCGCTTCGCCCCCAAGGAGATCCTCATCCCTCCCGGCCAAAACTGCTCTTCCCCCCTGAGGGCCCTCCTGGAGCAGACGGGGGCCTTCCTGATGGACAACTTGGAGGAGTGGGCCTTCGAGGAGGGTTACGCCCGCCAGCAACTGCTCGACCACTTCCGGACCGTTTCCCTGGAAGGCTTCGGCTGTGAAGGAATGCCGGCAGCCACGATCGCCGCAGGCGTCCTTCTCCACTATTTGAAGGAAACCCAGAAGGGGGATCTGGGGCACATCACCCGCCTTTCCCGTTACTCCCTGGAAGAGACCATGTTCCTGGACCCGGCGACTCAGAGGAATCTGGAGCTGACCGTCAGCCTGTCCACGGGCTCCCGGGAGGGCTCTCTGTTGGGGATCCTGGATAAAACGGTGACCGCCATGGGCGCCCGAAAACTGAGGAGCTGGGTCCTGCATCCCCTAAAGAAACTGGAAGAGATCGAGCGAAGGCAGGAGGGAGTCGCCATCTTTTACGAGGATCTCCTTTTGAGGGAGCGACTTCGCGGGCTCCTCAAGGAGGTGGGTGACATGGAGCGGCTGATGGGGCGCATCGTGACTGGAGCCGCCAATGCCCGAGACCTGTTGGCTCTGAAGCGCTCCGTCCAGGGCCTCCCCCAGATGCGTGCGCTCCTCTCTGGCTGCCCGCTCTCCCCGGCGATCGAACCGCTGTTGCGCACCTGGGATGACCTGGAGGACCTCTTCCAGCTCATCGAGGCTGCTATCGTCCCCCATCCCCCGCTGGCCTTGAAGGAAGGGGGACTCATCCGAGAGGGGTATAGCCGGGAGCTGGACGAGATCAAAGAGATCGGCCGGCACGGCAAGGACTGGATCGCCCAGCTGGAGGCAACCGAGCGGGAGCGAACGGGCATCGTCTCCCTGAAGGTGGGCTACAACCGGGTCTTCGGCTACTATATCGAGGTGACCCGCAGGAATCTCGAGCGAATCCCCCCCGATTATCAGCGCAGGCAAACCCTGGTAAACGCGGAGCGCTTCATCACCCCCGAGCTCAAGGAGTGGGAGGAAAAGGTCCTGGGGGCGGAGGAGCGCATCGTCGAACTGGAGTACCGCTTGTTCGACCTGGTGCGGGAGGAAGTGGCCCGGAAGGCGATGCGGGTCCAGGCGATGGCCCGGACGATCTCCCAACTGGATGGGCTGGCGGCCCTGGGGGAGGTGGCCCAGGAGTACGATTACGTGAGGCCGCAACTGGACGAGGACGAGGCGATCCAGATCGTGGAGGGGAGGCATCCGGTCCTGGAGCGCCTGCTGCCGGAACGGTTCATTCCCAACGATGCCCACCTCGACTGCTCGGAGAATCAGCTGCTGATCCTTACCGGGCCAAACATGGCCGGCAAGTCCACTTACCTGCGCCAGGTGGCCCTGATCATCCTGATGGCTCAGATCGGCGGTTTCGTTCCGGCGCGAGAGGCCCGGCTCAGCATCGTGGACCGGATCTTCACCCGGGTGGGGGCGCATGACAACCTTTTAAGGGGGCAGAGCACCTTCATGGTGGAGATGAGTGAGGCCGCCAACATCGTCAACAATGCGACCCCTCGCAGCCTGATCGTGCTGGACGAGATCGGCCGGGGAACCAGCACTTTTGACGGCATCAGCCTGGCCTGGGCCATTGCCGAATACGTCCACGACCGGATCGGGGCCAAGACCCTCTTCGCCACCCATTACCACGAGCTGACGGAGCTGGAGGGGGCCTTGAGACGGGTGAAGAATTACAGCGTCGCCGTGCGCGAAAGCGACGAGAAGATCCTCTTCCTCCGCAAGATCCTGCCTGGGGGGATGGACAAGAGTTACGGGATCCAGGTCGCTCAGCTGGCCGGACTCCCCCAGGAAATCCTGGAGCGAGCCCGGGAGGTCCTCAGTCGCCTGGAGAACGGACATCTGGACCCGGGGGGATCGCTCCACCCAGTGGGGTCCCCTCCTGCTCGCGGAGGGAGGATTCCCGGGACCGGCCATGCTCTATCTCGACCTCGCAGCGATTCCCGTCAGCTTCCCCTCTTCCCGGTCCCGGTCCATCCGGTCGTCCAGAGGCTGCAGGAGATCGAGATCAACCACTTGACCCCCCTGGAGGCCTTGAACTTGTTAGGCGAATTACAAGGGATGGCGAAGCAGGGCCCCCGAACGAACGAAGGACAGCGGTCAGCGGGCGCAAAGGAGAGAAAAGCTTGAACCTGGAGGAGAGGACTCGACGTACTCGGAGGAAGATGCGTCGGGTCATTTCGGTGATATTTCTGGTGGTGATCGCTCTCACCATCTTAGAGACCTACCTGCGGGAGGTTCGGGCTCCCTCTCCTCTCTCTACCAACCTCCTCTTCTTCACCCTCTTCAACATCAATGTCCTCCTGCTCATGATTCTGGTCTTGCTGGTCCTGCGCAACTGGATCGAGCTCTACTTCGAGCGGAGGTCCCAGGTGTTGGGGGCCCGGTTCAAGGCCAAGCTGATGCTGGCCTTCGTGGGCTTCTCCCTCATCCCATCCGTTCTCCTCTTCCTCGTGGCCAGCGGACTTCTTACCCACAGCATCGATAAATGGTTTAACGTTCAAGTGGAGAACTCGCTGAAGGCCGCCCAGGAGGTCGTGGAGATCCACTACCAGAGCCTGTCTAAAAACGCGGTCTTCTTCGCCGAACAGGTCGGGGAGCACGCCCCCTTAAAGAAGGCCCTGTCCGAGGGGAACAAGGCCTCCGTGACCCGAATCCTCCAGGCCTTCCGGGAGAACTATTCCCTGGATGCCATTCAGCTCTTCGACCAGGATCAGAAGCTGATCGCCTGGACGGTCAACCCTGAGATCAAGGAGAATATCCTGGTGCGCAACCCCTACCGATACATCCGCCGGAGCCTGGCCGGCCGCAGCAACGCTCGAATCAAGCCCGTACAGGAGGGGGTCGCCGTTCGGGGATTCGTGCCCGTCGGGGGGGGGGGCTCTTCATGGGCGGGAACCCTTCAGGGGCAGGGGCCCCGGGACGGAGGGAGGCCGTTGGGGGCGATCACGGTGACCTATTACATCCCCAGCGACCTGGCCGCCAGGATCGATCAGATCACCGACACCTTCGAGGACTACCTGGAGCTCAAACCCTTGAAGAACCCGGTCAAGACCAATTACTTCATCACCTTCTTGATGATCACCCTGCTGATCATCTTTTCGGCCACCTGGTTTGGCTTTCACCTGGCCCGGGGGATCACCATTCCCATCCAGAAGCTGGCGGAAGGGACCCGGGCCATCGCCGCCGGGAACCTCGACTTCAAGATTGAGGCCCGGGCCCAGGACGAGATCGGGATTCTGGTGGACTCCTTTAACCAGATGACCGAAGAGCTCAAGGAGAGCAAGACCCAGCTGATCAAGACCCAGCGCGTGGCTGCCTGGCAGGAGGTCGCCCGTGGACTGGCTCACGAGATCAAGAACCCCCTGACCCCGATCCAGCTCTCCGCCCAGCGCCTCAAGAAGAAATATCGCGAGAGGGCGCCGGATCTGGACGCCGTCTTCGACGACTGCATCGATACCATCATTGCCCAAGTGGATGGCCTGCGGGGCTTGGTGGACGAGTTCTCCCGTTTTGCCCGCTTACCCGAAGCCGACCCTCAGCCCCAGGACTTTCACGGGCTTATTGACGAGGTGGTCCTGCTCTACGAGGCTTCCCATCGGGGGGTGGAGATCCAGCGGGAGTACGACAAGGCAGTGGGGAGAGTGAAAGTGGATGGGGAGCAGCTCAAACGGGCCCTGATCAACCTGGTCGAGAATGCCATCGAGGCGATGGAGGGCCAGGGCAGGATCTGGATCCGCACCGGGCTTTCCAGGGATGCGAAGTTCGTCAGGCTGGAGGTCTCCGACGAAGGGGAAGGCGTGCCGATAGAGGATCGAGATAAGCTCTTCCTTCCCCATTTCTCCACCAAGAAACGGGGGACCGGATTGGGCCTGGCCATCGTCAGCCGGATCGTGGAGGAGCATGGGGGAAGCATCGCGGCCAGGGACCATCATCCCCGGGGAAGCACCTTTACGATGCTGCTGCCCGTTTGAGAAATTGGAGCTCCAA
>JACOWJ010000060.1 GCA_016176845.1 Nitrospinota bacterium
ATCGCCCGAATGGTCAGCGAGAAGACTGGGGTGAAGATCCTCTCGACGACCAACCCCAACTACAAGGGGACGCAGCTGGACGGCTTCCAGAACGTGGTGAATCGCTACGTGACCGACCTGATGGAGAGGCCCCAGGAGATCCGGAAGGGGAGCGTAAACCTCCTGGGGGTCCTGCCCGGCGAGCACAATTGGAGAAACGACCTGAAGGAGTTCCACCGGATCCTCCAGGCACTGGGACTGACGGTCCATTGCACCCTCGTGGGGGATAAAACGTCCGTCCGGGAGATCCTCGAGGCCCCCCAGGCCGAGGTCAATTGCCTGGTCTACCCGGAGGCAGGCCTTTCCACCGCCCGGCTGATGGAGGAGCGGTTTGGGACCCCCTACCTCGAGACCCAATTCCCGCCCATCGGGATCGATTCCAGCCGGGAGTGGATCTTGAAGATCGCCGAGTTCTTCGGCCGGAGAGAGCGGGCAGAATCCTTCCTGGAGGGGGAAATGGAGGCCATGGGAAGGGCCCTCAGCCGCCTGGAGGAGGGGCAGATCTTCAACCTCCAGTTCCTGTTCGGCAAGACCTATGCCCTGGAGGCCATGCCCTTTGTGATCCCCGCGGTGGTCAAATTCCTGCGGGAAGATCTGAACATGAGCCCCACGACCCTCGCCTTCCAGGAGTACCATGAGGTCTCCCATGCCCGGCTCGCAAGGGTCCTGCGGGAGAACGAGCTCTCCCCCGAAATCCAGACCGACGGAGACCATAAGGCGTTCCTGGAATCGGTGAAGGGGGAGTACGCGCGAGATGGCAGATATCCCGACAGCCGACCCTCCCTGGTGATCGGCTCCACCCTGGATTCCCTGATCTTCGCCTTCGAGGGAATTCGGCTGCCGGTGCTGAAGCTGAGCTACCCGGTTTTGGATGAGGCCATCATCACGGACAACCCCTTTGTCGGCCTGAGAGGGGTCGTGACCCTGGTGGAGCGGGTCCACAACCTGATCCACCAGAAATACTGGTATACCGGCCAGGCCTTCGGCAACCACCCAGATCCTTACGCCGTGGCGAAAAGCCTGACTGCCCGCAGCCGGATGGCCGCCAAGGCGCAGGCAACCCCGGGGTAGAGGGGACTGAGGACGTCCTTGGAAAAATTGTAAGGAATGTGCACAAGATTTTGAAACAGAGATGTACGTATGGTATGGAACCAATGAATACAACTTCGTGAAGTTGGAAAACCCACCATCCTATGAACCAACGAGATGTAAAAAATGTAACGCGGTGATCAAACTTGGAGTGGACGCTTATACGAGGAGCAGCGAGGGCTACTCCTGCGAGAGTTGTAGTGAAGACATTTTTAAGCTATTGAACCCCTAAAGTGGTAGAAAGCGGAAGTAACGACAATACCGTGAGACTTTGGGACAGCGATGAGGATCAAGTCCTTTGAATTCAACTTGAGAGAGCTGGCGGGATCGATGGGCGACTTCGGAACGCTCTTCCCGCTGGCCATCGGCTATATGATGGTCTGTGGCCTCAACCCGGCAGGGTTACTGGTGATGATGGGCCTGGCCAACATCACAACCGGCCTGGTGTATCGACTTCCGATGCCGATCGAACCGATGAAAGTGCTCGCCGTGGTCGCCATCGCCCAGCGCTGGTCGCCCTCGATGGTCTATGCATCGGGATTCGCCATGGGCGTGATCTGGCTGCTTTTCGCGGTCACGGGCCTGATGGATGGGATCGCCCGGGTGACTCCCCGCTCGGTGATCCGGGGGATTCAGATCGCGCTCGGCCTGCTCCTGGCGGTCGAGGCCTTCAAGATGCTCTCGATCGGATGGGTGCTGGGCAGCGTCTCCATCGTGATCGTGCTGGTACTGCGGCAGAACCGTTATGCCCCTGCCGCTATCGTGCTGATGGTCCTCGGCGTGGCGGTCATGCTGATCCAAAGGCAGCTCCCGCAGAGGGCTCCTCTGGGAATCAGCCTTCCACCGCTTACGGGTTTTCGTTTGGAAGAGGTTTGGCAAACGCTCCTGCTCGCAGGGTTTGCTCAGATTCCCTTGACGGCCACCAACGCCGTGATGGCAACCTCAGGGCTCATTAAGACCTACTGGCCGGACAGACCGGTGGGCGAGAGGCAGCTCTCCTGGAATATGGGGATCATGAACCTGATCCTCCCGTTCTTTGGGGGGATGCC
>JACOWJ010000030.1 GCA_016176845.1 Nitrospinota bacterium
CGATGTCCGGGAGTCCCCTGCCCTCGATATCATTAAACTCCTGCAGCAGAAGCTAGCCACGGTCTTTTATCATGACCCTTACGTCCCCCAGCTGGATAGCAACCTGGAGGTGGCCTATCTCGACCTCACGGCGGAAAACCTCCAACAGATGGATTGCATAGTGATCGTCACGAATCACAGCTGCTTTGACTATCCATGGATTGTGAACCACTCTCGCCTGATCGTCGATACCCGCAATGCCACCAGGAGCATCGTGCAGGGCAGAGAAAAGATCGTGAAGCTCTAAGAAATTAAACTGAGTTAGTTATGGAGGATCTCGCTTGAGATTTCTGATCACGGGCGGGGCCGGATTCATCGGCTCTCACCTGGCGGCGGCGCTCCTGCGCGCCGGGGGAGAGGTTCGGGTGTTTGACAACTTCAGCACCGGGAAGCGAGAAAACCTGCAAGGTTTGCCGGGGCTGGAGATCCTTGAAGGAGACCTGCGGGAGCTGGAGGCCATCCAGCGGGCCTGCCGGGGGGTGGATACCCTCTTCCACCAGGGGGCCCTGCCCTCGGTGGCCCGCTCCCTGGAAGATCCCCTGGAGAGCACGTGGGTCAACGCCGTGGGGACATTGCACGTGTTGATGGCAGCCCATCAGTCGGGGGTCAAGAAGGTCATCTACGCTTCCTCTTCCTCCGCGTACGGCAACTCTCCCGCGCTTCCCAAGAGCGAAGGAATGAAACCGGATCCCCTCTCTCCCTATGCCGTATCCAAGCTGGCCGGGGAGGAGTATTGCAAAGTCTTTGCCCATGCCTATGGACTGGAAACGGTGAGCCTGAGGTATTTCAACGTGTTCGGACCTCGTCAGGATCCCCTTTCTTTTTACGCGGCGGTGATCCCGAAGTTCATCCAGCTTGCCCTCATGGGGGAACCCCTGCCCATCTTCGGCGATGGGGAGCAGTCCCGGGATTTCACCTACATCGACAACGTCGTCCAGGCTAATCTATTGGCCATGAGGGCTGAGGGGGCTCCGGGCCAGGTCTTTAACATCGGTTGCGGCGAGCGCATCACGTTGAACCAACTGGTGGAGGAGTTGGGCGGGATCCTCGGGCGCGACCTCCCACGGGGCTATCATGCCCCTCGCCCTGGGGATGTCCGCCACTCCCTCGCCGATATCTCTAAAGCCCAAAGCCTGCTGGGATATCAGCCTGCGGTGGGTTTCCGGGAGGGGCTGATCCGCACCGTGGAGTTTTTCGCCACACCCCAAGCGAAATAGTGCCTGAACGAAAACCTATCTGTAGATTTGTTGGTTTGCCCTTTGACCCTTCGACAGAGCTCAGGACAGGCCCTTCGACAAGCTCAGGGTGACCGGTCATGGTGAGCCTGTCGAACCATGACTTCAGACACTAAATAGGACGAAAAGGATGCAGATCTTCTACAGGAATGGAAATTTCCAATTTCCAATTTGCAATTTGCAATTTCCAATTCGAGCGGAGCGAGCATAACGATGGAGCTGTGCGTCATCGGAGTGGGGTATGTCGGGCTGGTCACGGGGGCAGTCTTCGCGGATCTGGGCAACGATGTCGTCTGCGTGGATATCGTCGAGGAGAAGATTCGGCAACTGAACGAGGGCATGATCCCCATTTACGAGCCGGGGCTGGAGGAGATGGTCCACCGCAACGTGAAGGACCACCGGATGGCCTTCACCGCCTCCCTGGAGGAGGGGATGAGGCGAGCCGAGATCATCCTCATCTGCGTGGGGACCCCCCCCAAACAGAATGGCGAGACCGACCTCTCTTCCGTGGAGGCGGCGGCCAGGGGGATCGCCCGTTGGCTCGACCGCTACAAGATCATCGTCAACAAGAGTACTGTGCCCGTGGGCACGGGAGACCTGGTCCGGGAGATCATCGAGCGGAACCGACGGATGGACGTGGACTTCGACGTCGTTTCCAACCCCGAGTTTCTCCGGGAGGGATCGGCCATCCAGGACACCCTGTCCCCGGACCGGATCGTCATCGGGGCCCCCAACAAGAAGGTGGCCATGCGCCTTCTGGAGCTCTATGCCTCCCTGGAGAGGCCTATGATCATCACCGACGTGCACAGCGCAGAGATGATCAAGTACGCCTCCAACGCATTTCTCGCCACCAAGATTTCCTTCATTAACGCCATTGCTGACATCTGCGAGAAGGCCGGGGGCAACGTCACCGACGTGGCCAAGGGGATGGGGTTCGACCGGCGCATCGGCCCCGACTTCCTGAATGCCGGTCTGGGATTCGGCGGGAGCTGCTTCCCCAAGGATACCGAGTCGCTCGTCCACACTGCCGGCCAGTATGGCTATGATTTCGAGATCCTGAGGGCGGTGATCAAGGTCAACAAGGAGCGGTGCCGCCATTTCATCGGGATGATGAAGGAGAGGTTGGGCACCTTGCAAGGCAAGAAGGTCGGGGTGCTGGGCCTGGCCTTCAAACCGAACACCGATGATATGCGGGAGGCCAAGTCGATCGAGGTCATCCCGGAACTGATCTCGGAGGGGGCCCAGGTCTTCGCATACGACCCCGTGGCCATGGAGAATGCCAGGCGGCTCCTGCCCGGGGTCACCTTTGGTGAGAGCTCCTACGAGGTGGCCGAAGGGGCCGATGCCCTGGTGATCCTGACCGAATGGCGGGAGTTCCGACTGCTGAATATGGAAAAGATCAAGGCTTCTATGAAGAGACCCCTGATCTTCGACGGGCGAAACCTCTACGACCCGGAGAAGAAGAAGAAGATGGGATTCGAGTATTATAGCATTGGCAGGGGCCATTGTAGGGGCTAGGGGCTAGGGAAAGATTGCAAAATGAAAAATGCAAAATGAAAAATGAGAAGATCCATTACTTTGCATTTTGCACTTTGCATTTTGCCTTTCCCTAGCCCCTAGTCCCTGCTTTAAGGAGGTATTTTTGGACCAGTACAAGAGGCTGTTGAGGTTCACCAGGCCTTACTGGAAGGAGTTAGTAGGGGCGATCCTTTGTACCCTCTTCGTCTCCCTATCCACCGCCCTCTCGGCCTGGCTGGTGAAACCCGTGCTGGACGATATCTTCATCCGCAAGGATGCCCGCCTGATCCAGCTCCTTCCCCTGGGCCTGGTCCTGCTTTTCTTATTCAAAGGGGTCTTCGATTACCACCAGTCTTACCTGATCCGGCTGGTCGGGCAGAAGGTGATTCGCGACCTGCGCAACCTCCTTTTCCGACATCTGCAAGGCCTCTCGCTGGGCTTCTTCCATCGAAGCTCCACCGGGACCCTCATCTCTCGGATGATCGGGGACATCAACCTCCTGCAGCAGGCGGTCTCCCAGGTCGTCAGCGACCTCCTCCGCCAGGTGGTCACCCTGATCGCCCTGATTGGGGTGGCTCTCTACCGAGATTGGAAGCTGACGTTGATCGCCCTGCTGGTCTTTCCCCTGATCGCCTTTTACACCGGCAAGCTGGGAAAAAGGCTGCGCAAGATCAGCCGGCGCGGACAGGAGAAGATGGCCGAGTTGATCTCCCTACTCCAGGAGTGCCTGGTGGGAATCAAGATCATCCAGGCCTTCGGCCGGGAGGATTATGCCTTTCGCCGGTTCCAGGAAAAGAACCAACGATACTATCAGAACACCCTGAGAGGAGTGAGGGCCGATGAGCTCTCAACCCCGCTGATGGAGCTCCTGGGGTCGATCGGCGTGGGCGGGGTGATCTTTTACGGGGGCTACCAGGTCATCCAGGGCCATTCCACGCCGGGGACCTTCTTCTCCTTCCTGGCGGCCGTCATGATGATGTATGCGCCGGTCAAGAAGATCAGCAAGGCCAACAACATTATCCAGCAGGCCCTGGCGGCGGCCACTCGCGTCTTCGATGTGCTGGATCTGAGGCCCGACATCGAAGAGAGAGCCGGGGCGGCGGCCCTGCCCGAGATCTCCCGAGAGATCCGCTTCGAGGAGGTCTCCTTCGCGTACTCCCCCGAAGGGCCAACGGTCTTGAACGGGATCAACCTCCAAATTCGAAAGGGGGAGGTGGTGGCGATCGTGGGCGGGAGCGGTGCGGGCAAATCCACCCTGGTGGATCTCCTGCCCCGTTTCTTCGATCCCACTGTCGGCCGCATTGCCATCGATGGCGTGGATCTTCGCGACCTCACCCTATCCTCCCTGCGGGGCCAGATTGGGATGGTGACCCAAGACGTCTTTCTTTTCAACGATACCCTGCGGAACAATATCCTCTTTGGCCGTCCGGAGGCTGCGGAGGAAGAGATCCTCGATGCGGCCCGGGCCGCTTACGCTCACCATTTCATTCAGCAGATGCCCCAGGGTTACGAGACCGTCATCGGAGAGCGGGGGGTGCGGCTGTCCGGGGGGGAGCGCCAGCGGATCGCGATCGCCCGGGCCCTGCTCAAGAACCCCCCGATCCTGATCCTGGATGAGGCCACCTCCTCTCTGGATGCCGAATCGGAATACATGGTCCAGAAGGCCCTGGATAACTTGATGAAGAATCGTACCACCCTGGTCATTGCCCACCGTCTCTCCACGATCCGGCAGGCCGATGTGATCGTGGCCATGGAGGCGGGGAGGATTGTGGAGACCGGCGCCCATGCCCAGCTGCTGAATGGCGACGGGGTCTACCACAAGCTTTACGAACGACAGCACCGGCAAGAGGCGAAGGAGCATCGATGAGCACAATCGTCATCACGGGCGGGGCCGGCTTCATCGGCTCACATCTCTGCGACTCTTTGCTTCAGAGGGGCCACCGGATCATCTGCATCGATAACCTGATCACCGGGGAGATCGCCAATATCGCCCACATCCATTCCGACAATTTCCTCTTCATCAAGCACGATGTCACCCACTACATTTACGTGGAGGGACCGGTGGACTACGTGCTGCACTTCGCCTCTCCGGCCAGTCCCATCGACTACCTCCAGCTGCCCATTCAGACCCTGAAGGTGGGCGCCTTGGGGACCCACAAGGCCCTGGGGTTGGCCAGGGAGAAGCAGGCCTCCTTCTTGCTGGCCTCCACCTCCGAGGTATACGGCGATCCCCTGGCTCACCCCCAGCGGGAAGAGTACTGGGGGAACGTTAACCCTGTGGGGCCGCGAGGAGTCTACGACGAGGCCAAGCGCTTTGCCGAGGCGATGACCATGGCCTACCATCGGTATCACGGGATCGATACGCGGATCGTCCGCATCTTCAATACTGCCGGCCCCCGGATGCGGATGAACGACGGCCGCGTGATCCCCAACTTCATCTGCCAGGCCCTCAAAGGGGAAGACCTGACCGTCTATGGCGATGGGTCCCAGACCCGAAGCATCTGTTACATCTCGGACCTGATCGAGGGGATCCACCGGCTGATGCTCTCCGACATCCACGATCCGGTAAACCTGGGCAATCCTCACGAGACCACGATCCTGGAATTGGCACAACGAATCATTCAGCAGACGGGCAGCTCCAGTCAGATCTCCTTTCGGCCTTTGCCGGAGGATGACCCCAAACAGCGGCGACCGGATATCACCCGAGCTAGGGAGCTGCTGAGCTGGGAGCCGGCTGTTGGGCTGAGAGAGGGGCTGGAGAAGACGGTAGCCTATTTCCGGGAAAAACTGAAGTAGGAAGCACGAAAATCGAAAGAACCGCCTTTTTTCCGGCCCTGCGATATGATATGATATGCAGGCCAGCGAGGAGCTTTCATGGCCCGGGAGCGGATTAAGGATTGGCCGGAGGAGGAGAGGCCGCGGGAGCGGCTGATCAAGTTTGGCCCCGCCAGCCTCTCGGAGGCTCAATTGTTGGCCATTCTCCTGCGCACCGGAGACGGCAGCTCGGCCCAGAGCGCCCTGGGGCTGGGGATGTCGCTGATCAAGCAGTTCGGCAGCCTCCCAGGGCTGGAGGCGGCCAGTCCTGCGGAGCTCTGCGCGGTCCCGGGCATCGGGCCGGCCAAGGCCGCCCAGATTATGGCGGCCTTGGAGCTCGGCAAGCGTTTCCTTTCGGAAAAAGGGGGGATGAAGACCCGCTTCAGCACGAGCCAGGAGGTGGCCGATCGCTACATCCCCCAGATGGGCAATTTTAAGAAGGAGATCTTCCGGTCGGTCCTGTTGGACACGAAGAACCAAATCCTCCGGGAGGTTACCATCTCGGAGGGGAGCCTGAGCGCCAGCATCGTTCACCCCCGCGAGGTCTTCAACCCGGCCATCAAGGAGTCGGCGGCGGGCATGATCTTCGTCCACAACCACCCGAGCGGGGACCCCACGCCCAGCCCCGAGGACATCGAGCTCACCCGTCGGCTGGTCGAGGCCGGCAAGATCGTGGGGATCAAGGTCCTGGATCATGTAATCATCGGAGATCGCCGGCACTTCAGCTTCCGAGACGAAAACCTCCTCTGAGAGGGCCGCTAGTCTTCCTTCTTGAAGAGCTGTTTCTTGAGGGAGGTCATCTCCTGGTCGAAGGCGGTGATGCTGGAGAAGCTCTTTTCCTCCCAGATTCGGAAAAGGAGGTCGGCGTAATCATTGGCCTCCTCGGGCGATAATTTATGCTTCTCGGTGATATACTCGCCCATGGACTCGAGAAAATCCTCTTGGTCCTGCAGGATGATCGACTTCTTGGCCTGCCGGAAGATATCGGAGAAGACCTTCTCGGCATTGTTGAACTTCAGGAAGAATCCGGTATCGATATCGCTCATTTTTTCTTCCTCCTTTTTTATGCTCAGGCATATTGAACGCGAGTTTAGCCCAACCAGGCGTCTCAGTCAAGAGGTTAATACGAAAATGCCAGAATACCCCCCCCCAGCCCCCCCTTCGTAAGGGGGGGCTGGGGGGGTATTCCCCTCAAGAGAAAGGGATCAACATAACCCATTTTCATGCGCTTGGGCGCCCAGAGGGCATGACCAGTTACCGTGAAAATGCCCGGGTCTCTCTGGAGCCCATTTTTTTCATTGTTGGGGGCGGCCGGCTCTGCCGGGCCAGGATGGTTTTAGAGGAGACAAACGATGGCTTCTTCGGGAATTTGCTCCACGTGTAAGGGCACCGGGGCGCGGACGGGAAGGGTCGGGACCACTTCCAAGTGTGCTGTCTGCAACGGCACTGGGGTCTGCAAGGTTTGTCAAGGAACGGGGATGCATCGGGACAAGGATTGCCCCTTCTGTCTCCACGCCGCCCCGGAAAAGCCTACCCTGGCGGAGACCCAGGGGAAAAAGGAATGAGCGGGTGAGAGAAGCCATCCGGCAGAGCCTGGAGGAAAGCGGCCGCCTGTTGGAATCCTTGGCCTCCGAACTGTCAGAGCCGATCGAACGGGCCGCCCTTCTGATCCTGGAGGCCTTCCGCCGGCGGCGAAAGCTGCTGATCCTGGGCAATGGGGGCAGTGCGGCTGATGCCCAGCACCTGGCAGCCGAGCTGGTGGGCCGATTCAACCGGAAGGAGCGGCAGGCCCTCCCGGCCCTGGCCCTGACCACGGATACCTCGATCCTGACCTCGGTAGGAAACGATTTTGGCTTCGCTTGCATCTTCGAGAGACAAATCGAGGCCCTGGCCCGGGAGGGGGACGTGGTATTGGCCATCAGCACCAGCGGCCTATCGGAGAACGTGATCCGAGGGCTACAAGCCGCTAAGGGCAAGGGCGCCAGGACACTGGCCCTGTTGGGAAGGGATGGGGGGAAGATCAAAGAACTGGTGGAGTTGGCGATTATTGTTCCGGCGCAGGAGACCCCCAGGATCCAGGAGGTCCATCTGGCCATCGAACATGTCCTCTGCCAGGAGATCGAGAAATATATAATAGGTTTTAAGTTTTAAGTTTTAGGTTTTAGGACTTAAAACTTAAAACCTAACACCTGTCTTGTTGTAAGAGGCGCACTTTGGAAGGAATCCTGAAAGAGATCGCATCCCGGGCCCCAGGGGTTAAGGTCCTGGTCGTCGGGGACCTCATCCTGGATGAATACCTGTGGGGCAACATCGACCGCATCTCCCCGGAAGCCCCGGTTCCCGTTCTGGAGTGGAAGGAGGAAAACCTTGCCCTGGGAGGGGCTGCCAACGTGGCCCATAACCTGAAACACCTGGGGGTCCAGGTGTTTCTGGCTGGCGTCCATGGGGCGGACGAGAAAGGAGCCCGGCTGCGGGCGCTGCTCCAGACGGCCAAGATCGATGTTGGGGGGGTGATCGAGGACGACAGCCGACACACCACGTCCAAGACTCGGGTCCTGGCCCACAATCAGCAGATCTTGCGGATCGACCGGGAGGCCAGGCATGCGATCTTCCCCGCCATGGAGGGCAAACTTTGGGGCTATATCGAGCAGGTCCTCCCGCAGGTCGCCGGGGTGATCTGCTCCGATTATCAGAAAGGCGTGCTCAGCGAATCCCTATTGTCTAACCTCCTACGCCGAGCGCATGCCTTAAAGATCCCGGTTCTGATCGATCCCAAGGGAAGGGACTACGGCCGGTACCGGGGGGCAACGGTCCTCACCCCCAACCAGAAGGAGGCGGAGGCGGCTTCGGGGGTCGAGATTCACGAGGAGAAGGACCTGGAGACCGCCGGCCGGTCTCTCCTGGAGACCGTCGCGTCTGACTACCTGCTGATCACGCGGGGAAAGGATGGGATGTCGCTGATGAGCCGGGGCGGCCCTCTTCAGCATATCCCCACCCTGGCGCGGGAGGTCTTCGATGTGACCGGCGCGGGCGATACGGTCATCAGCGTCTTTGGTATCGGTCTCTTTTTGGGTGGGGATCCCCTGCAGGCAGCCAGGCTGGCCAATCTGGCCGCCGGCCTGGTGGTCGCCAAGGTGGGAACGGCCCCCGTCTGCCGTCAGGAGCTGATCGAGCGCGTCGCCGAGGAGATCCATTTCCGCAAGAAGCGGGTCGTGACCCTGGGAGAGCTCAGACCTCTGGTCAACCTGGCCAAGAGCCAGGGCAAGCGGATCGTTTTCACCAATGGCTGCTTTGACCTGTTGCATGTGGGCCACATCCATTATCTGCAGAAGGCCAGGGCCCTGGGGGATTTGTTAATCGTGGGGCTGAACGACGATGCGTCGGTCCGACAGCTCAAGGGCCTGGACCGGCCCCTCATCTCTCAGGAGGACCGGGCCAGCATCCTGGCGGCGCTGGGCTGCATCGACCATGTGGTCATCTTCAGCGAGCTGACCCCCGAGAACCTCATCCGGGAGATCCGGCCTCACGTCCTGGTCAAAGGAGGGGATTACTCCCTGGAGACTGTGGTGGGCCGCGAAATGGTGGAGTCTTATGGCGGGAGAGTCGAGCTGATCCCTTATATCGAGGGACGCTCAACCTCCGACCTGGTCCAACAGATTAGACATTGTCGCAAATAAGTCTAATCGCTAACTCGATGGCATAGGAATTTCCTTTTGACATGGGCCAGCATTTCTCTGATTCCCTATCCCTGTCCCCTGTCCCCTAACTTGCCTCCAGGAGGCCTGAAATGACGCACCGTTACGAGCTCCCCAAGCTCCCCTTCGAGAAAATCACCACGTACTCCCTCCAGGAGCGAAACAACCTGGTCGATTGTCGGGACTTTGTCTCCCTTCGCCGCTGGCAGGAAAGCGGCGATTTTCGGGATCTGTTGCCCAATCTCCTCAAGGCCCAAGAGCTCCTGGCGGTGGTGGAAGCGGTTCTCCGGGCCCGGGATCGAGGGAGGCCCGTGATCGCGGCCTTGGGGGGCCACGTGATCAAATGTGGCCTCAGCCCATTGATCATCGACCTGATGCGGCGGGGAATCATCCGCGCCGTGGCCCTGTCGGGGGCGGGCGCCATTCACGACTACGAGCTGGCGCTCCAGGGAAAGACCTCGGAAGATGTCCGGGAGGGGATTCGAGAGGGGCGCTTCGGCATGGCCCAGGAGACTGCCCAGCAGATCAACGAAGCCATCGCCGGCCGGGTGAACGAGGAGATCGGGATCGGAGAGGCCCTGGGAGCCGAAATCTCTCATCGGACCCTCCCTTTCAGGGAGCTGAGCCTCCTGGCCGTCGGATACGAGCTGGCGATCCCGGTCACGGTCCATGTGGCCATCGGGACCGATATCGTCCACATGCATCCCTCGGCTGACGGGGGGCGCATGGGCCAGGGCAGCCTCAACGACTTCAGGCTTTTGACCTCTGCCATGGCCGCACTGGATGGCGGCGGTTGCTACCTGAACGTGGGCTCGGCGGTCCTGCTGCCCGAGGTCTTCTTGAAGGCCCTGACGCTGCTCCGAAACCTGGGACATCCCCTGGAGGACTTCGTCACCGTCAACCTGGATATGCTCCAGCATTACCGCCCCACGGTCAACGTGGTCTCCCGGCCTCATCAGGGAGGGCCAGGAAAGGGCTACGCCCTGACCGGCCACCACGAGATCATGCTGCCCCTGCTCTATTTTTTGCTCGTCTCCCGGCTCGACCAGGAGTCAGGTAAAGGGGCTGCGAGCACAATGCAGTTATGCCAGACATCTCAGAAGCTTTAGGCCAAGAACGGGAGCTTGCCCTCATTTATATCGCGCAAAAGGTGTCCGAAGCTGAGGCGGTACAAGAGCTGCTTGAGCAGGAGGGGATCGAGTACTTCACCTGCTTGGAGGAGTATAGTTTCTGGGGTGCCCTGAGTGCGGTGTTCCAGAGCGCGAACTACTGCGGTATCGGGTTCTATGTGCTGAGCGGGCAAACGGAATGGAGCCAGCGCCTTCTTCGCGATCACGCGTTCGTCAAAGGCCTGGTCGGCTGATAGTCTTCAACATGCTGGCGCCTAATAACTAAATGATCAGTCGTTGAAAATGGACTTGACTTTAGAGATCCGAGTGGAAAAGGGCTGCGAGGACTTGCCCTTGCCGTCCTATAGGACGCCCGGGGCGGCTGGGATGGACCTCCACGCTGCCGTGGCGGGAGAAGAGATGCTCCGACCTGGCGAGTGGAAACGGATCTCCTGCGGCATCGCCATCGCGCTTCCTCCGGGGTACGAGGCCCAGGTTCGCCCGCGCAGCGGATTGGCCCTGGAGCATGGGGTAACGCTGCTCAATAGCCCAGGAACCATCGATTCGGACTACCGGGGAACCCTCGGGGTGGTCTTGATTAACCACAGCCAACGGCCCTTTGTCATCCGGCGCGGCGACCGGGTCGCCCAGCTGGTGGTGGGGCCGGTGGCCCGGGTGACCTGGAATGGGGTGTCCGTCCTGCCCGACAGCGAACGGGGCAGCGGGGGTTTCGGCCATACGGGAAAATAGCTCATAGCTCATGGCTGAAGATTCTCAGTCCCATTCCCCGTAGTAAAGTCCCCGGAATAGCCAGGGGAATAAAGGACACTTTTATAGGGAGCGGTTCTTGGCTATGAGCTATGAGCTATGAGCTTTTCTGGGAGGGATCAGCGATCCTGAAGCTTTGTGTGCTGGCCAGTGGCAGTTCCGGCAACTCGATCTACGTGGAGTCTCCTCGCTTGATGCGGGCCTGAGCGGGAGGGAGCTGAACCACCGTTTGGAAGGCCTGGGAATGTGCCTGGGAAAGATCGGAGCGGTCCTGATCTCCCATGAGCACAGCGACCATATCCAGGGGCTGGGCGCCCTGGGAAGGCGCTATCAGATCCCCCTCTATATGAACGAGGGGACGCATCGGCAGGCGGGAGATCGGCTGAAAGGGGTGAAAGAGATCCATCATTTCACGACGGGCCAGGCCTTTTCCCTGGAAGATCTGTGGATCGAGCCTTTTTCGGTCCCGCATGATGCAGCTGACCCGGTGGGATTCAACCTCTACGCGAGCGGCAGGAAGCTCAGCATCGCCCTTGACTTGGGCTATCCCACCCGGTTGGTCCGAGAGCGGATGAAGGAGGCCCACTGGATCGTCCTGGAATCGAACCACGACCCGGAGATGCTCATGAACGGGCCTTATCCCTGGCACCTCAAGCAGCGCATCCTGGGGAAGAGGGGCCATCTCTCCAATCAGGACTCCAGCAGTTTTCTGGCGGACCTTCTGCATGCGAACCTCTCTCATGTGGTTCTGGCCCATCTCAGCCAGGTAAACAACCGGCCGGAGCTGGCACGAGATTCTGCCCTGGCGGCGCTCCGGGAGCAGGGGATTGCTCTTCACGTCGCCCTGCAGGACATCCCCACCGAGGTCATCTACTGCCCCCCTTAATTTCCTCCCCCGGCAACTTTTGCCTTTTTCCCGGTCATCCAGTTCCCCTCCCGTCAGGGGGAACCGATTTTATCATACGATACACGCGGGGGAGAGCCGTTGTTCTTTTTGGCACATAAATTGCTCAGATTGCGGTCAGCGGACCCGATCCTGGCTCCTCCCATCTACTTACCGCTACTTACCGCACCGGCGCGGGGGCTTTTCCAAGTTTTTCTCTGCGCCTCTGTGGTTTGAATGTCATGATGATCCGGATATCTATAACCCCCTTGGAGTGCGAGAGAACGAGGGCGGAGAGTCGGAAGGGGATCGGCCATCAAAGAGGAGAACCAAACCTTGATCCAGTGGAAGATTCCCTTGACGGACATCGAGCTGGGCATCCGGCAGAGGCTGGCAGTAGCGGAAGTGCTGAAATCCCGCTGGCCCAGGGCGAATGGGGTGGTCCAGGCCTTTGAGTGGGCCCTGGCGAAATACTTGGGAGCCGGCCATGCCGTAGCGGTCTCGAGCGGAGCAGCGGCCCTCCACCTGGGTCTCAAGGTCCTGGGGCTGAAGGAGGGGGACGAGGTGATCTGCCCCTCCTTTTCCTTTGCGGCCACAGCCAACGCGATCCTTCACACCGGGGCTACCCCGGTATTTGCCGAGATCAGCGGGCTGGACGACCTGACCCTTTCTCCGGCTGACCTGGAAGAGAAGATCAACCCCCGAACCCGGGCGATCGTGGCGGTCCATTACGGCGGCTATCCCTGTCGAATGGCCTCCATCCTGGAACTAGCCCGGCGGCATCACCTCTTCGTCGTCGAGGATGCGGCCCAGGCCGTTGGAGCAGAATACGCCGGGCGCCGGTGTGGGACGCTGGGAGATATCGCCTGCGTGGGTTTCTTTGCCGATGAAGGGGGGATTCTGATCACGGATAACCCCTTATGGGCCTCCAAGGCTCGACTGTTGCGATCCCACGGGATGACCCCCGCCGGCCGAGGGTGCGACCTCGGCTATGACATGTTGGACCTGGGGCTGAACTGCCGTATGGATGAGGTCCGGGCCGCCTTAGGACTGTCCCAGCTGGAGACCCTGGAGGAGAACAACTTCTCCCGGACCAAAAAGGTCCAAAGGTACCGGGAGCTCCTCCGGAATCTGAAGGGCGTTCGCTTACCTTTCGCTCAGGCGAATGGTCATCGGCCGGCTCCTTCCCTATTCCCCATCATCTTGGACGAGGAGATCGACCGAGATCAGTTCGTTTCCTCGATGAGGGAGGCGGGCCTTCAGACGGGGCTCCATTACCCGGCTATCCACCAACTTTCTTACTACCGCCGGCGCTGGCCCGATCTCCGGCTGCCTTTAACGGAGTGCGCTTCCCGGAGAGAGGTTACCCTCCCTCTCTTTCCCTCCCTCTCCCAGGGGCAGATCGAGCTCATCGTCAAAAAGGTCGGTGGCGCCCTCAAAGATTGTCGGGGTCAGTCCCCTGCGAAGAAAAAACCACCGGTAAAACCCACGCATCGGCTTCCGCGTGAAAGACAAACGGGACAAAGGCACATCATTCTATAGTTCAGGGATAAGTTAGGGATTAGGGATTAGGGGCTAGTAAGAAAGAAGAGCTTTTGCTAATCCCTAGCCCCTAGTCCCTAATCCCTAAAAAAGGAAATTCCTATGCGATCTAGTTAAGGAGGGTCGGAGAGATGTACGAGATCGAGTTACAGCAGAACCCCATCACCCACAAATGGATGGTCCTTGTCCCCAGGAAGCATGCGACCTCCAGGGCCAAGAAGAGCTCCAAGGCGAAAAAAAGATGGCTCCTCCAGCAGAAATGGTACTGCTTAAAAGAGGGAGAGATCAATCCCCTATGGCTTTGGGGATAGCATAGCTCAAAGCTCGTAGCTCAAAGAGATGGACCTTAAGCCAGGAGCTTTGAGCTATTTTCCTAATCGTTGTGGTGGATGTAACCGTACCGGATCGCTTCCACGTTCTGCGAGAAGTTCCGGGCGGGCAAGAGGGATTCGAAGTTGACCTTCTCCAGGTTGATGCCGATGGCGGACAACATCTTTCCCAATGCCAGCATGTTCACGAACAAGGGAGAGCCAAAGGTCTCGACCGAGGCCCGTTCGAAGGAGACCTGCTCCTTCTCCAGGTCGTTGCCCGGGTGGTCCGCCTCGACCAGGTGATAGATCGACTCCTCCACGATCACCTTCTTGGCCTTGCAGTGGTAATTGTCCGCTTGGGCCAGTTGCAAGAGCACGTCGGCCTCATCGATGAAGGGCACCTCGATCCGTCCGTCCGAGTAAATCAACTCGGCCTCGATGCTGCCGGTCCGGACCGTGGGGGGATAGATCACGTTAAGCGAGACCTCCTTCTGGAACTTGGCCAGGATGTTGCCGAGGATCTCTCCCATCAGCTTGATGCCCTGGCCGGCGTTGCCGATCAGGACGATTTTGCGGGTGGTGGCCTCTGCCGGTACCTCTTTTAGGGCTTTGACCATATAGGTCAAGCCTATCCCGAAAAGGCTCTTCTCGATTTGGGCCCGCTCCTGGAAGCCTAACCGGGCGAAGAGCCTTACCGAGCGCTCCTCCTGGGAATAGGCGCACAGCTCAATCTGATAACATCCTCGCTGGCGAAACTCCTCGCTGGCCGCCTCGATCATGCGCGTTCCGATCCCCTGACCGCGAGAGCTCGCGTCTACCCCCAGCCAGTGGAGGTTGCCCGAGTTGCCCAGCGTGACCCAGCCCAGCAGGAACCCCACCACCTTTCCCCCTCGCTCGGCCACCAGGTAGAGGCTTTCCTTCTGCTCCAGGCGGCTCAGCAGGCGATTGGCTTTGTACGGCTCCTTGAAAGACTGGCGGATCTTCTCCGATTCCTCCCGGTGCAGCTCGTCGATGGTGCCGGAGAAGAGCTGCACCACCCTATCGACATCCCCTTCTTGCATAATGCGGATCTGGGCTTCACTCATTTGACGATCCCCAACTCCTTCTCTGCCAACAAGTGACCGTTGTCGCTGGTCCGGATCTTGTATTCGTCCTTGTAATGGATCAGCATCTCGTAGCCGTTCTTGAAGCCCAAGCGGCGCCCATTGTTCGAGATACAGGGCGCCTTGATATCCAGGAAGGAGAGCCCCTTCCACTCGATGGCCTCTTTGAGGCATTTCTTCAGGTGATTATAATGATAGACCGTGGTGCGGGCATAGAAATCGTCGTGGGCGCGGATGATGGCCTGGACGTTGATCGGCCGATCTTCGTTGCCTTTGGGGCTGGTCAGCGTCTTGATGTGCAGCTCGGTCGTGGGAGACTTCTGCCCGCCGGTCATCCCGTAAATCTCGTTGTCGATGCAGATGATGTTGATATCCGTGTTGCGGCGGCAGGCATGCAGGAGGTGGTTCCCTCCGATTCCCAGGAGGTCCCCATCCCCGGAGAAGACGAACACGTTCATCTTCTCGTTGGCCATCTTGATCCCTTCGGCCACAGGGATGGCCCGACCGTGGATGCTGTGGACGGTGTCCAGCTTGAAGTAGCCTGCCGACCGGGCCGAGCATCCGATGCCCGAGACCACGGTGGTATTCTCGTAAGTAAATCCCTGCTCCTCAAAGGTCTGGCAGACTGCCTTCAGGACGATGCCTATCCCACAGCCGCCGCACCACGAGGTCGGGAATCTCTCTTCCCTTATATAGTCTCGATAGCCCATTGGACCTCCCTCGCGACCTGGTTGAGGTTGATCTTGCCCCCCAGGACGGAGACCAGCTTCACCCTCCTCTGGAGCAACCTCTCCACCTCGGAGAGGTATTGCCCCGCGTTCATCTCCAGCACCAAGATCTTCCGGTACCGCTGCGCGATCTCGGTCAACTCCTCGATCATGGGGAATATCCGGATGGGGCGGAATAGGGAATATTGATCTTTGAAGGCGTAAGCCAGGCGCGACATGGCGCCGAAGGAGATGAGGAGGGTATCGGAGTTTTTGTTCTCAAGGTATTCGTAGAAGAGATAGTTCTTGGCTACCTCCAGCTGTTTCTTTTGCAAATGCGCCATATGCTCCTGGTGAGCCTCTGCGTCAGTCGCCTTGGGGAAAGCCCCCTTGTGCGTAAGGCCGGTGTAATGGCGGGTGCCCAGGGCCCCCAAAGGTGGGAGCGTCCGTGGCTTGATGGGGATCTCCGCCGGGACCATCGTCTCGGTGAGGTGACTGATGTAGCCATCGCTCAACAAGATAACGGGGCTCAGGGAGTCCTCGGCGGCATTGAAGGCCTCCATGGAATAGCGGTACAGCTCGGAAACGGAGTTGGGATAGAAGACAATGGGAAAGTAATCGCCGTGGCTCCCATATTTACATTGCAGGATATCCCCCTGGGCCGGCAGGGTTGGCATCCCGGTGCTGGGCCCCACCCGCTGGACATCCACCACCACCAGCGGGGCCTCGATCATGTGGGCCAGGCCGATCCCCTCCTGCTTCAAGGAGAAGCCAGGACCCGAGGTCGCCGTCATAGACTTGGCCCCCGCCAGGGAAGCCCCGATGACGGCGTTGATGGAGGCGATCTCATCCTCCATCTGGACCACCTTGACGTTGGTCTTCACCAGATAATGCAAGATCTCTGAGGCGGGGGTGATGGGGTAGCTGGCGTAAAAGCTCAGCCCCGCCTTCACCGCCCCCAGGGCGATGGCCTCATTCCCCTGTAGGAGCAGTTTTTCCACTCTCGTTCACCTCTTCCAGTTCGATCGCGATATCGGGGCAATAGCGCTCGCAGAGCTTGCAGCCTATGCACAGTCCCAGATCGGTGACCTGGTTATTCTTGATCACGAGGTTCTTGACCGGACAGAGTCCGATGCAGATCTCGCACGTCGCGAACTTGCAGTATTTGTGGTTGATGATTAGCCGGTAAGTCTTCTCTGTCTTCGTTGGGCTCATAATACCCTCAAGCGGGGGGACCCTTTCCATGGCGGGGTCCCATCCTATTTACGGAGTGGGAGGAAGTGCCTTCCTCTCGTCGGTTAAAGGTTAGAATGGGAGTTTTACCGTGAAAATGCCCAGGCCTCTCCAAGGTCCATTTTCATGCCCGGGGGCGGCCAACTTAGGTTGGCCAGGTCGGTTTTTTGATCGCCAGGATGAGGAGAAACGGACCCTCCATCTTAGTTCTAGTAGGGGTATCATAACTCGCCCCCCCGGCGCTGTCAACCCTAAACTGCCATGACCGCGAAGAACCTAAGCGATCTTTTTCCGCTTCCGGGAAAGGTAGTCCACCACCACGTACTCCCCGATCCGATCCGGGGTGGTAAAAAAGGCCCGGCCCCGGTTGATCCGGGCCAGCTGGTCCACAAACCGCTCCAGGAAGCGGTCCTTGCCCAACATGAAGGTGTTAATCACGATCCCGTCCGCCGTGCAGCGCTTTACCTCTCGGAAGGTCTCTTGAAGCGTGCGCTGGCTGGGCGGGTACTGGAGGTAAAGGTAGCTCCCCTCGAAATGGGCGGTGGGCTCTCCATCCGTGATGAGGATGATCTGTTTGTTGATCCCCCGCATCTGGGAGAGGATCTGCCGCGAGAGTTTTAAGCCCTCCTGGATATTGGTGAAGGACATGGGGATGTCCATTCGGTTTACCTCCTGTGAATCGATCTCCAGCGCCAATGGGCCCCAGGAGGGGCCGAAATGATCGACCATCATCAGGGAGGAGAAGCCAAAGGGCTTGGGATGGACGAATGGCAGATCTTCTAAGAGGATCTCCTGGGCCAGGGTGTAGAACCCGACCACCTTGAAACCATCCCGGGGGAACTGGGACCGAATCAGCTGCTCCATGGCCAGGGCCACCTTCTTAGCTGCCAGGAATTTGTTGTAGCGGTCCATGGAGCCGCTCATGTCTAACATGAGAACCAGCGAAGTCTGCGTCAGATTTTCCTGCCGGTAGGTCTCAAAGTCCCCGGGGAGAAGCCGGAGGGAAAGATGCGGGGAGCGAGGCGGTGGGATAGGGGGAGGGTGGAAGGTAAGGGGTGAGCGGAGGCCGTCGGCTTCTCGCAGCAAAGAATTCTTCAGGGTTGCCTCCAGGTGCAGGTCGAAGGGATCTCCGTATTCGTAACGGTGGCTTTCATCGATCCGCAAACCCCCGATCCCCGGGCGCTCGGTCGTGTGGTGGCCAAAGGGGTCTTTCTTCAAATGGGCGAAGATGTCCCGCAAGGCCTTCTGGCCGATCCGGCGGATCCCTCGAGGACTCAGGATATACCGATCTCCCCTTTGGTAAATATAGCCCCGCGCTTCCAGTTGTTGGAGGAGCCGTTGAAGTCGCTCCACCTGTTGGCGCCCTTCCTCCCCCAAGACCTCCAGAACCGCCGACGCAGGGAGATCCTTCAGGCAGCCCTGGCCACGCTGGATTTCCCGCAGGGTCTCCTCCAGTTGTTCGATCCGGTCGAACTGTTCCTTGACCCGGAGGGCCTGCTCGATGTCCAGGGGCTCTTTTCCCCAGAAAGGATAGGACTGCAGGGAAGAGAGCTTGGCCAGGTTGCGGGAGAGCTCCTGGAGCTGCTCCCGCAGCCCCTCGTCCATGGAGAGGAAAGCCTCCTGCATCATTTTTTCTATCTCTTCCCGCATCTCCCGGGGCATACTCTGGAGGAGCGATTCCATCTGGGCCAACTCTTTTTGGATGCGGTCCAACAACTGGTCCAGGCCAAGCTCCCGGTAATTGGGGGGGAAGCGGTCTCCATATCTCTCAAGGAAGCCCTGGTAATCGGGCCTGGCCCCGGCGATCCGTTCTCGGATCATCTCGTTCAGCTCCTTGATGAGCTTCTCGGCCTCCTGGATCCTTTCCTGGGTCAGGCCACGTAGCTGATCCCGAAGAGATTGATAGAGGGAGTCCAGATCGTATTTTTCCAACAGCTCTTGTCGTTTCTTCTGCAGGTCGCGCCACAGGTCCTGCAAGCCTTTAATCTGGTTCCCCTCCTGGTCAGCGGTGCCTCTTTGGCAAAGCCGCTGCAGGAGCACATCGATGTCTCCATCTTCCAGCACCCGGTCGGACAGATGGTCCATCAGCTGGTCCACATCGAAGGGAATAGCCTCCTGGAGGGGGTCCCAGCGGGAATAGCGATATCGGTTCATCCCTTTGACCTCCCTGGTTTTATGGTTGGACGGACCTGGCGCAGCGGAACCCAATGATCATCGTCATCCGGTAGAAGTGCGCATAGGCCAGGCGGTTGCTGCAGCGGGCCACATAATCGAAGTCATCCCAGGAGCCCCCCTTCACCACCCGGTGGCTGTAGGTTTCGTCGAACCAGTCGGCCGTCCACTCCAGGACATTGCCTACCATGTCGTAACAGCCGTAAGGGCTGATGCCCCGGGGGTAACGGTCCACCGCCGTGTAACCCAGAACCCCACCTTCTTTCGTGTTGCAGCATTGAGGATCAAACCGGTCCCCCCAGGGGAAGAGGCGGCCATCGGTCCCCCGGGCTGCCTTTTCCCACTCTGCCTCGGATGGAAGCCGCTTGCCCCGCCAGCGGGCATAGGCGCGCGCCCGGTACCAGGAGATCCAGCGGGTTGCCGGGTAAGCGGCGCGCTCCGGGGGAAAGACGTGAGAGGGATCGAAGCGCAGGAACTGGGCATTGGTGACGGGATATCGATCGATATAGAAGGCCTCGACATGCGTGGGGCGGCGATCATCTCCCATCAGGAACTCGCCTGCCGGCACCAGGACCATCTCCTCCGGGTCCTCTCCGGCAGCAGGGGCGGGGCCGATGCTCGCCTCCTCCCATCCGAGCTCGGGATAGCTCCCCGGCGGGGGCTCAACCCCGAGTCGGCGCAAATGCCGGGCGGCCTCGACCTCCTCCAAAGACTCGGCGCACACCGGACATGCGAGGTCCCTTCCCACCTGATGGCTCCGGCAGAGGAACATTTCCCAGCAGAAGCGGCAGCGAAAGGTGGCCTCGAAGCTGGGATTGCGTTTCCCGCAGAAGGGGCAATAGCTTTGAGGAAAGGGCCCTCCGAAGGTGTATTGGATATCATCCCGAATCTTTTCGAAGATACGATTCGGCCGCGAGACCCTCAGAAAACCACCTTCTAAGGGAGAGCCCTTACGAGGAGAGGGTTGGGCGGGGCCGTTCTCCCCGGGCAAAAGGGGGCTTCCACAGCCACAACAGAACCGGGCCCCGACCCGGGTCGGCCTGGCGCAGAGGGGACAGGGCTTCAGAAGGGGGGTGCCGCAATGGTCGCAGAACCGCCCCCTTCCGCCTCGATTTCCGCAATGAAGACACCGGGAGTCCATATGCTCGCTTCGCGAGAATTGCAAAATGCAAAATGCAAATTGGAAACTTTAAAATTCATTTTGCATTTTGCACTTTGCATTTTGCAATTCCTTAGGGAGGGGCCCCTACCCCATAAAGTTCAGGGGCGGACAACCTCCCCCGGCCCCTCCTTCGTAAGGAGAGGAGACCCGATATGACGCGGGTTCTCCCCTTTGCCAAGGGGGAGCCTGCGACGAGCTCAGTCGAGCGTTAGAGGGGGTTTTATTCGTCAGAGCTCCCACCTGTCCGCCCCTGAACCCCATAAAGGTCGGGCAGGCCCTCCAATCGCAGCTGCCACCCGGGTCCCCAGGCCTTCAGCCGGCCTGTGGCGATCTCCTGGATGAGCTCCCGCTCGTTGCGGATGGGACGCTGGAAGGCGGTAACGCAACGGCCTACTTCGATCGGGGTATGGGCATCGCTCCCTGCGCAGGCCACCAGCCTAAGCTGGTGGCTTACCTCGACCGAGAGCTGGTTCTCTCGCAGGGTGTTCTGGCCGTTGTAGACCTCCAGGATCTTCACCCACTGAAAGAGACGACGACGGCAGGCATCCTCCGGGCGCAACGTGGGACCAACCATCCCATAGCCTCCCCGCAGATAGTGGGGATCGCGAAAGGGATGGGCGGCGATTGCGATGCCTTTGGCTTCCTGCAATCGCTCCAGCAATCTCTCCAGCCGATACAGTTCGTCCTCGTAGCCATCCAAGCCGAAGGTCACGAAATGGCCGTGATCGGTGCTCACCTCTATGCCCCGCAGCACCAGGAAATCGTGAACCGCCCTCAGATGCCGGATTTCCGCTTCTTCCCAGATGGCATCGTGCTCCACGAAACAGATCCCATCGAGCCTTTTGGCCTTGGCGACCCGGATAGCCTCCACGGGGTCCAGGACGCTACAGGGGGAGAAGGTCCGGGTGTGAATATGCAGGTCGATCAGCATGGGTCAGCAGAAGCGCTCGAGTCAAAAGAGGGACGCCGACGTCGATTTTTCGGTTTAAGCTCCGATCCGTGGCGGCGGGGAAAAGCTTGGCTTCTTGAGCAGGCGCCCTCTCCCACCCGCGGTCCGCCGGCGGATTCTTAAACTACCCGTGATCCAAGGCATTCGTATTTGGCTTTGAGTATACCATATCCGGCAAATCCTGCCAACCTTGATCCTTATCTGCGGTCTTCGGAGGATGATCGCATCCGGGCATCCTCCCCCTGGGGGGAACTGGATCGTATAGGATTTGCATTTTCAGCTTTCCCGGGATCGCCGGGCACCAACCCGGCCTTCACCTTGTTGAAAAACTAATTTATAAAAAAGCTTGCATTTATGCCACCATTCTGATATAGTATCGCACATTAATCTACGTTGCACTGGTTTAAAAATAGTCTCTCAGGGCTACAAATCGGCAAGTGGATTTGTAGCTTTTTTCGTTTTTAGGCCCTGATGCAACCAATTCTGAAAGGAGAGAAACTAATGGCAAAAGGGATAGTCAAGTGGTTTAACGATAGCAAAGGCTACGGTTTTATTACCCCGGAAGAAGGAAAAGACTTGTTTGTTCACTTTTCCGGCATTAAATCTGCCGACAACGGGTTTAAAACGCTCTGCGAAGGAAACGAAGTTGAGTTCGACGTGACAGAAGGACCTAAGGGTCTCCAGGCGATCAACGTCGTAAAACTCTAGTTCTTAAGAAATCGTTATGGCCTGGCAAAGCTGGCCGCCCTCGCAATGAAGACGGGCTCCAGAGGGACCCGGGCATTTTCACGGTAAACAAGCAAGGCCCCTGATAACTTGTAACCAGGGGCCACCTTTAACCTTCCAGCGCCAGCCCCTATATTTGGTCATGATATTCCTCGCTATTCCTGGTTCTCCTCTTCCTCGATTTTCTGTAATCGCTTAAAGGCCCTAAGCACTTGCCTGACCTGATACGGCTTGCCATCCCCTTCTTTTCCTGAAGGCGGTGGAGTTCGCGGTTGGCCGCAACGAGCGGCGTGGCAAAAGTTGCATTTCGTCTCTTCCTGCTATACTATACACAATCAATGGTTCCGGGTACAAGCCGTACTCCCGAGACCCCATGGGCAGCGGAAAACGATCCTGCTGATGCTCGGGGGCGGCACGGGAGATTGAGGGGGGAAGGAGGTTGCGCAAATGCCCAGTCCGTTTCCGGGAATGAACCCCTATCTGGAACATCCCGTCTTGTGGCCGGGTGTACATCAGGGCCTCATCACTTACGCCACAGAGACCTTGAACGCCATTCTACCGCCGCGCTATGTGGCAAGCATCAATGAGCGGCTCTATGTTGTCCAACCGGAGCGTGACATTTACCCCGATGTGGTCGTGGTAGAGCATCCGTCCCCTCAAAGACCGATGAGACAGGGCACAGGGGAAACAGCGACCGGAGTGGCCGTTGACCCTCCCTGGGTGCTAACCATCGATTCCGTGGAGATGCGCGAGGTATTTATCGAAATTTTGTCGGTAGCGGACGAGAGCCGCGTGGTGACGGTGATTGAAGTCCTCAGCCCCTCCAACAAAGCAGATGGCAGTGAGGGGCGGCAACTTTATCTGACCAAGCAGCAAGAGATTTTGGAGAGTCAAGCTCACCTGATTGAGGTAGACTTGCTACGACAAGGGGAGCATACTGTTGCCGTACCACGAGGGACTCTGCTCAGAAGGGGTAAATGGGACTACTTAGTGTGCCTGCATCGTGGCGGACAGGGTAGGCGTTATGAAGTCTGGGCAATCCCATTGCGGCAGCGGTTGCCATGCATTGGTGTGCCGCTGGCAGATGGCGATCCTGATGTTGCCTTAGACTTGCAAGCCGTATTCAACCGCTGTTATGACGCGTGTGGCTACGCCCGCCGACTGGACTACCGCCGTGAGCCACGGACGCCGTTGAAAGGCGATGATGCGGAGTGGGCGAACGCGCTGCTGCGAGAGCATGGACTGCGGGATTGAAGGCATGGCACGCCAATCCATTCTCCAGAACTTCGAGCTGGCCAGGGGCCAGGGACGTATCTTTGATCGTATAGGAATTTCCATTTTTAAAGGGCTAGAGGCTAGGGGTTAGCAAAAGTTCTTCTTCACTAGCCCCTAGCCCCTAATCCCTAGCCCCTAACTTGTTACCTCGGATCGTCATTTCCGCCGAAGGATTAGCTATCCCCTCCATGCGGGCTGCAGGGCTGCCCGACGAAGGATGACCGGCCCTCCGTTAGATCGGTTTAACCCTCCAGCCCCAACCGCTGCAACGTCTGGGGCAGTGGCCGGCCCGTCTCGGGGTCCCAGCCCATCTCGGCGTAGTAGGCCCGCCGCATCTCCTCGAAGACTGAATCGATGCTTCTTCCCCGGTGAGCGCCCTCGGGGATCGCCTCCCGCAGCCGGGGGGAGAGGGAGTCATCGTCCGGGGTGAGGCCGTGCCGGACGTTGAAGAGGCGCAGCAAGTTGATGATCCGCTCTCCCACCTCCAGGGCCCGGGCCTTGTCGAGGTCGTAGCCCGTCACGGCGTTCAGGGTGTCCACCATCCCCTGGAGACTCCCCTGGCAGAGGAACATGCAGATCCCCAGGGTGTCCTCGAATTGCCGCTTGGGGCCAGTCCTGGCCTGAGCCTTGGGCACCATCTCCTTGGAGAAGAAGGGGATTGGCTCGGGGAAGCCCAGGTCGGGCGCGGCGGAGAGCTCCAGGGAGGAGCCTTCGATGGAGCCCATGTTGGAGACGGCCTGGCCGAAGAGGATGCTCCAGCGGCCGCGCGGGTCGTGGACGTGGGGGGCGAAGCCCTTCTTGGCGTAGACGGCCAGCTCTTGAGCCCCGTTGCCGATCCGCTGGGAGGAGCGCATCACCCCCTCGGCCAGAAGGCCACCCAACCCCTCCCGGCGAGCGATCCGCCTCAGCAGCTCCTCGACCGCCCCGGCATTGCCCCAGCTCAGGTCCAGCCCGTCGGTATCGTCCGGGTTCAGGATGCCCCTGGCGTAGCACTCCATGGCCAGGCTGGCGCAGAAGGTGGCCTCCTTGAGGTCCATCCCCAGCCGGTCGTTCAGGTCGTTGAGCATCAGGGCCGTGCCGGCATCCACGATCCCCACGTTGCTGCCCCAGGCGGCCAACCCCTCGTACTCGGGCTCCTCCACCACCAGCCCCTTGTAGGGGCCCGTGGTGACCTGCATCAGGAGGCAATGGGCGAAGGTACAGGCGTGACAGGCGCGGGGCTTGGTCTTGAAGGTGCTGCGCAGCGAGGCCCCGTCGAAGGAGGGGTGGTCGGGGAAGAGGTTGGCGGTCAGGTTGCGGACGGGCAGCCAGCCCATATTCTCCGCGGCCGAAAAGAAGCCGGCGGTTCCCCCCTTGGAGACTGCCCGGCCGAAGGGAGAACTGGAGGCGCTGTCGATCCAACCCTTGATCAGGCCCTTGAGCCGGGCCAGGTCTCGCTCGTGGACCGGGATGCCGCGGCTCCCTTCGGCCACGATCGCCTTGAGCCGCTTGGAGCCCATGACTGCCCCGGGGCCGCCCGAGGAGGCCACGTGCCCGCGGTCGCTACAGATGGCGGCGAACCGCACCCGGTTCTCCCCCGCCGGGCCGATGCAGGCCACGCTGAGCCCGATATCCATCCCCTTCTGGCCGTGTTGCTCCCGCAGGGCCATCTCTGTCTCCCAACTGTCCTTCCCCACCAGCCATGCGGCATCGCGGAGCTCGGCCCGGCCGTCGTTGAGGTAGAGGTAGACCCAGTCGGGGGAGCAGCCGTGGACAACGACGGCGTCGTAACCCGCATGCTTCAGGCGGGCCCCGAAAAAGCCGTTGGCATGGCCCGCGGAGGCGAAGCCGCTCAAGGGGCTCCGGGTGACCACGGCGAAGGTGCCCGATCCCGGGACCAGCGTCCCGTTCAAGGGGCCGGTGGCGAAGATCAGGCGGTTCTGGGGGTCATAGGGCTCCACCCCTGCCGGGACTTCATCGTAAAGGACCCGGGCCCCGATCCCCGTTCCTCCCACAAACTGCCGCAAAACTTGAGGGGACAGGACCTCATCTTTGAGTTCCCGGGCGGTCAAGTCCACCCTCAGGATCTTGCCTGCATAGCCGCCTCTTGCCATCGCGCGCCCTCCTATTAGGGGTTAGGGATTAGGGATTAGGGGCGAGTAAGGAAGGGTTTTTACTAACCCCTAATCCCTCATTAGAGTTTTCCCCCGCAGATGGGGGGAAGGATGCTGATCCCATCGCCCTCCTTCAAGCCCTGCGATGGGCGCCCATGCTCCCCATTAACCAGGAGGATGGAGGAACTGGCTGCCTCCTGGGGGATTCCCAGCCGCGCCAGCAGGTCCCCGATCGTTGTCCCCTCTTCCAGGGTGAGCTCGAACGGGTGGCCCATCGTGTCATGAGGAAGGTAGTCCATCAGTTGAGCATAGAGCCTGACCGCGACCTTCATTATTTCATCCCCGGGTAGGCCTCCTTCAGCTGCTGCGACAGGGAGACCATCCTGGCCAGCCTGCCCTGGCTGGCCCCTTGAAATTGTAAGGCTCCAGAGGGGCAAAAGGCCACACACTCCGGCTCACCCCCGCAAAGATCGCACTTCTCCGCCTTCCCCTCCGGGCTGAAGCCCACCAGTCCGAAGGGACAGGCCAGGGTGCACATCCGGCATCCGATACAGGCCTCTTCCCGAATCGAGACCGTTCCGAGTTCTTCGTCACGGGAGAGGGCTCGGGAAGGACAAACTTTCGCGCAGGAGGGCTCTTCACATTGCAAGCAGGCCAGGGGGAAACAGAGGGCCTCCTCCAAAAACGCGACCTGGCGGACCCGGGATCTGGCCGGGTTGAACTCTCCCGCCTTCTTCAGGGAGCAGGCCAGCTCGCAACTTCGGCATCCTGTGCATCGCTCTGGATCGATCTGTAAACTATTGCGCATTACCTTGGTCACCTCCTTAACTTTCCACCGATAGGCGTTTTGGTATCAATTCACCATTTCCCTTGGGACACCCAAGCGCATGAAAATGAGTTACGGTGCTCCCTCTCCCCTGAGGGGGGGTGGTCTGGCATTTTCGTGTTACAAACGCCAGGATCTCAGCCGAAGCCATTTTTCGTCTTGATAAATCCCTCCAACAGGCGCCCAAAGGCCATGCTTTCATCTTTCAGGAAAGGGAAGGAGAGGCAATAGCGGCCCTCTCCGGCCGTCACGATCTCTATCTGGTGCTTCCCTCCCCTCTTCTTGGGGCCACGGATGGTTGCCGGATGGCCCTCATCCTCTGGGCGCTCTTTCCGATTTTTTCGCCCATCCTGGAGCTCAAGAGCGCTGATGCTCTCATAAGGGATCTGCAAACTTTTCCCTTTCAAGACAAGGAACAACCCCTTTTCCCCCACGGCCAGGCCACAGCGGTAAGAGAAGGGCTCCAACCCCCTTTGCGAGATATCGGCCCTGACGGAGGTTCTCCAAAAGCGCCTCCGCGGGAATACCAACAGAAACCTGTCTTCCGCCCCCAGCCCATACCGGTTCACCCAGGCCTCCCTTCGGTCCAGGGGTCTCCTTCCTCTCTTCAACCTCCTTACCCCCAGCAGGAAGTCCCGGTTGAGCTTGTTGTTTCTCATCGAGATCTCCTGGCTCGATCGGCTTCCGGGGGGTTGGTCTTTGATGGGCCATCGGGGAGCCCGATCTCGACCCCCTGGCTCACGGACGGTTGCGAAACCATCCGGAAGGCTTGCCTTGTTTGAAGGGACTTGAAGGGAAGGGAGACTTCCGGATGGATCGTTAAAGGCCTCTGCTTGCGGGGGGGCTTCTCCATTGGCCGGGGGAAGGGCGACCGGGCCGGTCGGGGGACCTTCTTCTGCTTCTCCCTCCGACCTGAGGAAGTGAAAGTAATGGTAGCCATCTCCCGTTTGGTTCATGTCGGCACAAGCCCGGGAGATCTCCGCGAAGTCGATCTTCTTGGCATAGGAGCTATGGCCAACCACCAGGGCCAGGTCGGCGACCGAGCAGATGACTCGGGGGCATCCCTGGGAGAAGCGATAGATCCCTTCGTAGGCGGTATCGCTAAAGATTTCTTTCCCTTCCAGGCCGGCCTTCCTCAGTCGGTGACGGATCAGGCCACGGGTATCCGGCAGGCTCAAGTTGCGGAGGAAAAATCGGACCGGAAGCCGCTGCCAAAACTCGGGCATTTGCCGAACCGGGGCCTCCAGGGGCTTCTGTCCCGAGAAGATGAAGCTCAGGAGGAAGGCATCGGCCACACAGAAGTTGAGCAGGATCCTTAGCTCCTGCAAGATATCGGGACGGTGGGCCAGCATCTGACCTTCATCTACGATCACGATGGACTTGTAGCCTTCCTCGTGAAGTTTTTGCAGATGAGAGCGCAGCAGGCTCAGGTTGCGGATCTTGTCCCCCGAGGCCCCGTCCACTCCGAACTGGCGGACGATCTCCTCGATCATCTGATTGGGAGTGAGGGTCGGATGATCGAGGAAGGCGACCCGGGTCTTCCCCGCCAGTTCCTTATGAAGGTCCTGGATCAGGCGGAGGAGGAGGCTGGTCTTCCCATCCCCGGCATTCTCCGAAACCAGGAGGGCCCCCCCCTTATTGCCATAGATCGTGTACTTCAGGCGCATCAGGCATTCCTGATGTTGGGCGCTCAAGTAAAGCATGGCGGGATCGGGAGTCATTGAGAAGGGAGATTTCGTCAGGCCCCAATAGGACAGGTAATCGGGAAGCATTTTGGCCTACTACGAGTGGGTCTTTATTAAATCGTTATGACCAAGCAAACCATCTGGGTTGGCAGTGTAACAGAAATAGGTGGCGGAATCAAGAGGTTTGAATTGACAAAGAGGCCCCTTTCAGTTAAGATGAGCAATCGCACTTATACCTTGATCGCATAGGAATTTCCATCTGGAACCCGATGAAAGCGAGACAAGAGTCGAAGGACAAGGGGGCGGGAGTGACTATCCCCTGTCCCCTGTAACCTGTTCCCTAGCTTGAACCTATCACTCCACCCCCGAACGGAGTTATCCATGGGAATGACCATCACGGAAAAGATCCTGGCTGCTCACTGTGGCCTGCCGGAGGTCGTGCCGGGGCAGCTGATCATGGCCCGGATCGACCTGGCCCTGGGCAGCGATGTCACCGCCCCCATTGCCATCGAGGAGTTCAACAAGGCCGGCGCCCGGCGGGTTTTCGACCGGAAGAAGATCGTCCTGCTCCCCGATCATTTTGCCCCCAACAAAGACGTGCAGTCGGCCCGCCAGTGTCAGGCGTTGCGCAAGTTCGCGCAAGAGCAAGAGCTGGAGCATTACTACGAGGTGGGCCGGGTCGGAATCGAGCATGCCTTCCTGCCCGAGCAGGGGTTGGTCCTGCCCGGCGACCTGGTGATCGGGGCCGACTCTCACACTTGCACCTACGGGGCCCTGGGGGCCTTTGCGACCGGCGTGGGCAGCACCGACCTGGCGGCCGCCATGATCACCGGCGAGGCCTGGTTTAAGGTTCCCGAGTCGATCAAGTTTGTCTTCCGGGGCACGTTGCGGAAGTGGGTGACCGGCAAGGACCTGATCCTTTATACCATCGGCCGCATCGGGGTAGAAGGGGCGCGCTACCAGGCGATGGAGCTCTCCGGGCCGGTGATCGACCAATTGGGCATGGACGGGCGGTTCACCATGGCCAACATGGCGATCGAGGCGGGGGCCAAGAACGGGATCTTCGCTCCAGACGAGGCCACGTTGGCGTACGTTCGGGGGCGGGCGCGTCGAGACTTCCAGTGCTTTCAGAGCGATGCGGACGCCACGTACTGCCAGATCCACGAGTTTGACGCGGGGGAGATCGAGCCGCAGGTGGCCTTCCCCCCGCTGCCCGAGAACTCCCGCCCCCTCAGCCAGGTGGGGGAGATCCCCATCGACCAGGTGGTGATCGGTTCCTGCACCAACGGCCGCCTCTCCGACCTGGAGCAGGCTGCCCAGATCATGAGGGGCCATAAGGTTCACCAGAAGGTGCGGTTGATCGTCATCCCCGCCACGCAGGCCATCTACCTGGAGGCTCTAAAGCGGGGTTACCTGGAGGTCTTTCTGGAGGCCCAGGCGGTGATCAGCCCTCCCACCTGCGGCCCTTGCCTGGGAGGGCATATGGGGGTGCTGGCCGAGGGAGAGCGGGCGGTGGCGACCACCAACCGCAACTTCGTGGGACGGATGGGCTCGCCCAAAAGCGAGATCTATCTGACCAACCCCGCCGTGGCGGCGGCTTCGGCCATCCTGGGCCGGATCGCCGGCCCCGACGCGCTGGCTCGCTCCGCGAGCATTGGAAATTGAAAATTGGAAATTGGAAATTTTAAAATAACTCAAATTGCCACCTATCCATGGATGCTGGGTTTCAGCCGATTCGTTTACGGCAAAATGCGGATTGGAAACATAGGTCGCAACTTGGGTTAAAATACATTTTGCAATTTCCAATTTCCAATTTGCATTTTCCAATTCCCCGAAGGGGAAGGGAGGATTTGTGACCGTCGTTTCGCTGATCCAGGGGCGAGCCTGGAGGCTGGGCCCCAATATCGATACCGATGCCATCCTGCCGGCCAACTATATGAATCTGACCGATCCCCAGGAGTTGGGCCGCCATTGCCTGGAGGGGCTCGATCCCGATTTCCCCCGCAAACTCCTGGCGGGAGACCTTCTGGTGGCGGGCAGCAATTTCGGTTGTGGCTCCTCCAGGGAACATGCGCCTCTGGCGATCAAGGCCGCCGGGGTTGGGGCGGTGGTCGCCGCCAGCTTTGCCCGCATCTTTTACCGCAATGCCCTTAACATCGGCCTGCCCATCGTCGAGTGCCCGGAGGTGGTCGAGGCCGTCTCCACCGGCGACCGGCTGAAAATCGACCTGGCTGCCGGCCTTCTCCTGCACCTGGAGAAGGGCACCAGCTATCGGCTCCCGCCCTTTCCCCCCTTCATGCAGGAGCTGATCGCGGTGGGGGGGCTGATGAACTATGTCATGAGGAGAACAAAGAGATGACCTATCCCGTTGCAGTCCTTCCCGGCGATGGCATCGGACACGAGGTGGTCCGGGAGGCGGTCGAGGTCCTGGAGGCCGTGGGGGAGCGGTTTGGCCTGAAGTGGGAGTTTCACGAGGCCTCCGTGGGGGGGCAGGCGATCGACCAGATGGGAATCCCTTTGCCCTCGGAGACACTGGAGCTTTGTGAGCGATCGGAGGCAGTTCTCCTGGGAGCGGTCGGAGGGCCCAAGTGGGACCAACTGGATTATGACATCCGGCCGGAGAGGGCCCTGCTGGGCCTGCGGAAGGAGCTGGGTCTTTACGCCAACCTGCGGCCCGTCCAACTGTCGTCTCCCTTGGCGGATGCCTCTCCCTTGAAGCGGGAGATCATCGAGGGATTGGATCTCGTGGTGGTGCGGGAGCTCACCGGCGGGATCTATTACGGGCAGCCCAAGGGAATCGAGCTCCTGGGAACGGAGGAACGGGGAATCAACACGCTGATCTACACCACCTCCGAGATCGAGCGGGTGGCCCGGCTGGCGTTCCAGCTGGCTGCCAAACGGCGAAAGAAATTGACCTCGGTGGACAAGGCAAATATCCTGGAGAGCAGCGTCCTGTGGCGGAAGGTGGTCATCCGGGTGGCGCAGGAGTTCCCCCAGGTGGAGCTTGCCCATATGCTGGTGGATAACTGCGCCATGCAGCTGATCCGAGACCCCCGGCAGTTCGATGTGATCTTGGCGGGGAACATGTTCGGCGACATTCTGAGCGATGAGGCCGCCATGCTCACCGGTTCGATCGGGATGTTGCCCTCGGCCAGCCTGGGGGGGCGAGTGGGGCTCTACGAGCCGGTTCATGGCTCCGCCCCCGACATCGCCGGGCAGGACCTGGCCAACCCGATCGCCACGATCTTGTCCGGGGCGATGATGCTCCGGTACTCCTTCAACCAGGAGTCCGCCGCCGAGGCGATCGAGCGGTCGGTCCTCCGGGTGCTGGAGGCGGGCTATCGAACCTCAGACATTTACGAGGAAGGCAAGAGACGGGTGGGCACCGCAGAGATGGGCGACTTGATTGTCAGGGAAATCGAGGCCGGCGGTTAGGGCCTATAAAGAAGCGGGAGGATAGAAGCGTTGCGGAGAGACCAACTGACGGTGGCCGTGGCCGGTGCCACCGGGGCGGTGGGAAGGACGACATTGGCGATCCTGGAGGAAAGGGGTTTTCCCGTAGGGAGGTTGCTCCCCCTGGCCTCGGAGCGATCGGAGGGCAAGCGGATCCCCTTCAAGGGGGAGGAGATTTCGGTCCGGAAGTTGACCGAGAAGGCTTTCGCCGGGGTAGACCTCGCCTTCTTCGCGGCGGGGGCGTCCTGCAGTCGGGCATTCATTCCGGCAGCGATGGCCGCAGGGGCGGTGGTTATCGACAAGAGCAGCGCCTTCCGGCAAGACCCTGAGGTGCCTCTGGTGGTGCCCGAGGTGAACCCTCATGCCCTCCGCAGGCATAAGGGCCTCATTGCCACCCCCAATTGCTCGACGATCCAGCTGGTGGTAGCTCTCCAGCCCTTGCACGAGGCTGCCCGGATCAAGCGGGTCGTGGTCTCTACCTACCAGTCCGTGGCCGGGGCCGGCCAGCAAGGGATCGCGGAGCTGCGCCGTCAGGCCTGGCAGGTGCTGAATGGGCAAGAGGTCTCCCCCGAGGTCTTCCCCCACCCCATCGCCTTCAACTGCCTTCCCCAGATCGACGCCTTCCTGGAGAACGGCTACACCAAGGAAGAGATGAAGATGACCTGGGAGACCCAGAAGATCATGGAGGACGAGAGCATCTCCGTCTCGGCCACCACGGTCCGGGTGCCCGTCTTTTACGGCCACTCCGAGTCGGTCAACCTCGAGACCGAGAGGAAGCTTTCCGCCCGAGAGGCCCAGGAGATCCTCGCGCGGGCTCCAGGCGTGGTGGTGGTGGACGAACCTCGGGAGCACCGCTATCCGATGGCCATCCACTGCGCCGGTCAGGACCCCGTCTTCGTGGGCCGCATCCGGGAGGATCTGTCCGCCGAGAAAGCGCTTCATCTCTGGATCGTGGCCGACAGCTTGAGAAAAGGGGCAGCTCTCAACGCCGTCCAGATCGCGGAGCTACTGATCCATCCGAGCGGTCTAATGGAAGAGTAAGCGGTTAGGGATTCGGGGTTCGTTGAAACCGACCAGTCCCTGACCCCTAATCCCTGTCTATGCGGAGGAGGAAAAGCAATGGAGGAGAAAGAGGCTTTAAAGAAACTGGATGCCATGGGAGAAGAGGAGATCCTCCAGCAATGGGAGAAGCTGGGCGTGGAAGATGAACGGATCATCCGGGTGGCGAAAAGGCTCCAAGAGCAGGTCCTTTTCACCTTCAACGAGATGACGGATTTCTACGCCAAAGCCCGGGAGGTCATCTCCCTGGAGGAGAAGCGAAGCTACCTGAAGTACATCGCCAAGTTGAAGGAGGAGCTCCAGGAGAACCAGGAGATCTTGGAGAAGATCCAGCAGCTGAAGCGGCTCGCGCGGATGAGGTCCGACAATCAGAAGGTTACCCGAGTTTAGGAACCGCCAACGACTTACCCCGCTTATTTTTACCATTTTGAAGAGGAGCCGGTGCCGCCATGTCCCCATCGGAAGAGAAAGCCGTTAAAACGAATTGTCCCCCGGAAGAACCCGACGTCTTCGATCTCTATCTGAACCCTCGCCGGCAACAAGCGGCTCGCGAAGGGCGCCCCTTCGAGGTGGATTTCGAGATTACCACCCAGTGCTTCGGTGCCTGCAAGATCTGCCATACCCACTCCTTTCCCGACAATTACCGATCCCTACCGCTGGAGAAGATCCTCGAGGTGATCGACCAACTGGTCGAGCTCCAGATCAGCCAGGTCTGGTGGGAGGGGGGGGACCCCCTGATCCATCCCGGCATCTTCGAGGCGGTTCGCTATGCGGCGAGCAAGGGGTTGAAGAATGCCATCTTCACCAGCGGCCTGCCTCTGACCAAGAGGATGTGCCAGCGAATCCTCGACGATTTCTCCCGGAAGGAGATCAACCTGATCGGTGTCCACATCGATGCCCTAGATCCCGAGGTTTACAACCGGCTGCACTGGGATCCCAAGGGGCTGGAGAAGAAGGTCAAGGGGTACCAGACCCTGATGGAGGTGGGCTACCCCGCCGATCGAATCCTGCCCTGTCTGACCATGACGGCCCCGGCCCTGGAGGTGATCGAGGAGACCCTGGACTGGTATATCGACGAGATGGGGGCCAAGTTCGTGGAGATGACGGTATTCAAGCCCCACGGGTTTGGCGCGCAGAACCGCGAGCTGGAGCCGACCCTCTCGGGGCTGCGGCATGCCTTCGAATACCGGGCGAAGAAGCTCGGAAATCCGGCCTGGCTGCGGATGGGCACGACGGAATGTAGCTCCATCCGCTGCCAGACCAACTTCTACGTGGCCGCCGATGGCGCAGTCAAGCTCTGCCCCTGCATCCCCCCGGAGCTTTTCCCCCTGGGAAACGTTCACCAGGAAACGCTGCCGGAGATCTTCCGCCGGCATGGCCCCCAGATTACCATGAACGATCTGAAGATCCAGGGACCATGCGGCGAGTGCGAGAACAACGCCGACGGCGTCTGCCGCGGCTGCCGGGCGGCGGCCTATCACTATACCGGGGATTTCGAGGCCTCCGACCCCAAGTGCTGGCTCAACCCGGCGGCGAAGGAGACCTATCTTCGGTAAAACGAAATTACCCGGCTCGTTGGGCGCTAACTACACCACTTCACGCTCCAAGACCAATATGGTCTCTCGTAGTTTGGCAACGCTTGGAGGAATGGCCTGTCGAAAACGCCAACCATCTTTTGCTTCTCGATTTAACACTTCTTCTAAGTCCTGGATATTTGGAGATGGGAATAGGATGCCGAATCTTGTTGATTTCACGGCGACAGCCTTATACTCATATTGTTTCATATAAGGATCCCCTCTGTTAAATAGCGCAAAGAGCGGGAGAAGATTGGAGAGTCTCACGGACTCTATTTGAGGCGCAGAATCCCATCCAAATTCCATCGGCAATTCATGGGGTTGCAACAGCCTTGGGCCTTCGGCGTCAGTCTTCCGGCAATTTGATCGTCAATCTCGTTTCCATTACCTTACCTCTTCGTACTGTCTGTACAGTGTTGATTGTATCACTAATCTCCGTTTAGAGAAAGACTTTTCTAATCGTTCAAGTGGGCCAGGAATCGGCCGATAGAACAGGAAAAAATTCCATTGGAGGATATCTCTCAGGCCCGGGGGTCATCCAGGAATTATCTTCCTATCATCGAGGGGGGGAGGTTGCGGCAGGACCTGTGGGAGACGTTCCTTTCGATGTCCCGGCTGTCCTTCATGGGGAAGGAGTCCGCCCGGCAACGATCGGTCCCACCCTCCGAGGCCGGCCCCTGGGTGATGCTGCATCGGGAGCTGGAGCTGCGGCAGTTCCTTGCCTGGGCTGCGGGCGGCTGGTGGGGACCGAAGTGGCCCGCCGGGGAGAGCCTACCCTGTGGGAGGTGGAACTGAAGAATGCCGGAAGGCACCACACCAACCTTTGATCAAAATGTCTACCACCAGGTACGTAGACATGGGAACGGGGGTGCGTCCTTTGATTGGGGAAACTCCCTGCCACCCGATGCCTCGAGGGGAAGGGCACCACCCAGGGGATCTCATCTTTGATCGGAGATGCGGGAATGGTCGCACCCGGGCATAAGATGAGCGATTGCGGATCATTCACGAAGGGTAAGTTGAGCCTAAGTGTTGTGGACCTAACATCTTTACCCACAGAAGGAGAAGCTTATGGAGGTCAAGCGCACGGTCAAGGGAACAGGGCGGATGTTCGTGCTGGGTGTGGCTTTTTTTTCGGTGCTTCTTGTCGGGTGGGAGGGCCATGCCAGCGATTTCTCCCCTCGGCGGTTGGATCGGTCGATCCGCCGCCTTCCCCCAAAGGTCCGGATCGGTCTTGAGATTGCTCTGTCGGATAAACTCTTCGGACAAGACCCGGTCAAACTCCAGGCATTCCGGGACAAGCTCGAGGGCCTGGACCGGAGGGGGCTCGTCAAGGTCGGGCTGGGAAGTTACATCGTCAACGCCAACGGAGACTGCAACGGCTGCCATACCTGGCTTCCGGGCAATACCAACTGGGCTCCGGGAGGCAACCCCTTCCAGGGACAGCCCAAGCACATCAACGTGGCGGGTTACCTGGCGGGCGGCAGGGTTTTTCAGCTCCCTCCCCCTCCCAATGGCCCCGGCCCCGTTACTTCCCGCAACCTCACCCCGGACAAGGATGGCTTGCCAGCAGGGATGACGGAAAGGGAGTTCATCGAGCTGTTGCGGACGGGGAGGGAGGAAGACGAACCCGACAAGATCCTCCAGGTGATGCCCTGGCCGGTAATCGGGGAGATGACGAACGACGACCTGAAGGCGATTTATGCCTTCCTGAGCGTCATCCCCTGTGTGGAGAGCACAGGACACCTTTGCCAGTGAGGGCTCAGTAAAACTTCACAGGAAAGGTGTCCAAATTCGGGATTGCTTCGTCCCCTTCGCTGTGCTCTGGGTTTCGGCTCGCGGCGCTGCTCGCAATGAGAATCGAAGTCTGGAGACCTCGATGGATATATGGGGAGAGACAAGGAGGCCCTCGAATGAAGGGCCTCCTTGTCCATGGGCTACGGCAGAGGTATCGTTTAACTGAGGCGTTTCACCACGCCAGGCCCTCTATGGCTGGACCACCGTGCAGAAGAACTCCTCGATCCGCCGGCGGATCTCCCCCGACGCGGCCGGCGGGGCGCTGAAGGCGTCCATGTCAAAGACCAGCAGCGGCCGGTCGATCTCCTTGCAGGTCTCCCGGATCAGGCCCACCGAGCCCCAGGCCATCTTGCAGCCCTCGTGGCCGGCGTAGATCACACAATCACCCTGGTACTCCTCGCAGACCCTCACCAGGTCGTCCGTGTAGAAGTCCGTCGGCCCCCGCAGTTGTCGCGCCATCGGCGCGTTCAGGGCCTTGACGGCCAGCCCCCGCAGCATGCTCTCCGGCGTGGAGGTATCGACGGGATCGATGGTGGCGTAGCTGAACATATCCATCACGATCACCGCCCCGAACTCTTGCTCCATCCAGTCGAAGATGCTCAGGTCGAAGTAAGTGGGCAGCATGAACCAGACGGTCCGGCTCCGTTCCTCTTCCACCACCCCCAGGCCCAGGCGGGCCCGCTTGCGGGCGTCCTCGTGGATCTGACGGAAGACGGCGGTCCCCTTGGGCTGGCCGGCCCCCACCGAGTTCAGGAAGTTGGACATGGTGAGCAGCCGCCCGCTCTGGGGGCAGGGGACGGCCTTGCGCAGCTCGTTGGTCTCCAGTAGGTATTCGTAGGCCCGGTTCGACTCCTCGACGATCTCCTTCAGCCGGTCCCAATCCATTTTCTTGCCTGTCTGCGCCTCCATGAAGGCGATCATCCCCTTCAGTTGATCGGCGTAGTAGCGGATCGATTCCTCATCATCGCCGTAAGGGGCATCGGGGTGATATGAGGGGACCCCCAGGTAGTTGTTGTAGATCTGGTAACCGATAACGATGTTGTCGCAGGGCAGCGAGGCCCCCACGATGAAGTCGGGGGGCGGTAGCTGTCCCGACAGGATCAGGCCCACGGCGCCTCGGTCGATCGAGCACATCTCTGCGGGAAGGCCGGCGTTCTCGGCGATATCGACATATCGCCGGAGGACCTCTGGCCGGCTGGTGGGCAGCAGGCCTACCAGCAGCTCCGCCCGGTAGGGGTGGATGTCCATGGCCAGCAGGGGCTCCCGGGTGATTCCGGGACCGAACCAGCCGATCTTCTTCTTCCCCTCATCGGCCACCCGGAGGGTCTCCTCCAGGAAGTCGATCAGGCACTCGAAGGTCAGGGCGTTGATTTTCTTCTCCTCGGGCGGCTCCTCCCCCATCTCCCGCCGGGCGTTCCGGTAGAAATTTAACACCTCCTCCAACTCGGTCAGCTTCACCTTTTTCAATGGATCTCCTCCCCCTGAGAAGTTCATAGCATAGGAATTTCCATTTTTTCAGATTCCTCAGTCCCCTTCGCTTCGCTCAGGGCTTCGGCTCACATCGCTCCTTCAGAATGACAGGTTGTACGGCTGTCATTCCGGTGAGCCTTTAGCCGCGAGCGCAGCGAGGCGGGAAGCGAGGAATCTAAGTTCATCGTATAGGAATTTCCATTTTCAGCGAAGAACCCCCCCACCCCCCCCTTGCGAAGGGGGGGCAAGGGGGGGTAATTTAATCTTCAAAGGATATTGGAAGACCGGGCCAGCTCCTCCCCGGCCTCCCTGGCCTTGGCCAGCAGCTCTTCCTTCCGGGCTGCATCCCCCATCTCCCGCACGCCACCCGCTACGAGGGGGCGGGTCTCGGGGATCCCCAAGAGGGTGAAGACCCGTCCCAACACCCCATGGACGTAAGCGAAAAGATTCTCGTCGGGCTGTCCCTGGGGCAGGACCAGCACGCACTTCTTGCCGCTGGGCAGCCGGCTCTGGCGGTTGGCATCCAGGAAGGCGTACCAACGGTCCAGGAAGGATTTCGCCTGGCCGGTCAAAAAGCCCATGTAAATTGGAGATCCGAGGACGATCCCGTCGGCCTCCCGGATCTTGGCATAGAGGGGTTGTTGGTCATCCTGGATGGGGCACCCTGGGTCCCCCTTACAGGTCAGGCAGCCGGTGCAGTCCTTGATGTTGAGGTCGTGGAGGTAGACGATCTCCGTCTGCGCCCCTCTTCCCGCGGCCCCCTCCAGCACCTTCTTGACCAGGACATCGGTGTTGCCTCCCTTGCGGCTGCTCCCTACAAAGCCAATGACCTTCATGGAAAAGCCCTCCTTGGGTTAAAGATGCGAGTTACCGGATCGGGTTTTACCCATGGACTGGCTCCACATTGCGGCGTTGGCGCCAGCCAAAGGCCTGACCGCGATGAACTTCGCGGTCCTTTCCCTGAAAATGGGGGCAGTTTGCGAACTGCCCCCCACCAAAAAATTGTTAGCGCGAAAAACCGTTGGGATGGAGGCGGGCAAGATAAATCCCGCCCCTACATTGCCATTGGTCGTCCCAACGCTTATTCGCGCTAACAAAAATTTGGCAGCCAGGTTCGATAACGGATTCCCGGTGCTACCGGCTGCCGCGAACGGGCAACCATCGAGTCACTTGAAGAAGGGGAGAAATCGGGTCACGAAATGGATGGATATCATCAGGAATAGTAAAACCAGGAGCCTCGGCAGCAGGCCGGGCTTGTTCAGGTGCTGATCCAGGTAAAGGGAGGAGAGCCAGGCAAATGCGGCAGCGGCGGATACGAAAGGACGCAAGATCCCGTGAATGATGGGGCTCCGGAGGCCGGTAAAGATCGCCAGGCCGAGAAAGCCCACCGACACGAAGGGCAACGATGGGAGCCAGTGATGGACGGCCAGGTCCATGCTAGATTTGACCAGTATGAGTACCATCAGGATATCTGCCCACATGATTTTTTGATCTTTCCTATGGCTTAAAGGTTGGCGGCTGGGATTCGCTAGCCCGCTTCATAAGCGAGAGTCTTTACAAACGAGTCAAGTTTCGATTTGAGCCAAATCATGATGCCAGAGCAAGCCGTGAAGGCCCCCTTCCCTATTGCCCGGGAATTATAGAGCGAGCGAAGGGGCGAGTCAACAGAAACTTCACCGAAGTTCTGTGGTATAATCCCTGAGGTTTTTCTGTCGAGAGAGTCCTCTCGGCAAAGATTTGCGGATGGGCGTTAAACTGTGAGGAGACAACGTGTAGGGGGAGGGTCGATATGCCGCCAAAATATCGCATCGCAGCCGATGTAGGGGGAACCTTCACGGACCTCTTCGTCTACGAAGAGGGGAGCGGGGAGACGCGGATCGTCAAATATCCCTCCACGCCAGAGAACCCCGCCCTGGGGGTGTTGGCCGCCCTCGAGAGGTCCGGGGTGGAGATCCCCCAGGTGGTCTTCTTCTCCCATGGGACCACCGTGGGAACGAATGCCCTCATTCAGCGCAAGATCGCCCGGACGGGGCTGATCACCACCCAGGGGTTCCGGGACGTTTTGGAGATCCGGCGGGGCAACAAGCTGGAGCTGTGGGATGCCTATCAAGACGTGGCCCCCGCCTTGATCCCCCGACGCTATCGACGGGAGGTGGAGGAGCGGGTGGATTACGGCGGCCGGGTACTCCTCCCTCTTCGCGAGGAGGATGTCCGGCGGGTGGCCCGCCTCTTCCAGGCGCAGGGGATCGAATCGATCGCGGTCTGCTTCCTTCACTCCTACGCCAACCCCGCCCACGAGCGGAGGACTGGGGAGATCCTCCAAGAGGAGATCCCGGAGGCGTACATCTGCATCTCCTCCGACGTCCTGCCGGAGATCTTCGAGTACGAGCGGGCCAGCACCACCGCCATCAATGCCTGCCTGGCCCCCATCGTCAGCCGCTATTTGAAAGGGCTGGTGGGCCTGCTGCGAGATCGGGGGTATGGGCACGATATCTTGATCATGCACTCGGCCGGGGGGGTGATGACCGCCGAGACAGCGGTCAACTATGCCGCCCGTCTGACCAACTCAGGCCCGGCGGCCGGGGCGGCGGCGGGGGCTTTCTTCGCCAGGCTTTGCGGTTTCGAGAACGCCATTACCATCGACATGGGAGGGACCAGCGCCGATGTCTCCCTGACCTATCGGGGGGAGACCCGCATCACCCGGGAGTGGGCGGTGGAGTTCGGCCATCCCATCGTTTTTCCCTGTGTCGACATGGTCTCCATCGGGGCCGGAGGGGGCAGTGTGGCCTGGATCGACGAGGGCGGCTCGCTGCACAATGGCCCGCAGAGCATGGGGGCCGACCCGGGGCCGGCTTGCTATCTCAAAGGGGGGACCGAGCCGACCAACACCGATGCCAATATCGTTTTGGAGCGGCTCAACGCCGAGATGTTCCTGGGGGGAGAGATGCGGGTCGATAAGGAGAGGGCCCGCCAGGTCATCCGGGATAGAATTGCCGCCCGCCTGGGCTATTCTGAGGTGGAGGCGGCCGACGCCATCATAAGAATCGCCAACGCCAACATGATCGACGCGATCCGGCTTATCTCGGTCCGGAAGGGGTACGACCCCCGGGAGTTCGTCCTGGTAGGCTTCGGGGGGGCGGGTCCCCTCCACTGCACCGCTCTGGCCAGGGAGCTGGAGATCCCCAAGGTGATCATCCCTCCCTGGCCGGGGCTGACCTCGGCTATCGGCTGCCTGTTGGTAGACCTGCGGCACGACTTCTCCAAGACGGTCATCATGAGCGTCCAGGACCCGGCCGTCCCTTCGCTGGAGGGGGAGCTGGCCGCGCTGGAGCGAGAGGCCGCCGAGCGGCTGCGGGAGGAAGGGGTGCCGGAGGGACAGATTCAGATCCTGCGCTACCTGGATATGCGCTACCTGGGCCAATGGCGCTCCTTGACCGTCTCCTGCCCCCACCCCCTGGATGCCCGGAGCATCGTCCAGGCCTGCGAGAGCTTCCACCGGGAGCATGAGAGGGAGTATATGTATTCCCGGAGGGAGCAAGAGATCGAAATCCACGGCCTGCGGGTGAGCGGGCTCGGGATGACTGCCAAGCCCCAATTCCGGAAGCACTCGGGGAACGGCAGCCGGGAGGCGGCCCTCAAGGGGGTCCGTCCGGTCTATTTCGGCGAGGCCGGAGGGTTTACCGAGGCCGCTGTCTACGACCGGAGCCGCCTCTTCCCGGGAGTGATGCTCCAGGGACCCGCCGTGGTGGAACAGATGGATTCGACCGTGATGATCCATCCCGGAATGCGGGCCATAGCGGACGAGTACCTGAACCTGATTATCGACGTGAGATAGGGAAAAAGTCAGAGTTCAGGAGTCAGAAGTTAGAATTCAGGAGCCAGAAGTCAGAAGTCAGCGGTCAGCATGGGGAGGAGAGATTTTGCCTCCCGACTTCTGGCTCCCGACTACTTATTATTGAGAAGCTGATCATGGAGGAAAAGAAGATGATCATCGATGCCCACTGCCACATCTGGCACGAGGACTGGATGCCGCCGTTGTTCTGGGACCTCTTGAGCCGGATGATCGGCCGGCTATACGCCAAGGCGGGGAGGGAGCTCTCTCCGGCCCAGATTCGGGAGGAGGTCCTGGAGCGCCACTACTTCGATCCCCAGGGAGACAAGCTCATTCGGGCTCTGGACGAGGCCGGGGTCGACAAGGCGGTGGTCCTGGTGCTCGATTTCGGGCTGGCCATGGGGGAAGGCAAGGTCCCCATCGAGGAGCAGAACCGGGCCTATGGCCAAATTGCCCAACGCTATCCCGATCGCTTGATCCCCTTCGCCAGCGTGGATCCCCGGAGGAGGGGGGCCGTAGAGCTGATCGAGCGGGCGGTGAAGGAATGGGGGCTCAAGGGGCTCAAGCTCCATCCGACGGCGGGCTTCTACCCCAACGAGGCGATTACCTACCGCCTCCTGGAGAAGGCCGCGCAGCTGAACCTCCCCGTCCTCTTCCACACCGGCCCGGTCCCCGCGCCACTCCGGAGCAAGCATGCCCATCCCCTCCACCTGGATGACGTGGCCGTGGATTTCCCCCAGCTGAAGATCATCGCCGCCCACCTCAGCTTCTGCTGGTGGCAGGAGCTGGCCACCTTCGCCGGCCACCAGGCCAACCTCTACTGCGATATTGCGGGCTGGCAGCATGCCGCCGAGCGCAACTACCCGGCCTTCTGCCAGGTGCTGCGGGCGGTCCTGGATACGGCCGGCCCCGAAAAGGTCCTCTACGGGACCGATGGGCCCTTCCTGCGCCCCTTCGTTCCCGATGGGGAGTACCTCCGGCTCATCCGGGAACTGCCCGAGCAGGCCCCCTCCTCCTTAAAATTCACCCGGGAGGAAGTGAACGGCATCCTGGGGGGAAACGCCCGGCGCGTCCTCGGGATCTAACGCCCTCCCCTGAAGTCCCTCTTCTTCGGCAGAGGAAGCCCGCTGGAAGGTTTGAGGGATGAGGAGCACTTTACAAAGGCTGGGTCCTTATGGCCCCTCCCCTCCCCCCCCAACCCTCCCTCGGGTAGGGGTTGGGGGGGGGGATACTGAGTTTTCTCCCGCCACAAATGGTCCACCTGAGGATCGTGGGCAATAGCCTGGTCGGGTTTGCAGCGCTTACACGGCCTGAACCCTGCCTGTTCAGCAATTTCAGGTAGAGGAAAGAAGGACACATTTTCGGTTTTTGGCTTTCGCGATGCGCAAGAAGGGCGACAGTAGATGCCTGTGGAGCGCACAGCATAAACGAAAGCGCCATCGTAACAGCGATCTCTTTGCAGCACCGCCTGCCAGTAACTGGACTCATTCATTTTTGGCATCTCCCCTGGGTTTTGGGTTCCTTGTTCGCATATGGATACATTCCTATTCATCAATATGATAGGGAAAGATGCCTGTAAAATCTGACTCTCTCTGCTTCAACTTCGCGTTTCTTCTTTTTTGTCAGCTCGTCTTCGCGCCGGGTAGGAGGACGGTGTCGCCACCGTCCTCCTACCTAAGAACCGGACGTGACGTAGGGTAGGCCGCCAGCGAGTTGCCTTTACAGGTACTTTTCCAACGGCCCCCCCCGAACGGTTCGTGACTCTTTCGATGTCAAGCCGCTCTCCAGTGATCTCAGATGATGGCCAGTACAGCTTTGGCTCTCCGCATTTCGCGTACCGCACTGCTCCTGGACATCGGATCACCTGTTCCCCTTCCCCTACTCTCCCATGTACTTGGTCGCCCTTTCCGTGGTCATCGAGTCAACGGCACACATTACGGTCCGTCTGTGTCACCCCATTACAGGGATCCGCATTGGGTACTATGGGAACTCTGTGACCTTGGGACTCGCGTCCTTTAGGCCATCCCACGTTCCGTTGATGCTAAACGTATCGAGCGCGACTTAG
>JACOWJ010000047.1 GCA_016176845.1 Nitrospinota bacterium
ATGGCGCGAGGCTGGCCCAGGCCATCCTCTCCCTGATGGGCGATCCTTCCCGGTTACAGGAGATGGGAGAACAGGCCAGGGAGCTCGGTCGGATGGATGCGGCCGAACAGCTGGTCAATCTGGGGTACGAGTTGGTGGAGTGCAAAGATGCTGCCACAGGAGCATTCTCATTGGGGAATTGAAAATTCTCATTGGGGAATGGAAAATATCCATTTCGTGGGCATCGGCGGCATCGGCATGAGCGGGATCGCGGAAATCCTCCTGAACCTGGGGTTCAAGGTAAGCGGCTCCGACCTGGTCTCCTCGGAGACCACCGAGCGGCTGACCCACCTGGGGGCTGATATCTCCTTGGGACATCGGCCGGAAAATATCCGGCGGGCCGACGTCGTGGTGGTCTCCTCCGCCGTACGTCCCGACAATGTCGAGGTACAGGCTGCCCGACAGAGAGCCACTCCGGTGATCCCGCGCGCGGAGATGCTGGCGGAGTTGATGCGGATGAAGTATGGGATCGCCATCGCCGGCGCCCATGGGAAGACCACCACCAGCTCCATGATCGCCGCTGTCCTGGCCCGGGGCGGGCTGGACCCCACGGTCATCATCGGGGGGAAGGTCAAGAGCCTGGGGAGCAACTCCCAGCTCGGAAAAGGGGACTTCCTGGTGGCGGAGGCCGATGAGAGCGACCGCTCCTTCCTGAAGCTGTCGCCCACGATCGCCGTGGTGACCACGCTGGACGAGGAGCACCTGGACCATTACCGGGACCTGGAAGATATCCAAGGGGCCTTTTTGCAGTTCCTCAATAAGGTGCCCTTTTATGGCCTGACGGTACTGTGCAGCGACGAGGTCCATCTTCGGGAGTTACTGCCGCGGGTGGAGAAGCGCATCCTGACTTACGGCTTGAGGCCTCCCGCCCGCTACCTGGCCGGGGATTTCGACTTCCACCAGCAGGCCACCGGCTTCACCGCCTACCGGGGCGAGGAGGCGTTGGGGCGGATCGTGCTCCAGGTGCCGGGCCGTCACAACATCGCCAACGCCATGGGTGCCATCGCCGTGGGGATGGAGCTCGATATCCCCTTCCCCATCATTCGGGAGGCCCTGGAGGCCTTCACGGGGATCCAACGCAGGTTTGAGGTAAAGGCAGAGAACGAGGAGATCCTCCTGGTGGATGACTACGGCCATCACCCCACAGAGATCCAGGCCACCCTGGGGGCGGCCAAGGCCGGATGGGGAAACCGGAGGCTGGTGGTCGCCTTCCAGCCTCACCGTTACACCCGGACGCAGTCCCTGCTGAATCGATTCGTCTCCGCCTTCGATGCGGCCGACCTGCTGATCCTCACCCGGATCTATCCGGCCGGAGAGCTCCCCATCCCAGGCGTGGATGCCCGTATCCTTTGCCAAAAGATTCGGGAGCGCGGATATCCGCCGATCGTCTACCTGGAGGAGAAAGAGGCGATCGTGAGCTACCTCTTGGAGGCCAGGCGACCGGGAGACCTGATCCTAACCCTGGGAGCGGGAGATATCTGGAAGGTCGGCGAGGCCTTTTGGGAACAAGTTAGGGGATAGGGAACAGGGGATAGTCACTGCCTCACCTTATCTCTTGTCTATTGTTTGGCGTTCATCGGGATTCGAAAGGAAATTTCTATAGCTTAGGAATGAGGTTTTAATAACAATCCCATTCCGTCATTCCGGCGAAAGCCGGAATCCAGCCACACAGCTCATTTCCTGGATTCCGGGTCAAGCCCGGAATGACGAGAAATGAGTAAGTTGTTTAATCCCCGTTCCTTGAATTTCTATACCTTCTGAAGAGGAATTCCGATGCTCGACTGGCACGCACCCGCTGCCTGGCAAGAGATCCGGGGAGAAGTAAGGTTCCATGAGCCCCTGAGGGCTCATACCTCCTTCCGCCTGGGCGGGCCGGCCGATGTCCTGGCCTTGCCCCGGGATACCGGCGACCTGCAGAATGTTTTGGCCCTGGTTCGGCAGGAGCAAATCCCCCTCTACGTCTTAGGCCGGGGGACCAACCTGTTGGTGGGTGACAGCGGCTTTCGAGGGTTGGTCGTCTCCTTGAAAGAGGGTTTTCGGGAGGTCGAGATCCTCCAAGAAGAGGGCGACCATTGCCAACTTCGATGCGGCGCAGGGGTCAGGCTGGCCAGTTTGATCGGCTATAGCCTGAGGGAGGGACTCTCTGGGTTGGAGTTCGCGGTCGGGATTCCCGGCTCCGTCGGAGGGGCGGTGGTGATGAACGCCGGCCTCAAGAAACAAACTATCGGACAGCTGGTGGACTGGGTGCTGCTGATGGACCGTCAGGGACGGGTATCCCGCATCGAGAGGGCTAAGCTTTGCTTTGCATATCGCTGTTGCCACTTGCCCCCGGGCTCGATCGTTTTGAGCGTTGCCCTGGCTTTACGGCGCTGTACTCCTCCAGATGTCCAGCGAAAGACGCGCGCCTTCTTCCTCCAGAAGCGGTCCGTTCAGCCTGTCACCGCCTGGAGCGCCGGCTGTATTTTCAAAAATCCCAGCCAGGATACTGCAGGTCGCCTCATCGAGTCCGTGGGGCTCAAGGGATATCGGTTGGGAGGGAGTCGAGTCAGCGAGATGCATGCGAATTTTATCGTGAACGAGGGTCAGGCGACCGCCAGGGATGTGCTGGAACTGATCTCCCTGATCCAGAAAAAGGTCTATCTTGTCAAGGGGATTTGGCTTGAAAGGGAGGTCGAAACCCTGCTGGAAGAAGGGTAGAAAAAGATCTGCGAAGGTCATCGGTTGGACCCTGATCATCCTCTCGCTGGTAGCGGGAGGGGCTTGGGGATGGTCCCGGCTCCTCTCACCTCGTTATTCTGGATGGCAGGTTAGACTGAAGAGCATTTCCTTGGGAAAGTTTAAACTAAACCGTCATGGCCAAGCAGAGTTGGCCGCCCCCGAGAATGAAAATGGACTTCGGAAAGACTCAGGCATTTTCACGTTAAAACAGGTGGTGGTGAAAGGGACCCGGAGACTGACCCCAGAGCAGATCTTGCAGTGGGCGGCCCTGGAGGATCGTTCTACCCCGGGGGCTCCCGCTCGTCGGGTCAGGGAGCTCGACCTCTGGCAGGTGGATTTGAAGGAGATGGCTTCCCGCCTCAAGAGCCATCCATGGATCGAGGCGGTCGCCATCGAGAGGAACCCGCCCGATCGATTGACTCTCACCATCCGCGAAAGGGTCGCGTGGGCCCGCCTGGAAGGGCCTTCCTCTTACCTGGTGAGCGGAGAGGGAATGGTCCTTCAAAGGGTTTCTGAAGGGGATGCTGGCCCTCCTCTCCCCCGGCTGGTCGGATGGGGCGGGCACCCGTATCTGCCAGGGGAAAGGATCGGAAAGGCCGAGATCCTTAGGGCTTTGGAGATCTTAAAAGAGGCCGGGCATTGTCCGTGGGCCCTCCATCAGGGGATCCTTCAAGTGGACCTCTCTCAAGGAGAGAGGCCTGTAATCACGCTGGGCAACGGGAGAAAGCTCCGCTTTGGCCCAACCGATATTCGAGGAAGCTGGGCCCGCCTGCGGGCAGTCTCTTCCAGGATGGAGGGAGCTCCAGGCATGATAGACCTCTCCTTTAAAGATCTGGTGGTGGTTGGATCTTTAGCTTCGCTTGCTTCAAGGGGGGTGGTGGAAGGTGGTCAGAGAGAATCTCGTAGTAGGGTTGGATATCGGTACGACGAAGATCTGCGCCATCATCGGAGAACTGAAAGGCGATGACCAGGTGGAGATCATTGGGGTCGGGACCTGTCCTTGCGAAGGCCTGAAGAAAGGGGTTATCGTCGGTATCGAGAGCACGGTCGAGGCGGTCAGGAATGCCATCCAAGAGGCGGAGCTGGTCGCGGGTGCAGAGGTCAGCTCGGTCTATGTGGGGATCGCAGGCAGCCATATCAATGGCGTGAACAGCCACGGCGTGGTCGCCATCAAGAACAAGGAGGTCCGGAGGACGGACATCGAACGGGTTCTCGATGCGGCCAAGGCGATGCCCATGCCCATGGACCGGGAAGTGATCCACGTGCTGCCGCAGGAGTTCCTGGTGGACGACCAGGGCGGGATCAAAGAACCCATGGGGATCTCGGGCATTCGGTTAGAGGGCAAGGTCCATATCGTCACGGGCTCCATCACATCGGCCAACAACATCCGTAAATGCGTCCAGAAAGCCGACCTGGAGGTTGAGAATCTGGTATTAGAGCCCCTGGCCTCCAGCGAGGCCACCATCACAATGGATGAGAAGGAACTGGGGGTAGCCCTGGCCGACGTGGGAGGAGGAACCTCCGACATCCTGGTTTTTACCCAGGGAAGCGTGAAACACACGTCAGTGTTAGCGCTGGGAGGAAACAACATCACTCGGGACATCGCCATCGGGCTGCGCACTCCGATCAGCGAGGCCGAGCGGATCAAGAAGCGCTACGGGTGCGCCTATGCCTCCATGATCGCTGAGGACGAGATGATCGAGGTGCCTAGCATCGGAGGACGGGATTCCAGGCGGCTCTCCCGCAAGGTCCTCAGCGAGATCGTGGAATCACGGGCCGAGGAGATCTTTCGGCGGGTAGACTTCGAGATCAAGAACAGCGGCTACAAGGATCTGTTAGCCTCTGGGGTCGTCATCACGGGGGGCAGCAGCATCATGGAAGGAATGACAGAGATCGCGGAGGAGATCCTGGAGCTGCCGGTACGCCGGGGATTGCCCCTGGGGATCAAAGGGCTGATCGACATGGTCAACAGCCCTTTGTATGCCACGGCTGTGGGGCTGGTCCTGTATGGGATGAAGAGGGAAGCCCCGGGCAGCCTGAACAGCAACCACGGCTTTTTTCAGGGCGTTCAGAAGGTCATCAAAGGATTCGGGAAAGGGTTCGGGAAGTTCTTTTAGGCCAGGGGGCTTGGGAAGCGAAGGGAGGTCGCAAGCGAGATGTTTGAACTCTCGGAAGAAAGCAACAGTACCGCCAAGATCAAGGTGGTCGGCGTAGGAGGTGGCGGAGGAAACGCCATCAATAATATGATTTCCTCAGGGTTGACCGAGATGGGTTTCATCGCCGTCAACACCGATGCTCAGGCCCTGACCTCCTCTCTCGCCCCGGTGAAACTGCAGATTGGAAGGACGGGATTGGGCGCAGGAGGCAACCCCGAATTCGGCAAGAAGGCCGCCATGGAGGATCTGGAAAAGATCAACGACGTCCTGGACGGGGCAGACATGGTCTTCGTGACGGCCGGCTTAGGGGGCGGCACTGGAACCGGCGGAGCCCCGGTGATCTCAGGCGTCGCCAGGCAGAAAGGGGTCCTGACCGTGGGGGTGGTAACCAAGCCCTTTATCTTCGAGGGGAAGACCCGAGGGAAAATCGCCGATGACGGATGGAAAGAACTCAAGGAATGCGTGGATACCCTGATCACCATCCCCAATCAGCGGTTGCTCAACGTCGTGGATCGCAAGACTCCCTTGCGGGATGCCTTCAAGATCGCCGATGACATCCTCACGCAGGCCGTTCAGGGCATCTCGGACCTGATCACAGTCCCCGGACTGGTCAATCTCGATTTTGCCGATGTCAAGACGGTGATGTCCAATGGCGGCCTGGCCCTGATGGGGACCGCCACGGCCCAAGGAGAGAACCGGGCGATCGAGGCGGCCCAGAAGGCGATCTCCAGCCCCTTGCTGGAGGAGTCCTCCATCGAGGGGGCCATAGGCGTCCTCATCAACATCACGGGTGGGCCCGACCTGACGCTATACGAGATCAACGAGGCGGTCTCCCTCATCCAGGAGAGCGTCCACGAGGAGGCTCAAATCTTTTTTGGCTCCGTCATCAACGAGGAGATGGTGGACGAGGTACGGGTGACCGTGATCGCGACGGGCTTCGGCGCTCGCAAGAAGCTGACCGAAGAATCCTCGAAGAAGCATCGGGCCGCTCAGCAGAAAGCAGAGATGGAATCCCCTTATGGGCGTTTTACCGGCCCAGGCAAGAAGGCACCGGGCTCGCGGCCCAGGAACGGCTTCCCCAGTTACGACGACAGCGAGGTGGATATTCCCGCCTACATGCGCAAAGACAAAGACAAAGACGACGGGGAGACGGATACTCCGGCCTTCATGCGGCGCAAAGCAGATTAAATAAAGGCCAGGGACGAGGGGTTAGGATCCGGCGTTTTTCCCTAATCCCTGGCCCATAGTCCCTAATTACAACTCCACGTAATAAAGTACCCCTTTACTGCAGAGGCACAGAGATTTTCCCAAGTTTTCCCTCTGTGTCTCTGCGGTTTATTGGATACTTTATTCTGTGGAGTGATACGAATGATGTCTTGGAATCTGTATCAAAAGGCAAAAGACCGGCTGGCCCGGGAAAGAGGCACGATCTTCAAGGCCTTCGGAGGCAAACTTGCCTTCGCCCTGGTCTACCCGAACACTTACTATGTGGGGATGTCCAACCTGGGACTCCAGAAGGTCTATGCCCTCCTCAACCGGGAACCGGCGGTCCTATGTGAGCGGGCCTTTCTCCCGGACCCTCCGGACCTGGCGCAACATCAGCAAGGCCGGGTACCCCTCTTTTCCCTGGAATCCCAAACCCCCCTGAGCAAGTTCGATGTGGTGGCCTTCTCGCTCTCCTTCGAGGCCGATTACCTCCACGTCTTGAAGATCCTGGATCTCGCCCGCATCCCTCTGAAGGCAGAGGAAAGAGGGGACCGCCATCCCCTCGTGGTGTGTGGGGGGGTGGCCCCCACCTTCAACCCCGAGCCCCTCTCCCCCTTCATCGATGCCTTCCTGATCGGCGAAGGCGAGGCCATCCTGCCCGGGTTCCTCTCCGCATACCGGGACAGCCAGGGAGGAGGGGAAAGCCGCGAACAGCTTCTGCGGCGGTTGGCCACCTACCCCGGCGTCTACGTACCCGGCGCTTATCGGGTCAGCTACCACTCCGATGGCCGCCTCAAGGAGATCGCGCCGCAAACGGGATTTCCCGCAACGGTTCGGAAGGGATGGCTGAAGAATCTGTCCACCTCCCCCACCTCCTCCGTCATCCTGACACCCGATACCGAGTTCAGCGACATCTATCTGATCGAGGTAAGCCGGGGGTGCAGTCGGCGCTGCCATTTCTGCGTGGCCGGCCATTCCTACCAACCCCTGAGGTTTTATCGCACAGAGACCCTGCGCTCTCAGATCGCCGAGGGCCTCGCTCTGACCCGAAAGATCGGGCTGGTCGGTGTGGCCCTGACCGACATCCCCGACATCCTGTCCCTCTGCCAGGAGATCGTGTCCCAAGGAGGACAGGTCTGTCCGGCCTCCTTGCGGATGGAGGGGATCTCGCCCCCACTGATGGAACTGCTGGCGGCCGGAGGACAGAGGAGCGTAGCCCTGGCCCCCGAAGCCGGCACGGAAAGGTTGCGCAAGATGATCCGCAAGGCCTTCTCGGAGGAGGAGATCGTGGAAAAGATATCGATCTCCCTGCGGGGCGGGATCGCCCACTTCAAACTCTACTTCCTGATTGGCCTGCCCACGGAGGGGCCGGAAGACGTAGAGGCGATCGTGGAGCTCACCAAAAAGATCCGGCATATCGCCCGGAAGACCTGCCAGAGCAACCGCCTCCCCTGGAACATCCAGCTCAGCATCAACCCCTTTGTCCCCAAGCCCTTTACCCCCTTTCAATGGGAACCCATGGAGGAAGTGGGCTCCCTCAATGTCAAGCTCAGGACGATCAAGAACGGCCTGGCCAGGGTGGGTCAGGTCCGGGTCTTCCACGATGGGCCCAAGTGGTCCTTCATCCAGGCCTTGCTCTCCCGAGGGGATCGCCGGGTGGGAGATCTCCTCTACGCCGCCCATCTCCTGGGAGGGGATTGGCAGCGGGCCTTCCGCGAAATCAACCTCAACCCCGAATTTTA
>JACOWJ010000057.1 GCA_016176845.1 Nitrospinota bacterium
TCCCATAGGTCAGCAGCTGCCCGTCCTCCAGGATCACACACTGGGCGCTGCGGGAGCCAATATCGATTCCCATCGTCAACACTTTGCGCTTCCTCCCTTTAACGACTTCGTCGAATGTAAAGTGCAAAATGAAAAGTGCAAAATGCAAAACGAAGAAGTAAGACACCAGACAATGGTTCTACATTTTTCACTTTTCATTTTGCATTTTGCATTTTTCATTCTTCATTTTGCCTTGGGCTCAGCTCTGCTGAGCCAGCAGGGCCGCTCCCAGGGCCCCCACGATCTGGGGATCTGGGGCCACCAATACTTTCACTCCCAGCTTCTCTTCCATCGAGTGGACGATGCCGATGTTCTTGGCGACCCCGCCGGTCATCACCACCTCGGGCAGCACCCCCACCCGCTGGGTCATCCCGAAGAGCCGATCGACGATCGACTCGTGAATCCCTGCCAGGATGTTGTTGCGAGGGACGGGGGGATCCTTGTGGACGTGGGAGATCACCTCGCTCTCGGCGAAGATCACGCACATGCTCGAGATTGACACCGTCCCCGTGGCCTGCAGCGACTCCTCGCCCATCTCCTCCAGGGGGACCCGCAGCATCCGGCTCATGGCATCCAGGAAGACCCCCGTTCCGGCCGCGCACTTGTCGTTGCCCACCGAGTCCTCCACCTTGCCATCGGCCGACAGCCGGATCACCCGGGCTTGGGGAAACAAGAAATAGGCCCCCTTGGCATGGCAGCTCATGGCCGTGCGCTGCTTCTGGGCAAATGGGATGCTCTTGCGGCCCGTGCCCGTCGAGACCACCGCCTTGAGGTCCTCCATCTTCAGGCCGGCCTGCTTAAGAGCCTCCTCCATCGCTCTGCGGGCTTCGATCTCTCCCACTTCTCCCGTCACCAAGGTCGACGCCGCCAGGATCCGGTTGCCCTCCAGGATCACCACCTTGGTCGCCAACGCTCCCATATCTACTCCCGCTACCGCCATAGTCTGTGCTCCTCCTTATCCTTCGGTATTCTACTGTTGGATCCTTAGCATCTCCAGGAATGCCTCTACTCGGGTCCGGATCTGCCCCAGTCCTCCCATGCCGTATTCCAGGTCCAGCTCCAGCACAGGAACACCGGCTGCCTCCAGCTTCTCCTTCATGACCGGCTTGTCATGGCCGTAAAGATCGCAGAATTTGACGATCTCGTAGATCACCCCATCGGCCCTGAACTCCTTGATCATCTCCGAAACGAAGTCCATCCGCTTGGAGAAGGGTCGCATCCGGGCACAGGGGGGGTGGTTCAGGTAACGCCTGGCCAAGGCCTCCATCGGTTCCAGGGAGGTATCTACCAGGTTCCAGAAATAGCGGGTGCCGGCGCAAAGCTCATCCGATACGACCCACGCCCCCAAGCTCTCGATCGAGCCCATGATTTCTGGGTTATCCAGCATGCTGCCTACCACGATCAGGCGAATGCGCCCATCGTCATCGGGCAGTGGGCGGTGAGATAGCTCGTCCAGGAGTCGCTCCAGATGGGAATTGAACTCTGCCCGCGGCATCCGCATGCTGGCCTGGATCACCTGCATCGTCTCCTCGCCGCTGATGGGGGGGACCGGGCCCTTCCTCAGGTCATATAACCTTCTCAGGAGCTCTCTTCCGCGATTATAGATTTGGATCGACTCGCGCAGGGCGCTATCGGTGATCTTCACCTGAAAGCATGCCTCCAGGCCGTCCTTCATCTTTCGGATCTCGCCGGCGAAGAACTCCTCCGCGTCTGGGGTCACCTTGTGGGGCACACTGACGATGTGTCGGAAGGGGGTCTTCAGGTAATTATTCCAGACATCGAATAGCCGGCGGATTGGGTCACAACTGGTCCCCGAGACCACCCCATCCAGATGATCGTACTCCCCCTTCAGGCCGACCTCCAGGCAGCCGCGAGAGAAGGTGCAGCTGTTGGTATAGAGGTAAGCGTCGGCCTCCACGATCTCCTCTGCCTTGTAGCCCGTCACCCGGACGGGCAGCATGCCGGCAGCGGCGATGATCTCCTCCGGGATGTAAGTGCAGATCCATCCGATGACCTGCTTCCCCTGGCTCTTCCAGGCCTGGACCGCCTGGCTCTGGGGAAAGGGGGAGCTCGCCTGTTTGAGCTCCTCCAATGATTTGAGTGTGTTTTCCATTATCAACCCCTCTCGCTACGCGAGAATTGGAAATTGAAAATTGGAAATTGGAAATTTTAAATTGAAATTCGATTCAATCTGCCTTCCAATTTCAAATGCGACCTTCACAGAAGCTCTTAGCTTCTACTCGCATTGCTTGGACTATAGAATGAAAATTGGAAATCGGAAACCGTAAATTGCAAATTTTTGCCTTTTCTTTCAATTTGCATTTTGCAATTTGCAATTGTGACCTTCGCAGAAGGTCGCTAGCTCTTTTTGGCGGCCTTCTTTTTGGCCCGATCCAGGGCGAACAGGGCGGCTCCCATGGCCCCGGCAATCTGGGGCTCGGGCGGGATGGTGGCCTTCATCCCGTTGAGCTTA
>JACOWJ010000048.1 GCA_016176845.1 Nitrospinota bacterium
AACGGGATGGTTTGTCTAAGTCCAAGAATAAATGTTAAACTTTCCTTCCTAAAAATAGACCTAATTCCATTAATGACCTAGATCTTAAATTACCTCAACTTTTTTAGGATGTTATCCCAGGTGGCTTCCTGATCCCTCAACAGCCAGATCTCTTCCTCAAGAAAGCCATAGCGGGAGATCAATATCTGTTTCATGATGCGGATATCATTGAGGGGACCTTTAAGGTCCGTGATCCACTTTCCTTGTTTTTTTGAGTAGTAGGGGAGGTTCTTGTATTGATTGATCCCAACCAGAAGTGCCCGCCTGGCTGCCTCGGAGGGGAAAGGACTGAACAGGTTGGAAAGGGAAAATAGAAATGCGATCCCTATGATTTTCACTGTTTTTAAGCCTCCTTAGCAAGATGGGACGCGGAAAAGAGGGGCTTCGTGCGCTCCCCCCTGAAGGATTAGACCTTCAAGGCGCTAAAAAGTTCCATCACAAGGGCACCTGGTGCAGGGCCCCATGGGGGGCCACGATCAGCTTCATGGCCGATCCAATCCCTCCGTCGCTTGCCTGTATTGGCGTCTAACCTTTGGTTTTAACTCTGGACAGCCGACTCGCGTAGGCGCTCAATCAGAAGAACGTTCACCAGCGTTTCAATTGACACCCTCTGGGCACGCGCCCGCTGGATCAGTTCGTCCGCGACTTCAGGTAGAATCGCCACCCGAATCGCTCGCTTGGTGGGGGTCTCGAACCGAAACCATTCCCCATCATCTTCCATGAAAGGAGCGGTATCCAGGTTGTCCCAGAATGCCGCCTCTTCTTCATAAGTGTTGAATTCTGGTACTTCCAACTTATTCATTTCCGTAATCTCCTGTAGTTTCGCTTTTCATTGTCAGTCATGTCTCGAGCCGTGATGGGCTTGTACAAGGGCGCCCAGTAGTAGGGGTGCCGGTACTGGGGCAGCTTCCTCAGGGCCAGTTGGGCCTGCCTCAAGGCCTCCGGCTTGTTCATCCCCTGCTGCCAGTTCCGGTAAAAAGACTCCATCATTTCAATATTACAACAATATTTCCCTCTTTATCTTTATAGTCATTTTTTTCCCTCCGTACCTTTCCTAATTGAGTAAGTCCTTTCAATAAATCCTTCTCTTTATCTTTTTCTATTCTTAAAGTTACTTTTATCCCCGCATCAATCGGCTTTCTTCTGACCAGATGTCCGTGATTGGCTTTTTTTTATTTAATTCATTTATGCAAAGATTTTTAGCTATTACAAGCATATAGTAATAGAACTTTTCAGGGTCCCGGATTCTACGGATTGATTCATAGAATTTAACAAAGGTCTCCTGAGTCAAATCCTCTGCTTTATGATAATCCGATAAATAGGAGTAGCAGAGAATAAAGATCCTCTGCTGGTATCCTCGAATCAAGGCGCCATACGCCTCCCGGTTGCCTGATCTGGCTTGCCTGAACAGCTCTATGTCTGTTCTGTCGATCTCGTCTGGCATTCAAGCTCTACCTTATTGACAATCAACGATTCGTTTGGTTCCCGAAATGTGGCGGAAGAGATCCACAATGCCGGGGGATCGCCCAAAACCGTCATGGCCCGGCAGCGCTGGCCGCCCTTGAGAATGCGCATGGGCTCCAGAAAGACCGGGGCATTTTCGCGGTAAAGGCAGGAATGGTGCTGAACCAGGCGAAATTGGGGTCATCGTTTGGAGGAGGGGTGAAGGAAGCGGAGGAGGGGTGAAGGAAGCGGAGGAGGGGTAAATCCCTGGGCGCTTAGTACTGCTCCACGGAAAAGAGTGTCCGATTAGAGATTGCTTCGTCGCTAGCGCTCCTCGCAATGACCTGATTTTGTCATTGCGAGCGAAGCGAAGCAATCTCACCCTCTGAGCACTGACTTCTGTGGAGTTGTACTTAGAGCGGGGAAAGCCGGTAACGCTTCGCAGAGACGCAAAGAGGGCCCCTCGTACGATGTCCGATGTGACCACGAGGATGCCCATGAGATGCCGTTGGTGAATTGCTTAAGGGTTGGACAGCTTACAGGGCGTCACCGCCCTTTCTCATCGTCCTTTGAATTGAGGGGCGCGTTTCTCCATGAAGGCTCGAACCGCCTCATCGTGATCCTCGGAGGCCCAGAGGGTGCAGAAGAGCTCGGCCTCGAGGTCGATGGCCGCCCGGAGGGGCAGGTCCTGTCCCACGTGGACGGCTCGCTTCATGTATTTCACCGCCAGCGGGGGGTTTTGGGTGATCCGGCGGGCCAGCCCCCGGGCGGCGGAGATCAGCTCGGGGGCCGGGACCACGCGATTGAGCAGCCCCAGGGCCAAGGCCTCCTCGGCCGTGATAATGGAGGCCGTCAGCAATAGCTCCAGCGCCCGGGAGCGCCCGATCAGCCGCAACAGGCGCTGCCCCCCGCCCCAACCGGTCATGATCCCCATCTTGATCTGCTGGAAGCCGATCCGGACCCCCTGGGCGGCGATGCGGAAGTCGCAGGCCAGGGCCGTCTCGAAGCCCCCGCCGAAGGCATAGCCGTTCAACAGAGCAATGCTGGGGATCTCCATCCCCTCCAGGCGGTTGAGGATGCCCTGCATGTAGAGGGACATCTGCCGTCCCTTGTAGATGTCATCCAGGCTCTGGAAGTATTTTAGATCCCCCCCGGCCACGAAGGACTCCTCGCCGCTCCCGGTCAGGATCAGGACCCGGACGCCCTGCCCCTTCTCGATCCGGCCCAGCAGGAAGTCCAGCTCCTCCATCGTCTCCACATCGATGGCGTTTTTGACCTCGGGACGGTGGAAGGTGATGGTGCCGATCTGATCTTCTTCCTGGTAGAGGAGGTTTTTGAGGTTCATGCCTTTCCTCCGGGCGCGTTAAGAGAGGCTTTCCTTACATTCCAGAACATTCCTGATTCCAAACGCCCCACGTCTTTACCCCGCACGCCCTGCCCCATTGACGAAGGCAGTGGGCAGTGGGCAGTGAGCAGTGGGACGTCTTTACCCCGCACGCCCTGCCCCGTTGACAAACTCTATCCCGGCCTCCAGGGCCCGGCGGTTCAAGGGCAAGAGGGGATGCTTGTCCGATGGCAGGATCCCCTCCAGAGCGGCCATCACGCCGGGGAAGGAGACCACCCCGGTGGCGGCAAGGTAAGCGCCCAAGAGGATCAGGTTGGCCACACGGCTGCTGCCCAGCTCCTGGGCCATCCCGCTGGCCGGCAGCAAGAAGGTCCGCAGGTCCGCTCTGGAAGGCAGCCGGTCGGTCAGGGAGCTGTTCACGATGAGACTCCCCCCTGGGGCAACGGCCGGCTCGAACTTGTCGAGGGATGGACGGTTCATGACGATGACCGCTGCTGGATGGGGGATGCTGGGGGAGCCGATCCTCCGGTCGGAAACGACTACGGTGCAGTTGCAGGTCCCGCCCCGAATCTCCGGGCCATAGGAGGGCAGCCAGGTGACCTCCTTGCCCTCCAACATCCCGGCATACGCGATCAAATGGCCCACCAGCAAGACCCCCTGCCCGCCAAAACCTGCGATGATCACCTCGCTCTGCATCTTCGTCTCACCTTTCCCTGGTTTACTTGAACCGCCCCAGCGGGAACTGGGGGATCATCTTCTCTCTCAGCCACTCCCTGGCCTTGAGGGGGGTCATCCCCCAACCCGAAGCGCAGGGAGAGAGGATCTCCACCAGGTTGAACCCTTTGCCCGCCAGCTGCTCCGCGAATGCGGTCTTGATCGCCTTCTTGGCGCTGATCACCCGGGCCGGGATGTCCAGGGCCTCCCGCGTCAGGAAGTTCACCCCCTCGATGGTGGCCAGCAGCTCCGCCATCCGCAGGGGATAGCCGCAGACCTCAGGGTCCCGGCCGTGGGGGGAGGTGGTGGTCCGCTGGCCGGGCAGGGTGGTCGGGGCCATCTGGCCGCCCGTCATGCCGTAGTTGGCGTTGTTGACGAAGAGGGTGGTGATCTTCTCGCCCCGCGAGGCCGCATGGACGATCTCCCCCAGGCCGATGGCGGCCAGGTCCCCATCCCCCTGGTAGGTGAAGACCACCTTATCGGGGTGGGAGCGCTTGATGCCCGTAGCCACGGCGGGAGCACGGCCATGCAGGGCGTCGGTAAAGTCCACGTTGATGTAATTGAAGGCAAAAACGGCGCAACCCACCGGGGAGACGCCGATGGTCGTCTCCTGAATGCCCAGCTCGTCGATCACCTCGCAGAGCATGCGATGGATGACCCCGTGGCCACACCCGGGGCAATAATGGGTTCGCGTGCTGTGAAGGGCCCGCGGTCGGCTGTAAACCTTTCGCGCCTGCCCCCTTTCTACCATCTCATCCAGGGGTTTCATCTCTCTTCGGTTTCTCCATCTTTCAGCTCACGCCAGATCTTCTGAATCGATTCGACCACCATCGAGGGAGGGGGCAAGGTCGGGCGGCCGACGAAATCGACCGGTCGTCTTCCCTCCACCGCCAGCCGGACATCCTCGACCATCTGGCCCAGGTTGACCTCGGCCACCAGGAACCGCCGGATGTGGGCGGTGGATTGGCGGATGAAATCGCTGCAAAAGGGAAAAAGGGTGATCGGCCGCAGCAGGCCGACCGGGACCCCCTCCTCCCGGCAGAGCTCGATGGCGGTCTCCGCCACCCGGGCCATCATCCCAAAGGCCACGATCCCGATCCGGGCATCCTCCCAGAGGTGGGTGGCCAGACGGACCTCTCGTTCCTCGATCTGCCGGTATTTTTCCGCGGCCCTCTGGTGCCACTCCATCACCTGCCCCTCCCGCATCAGCATCGTGGAAAGGACATTCTGCCTTCCCCGCTTTCCCATGCCCGTCAGGGCCCAGATTTTAGGGGGAAGCTCGGGAAGCTCCGACTCCGGGAGGGGCCGGAGCTCGAGCGGCTCCATGATCTGTCCCAGGATCCCATCGACCAGGAGCATCACCAGGATGCGATACCGGTCGGCCAGATGGAAGGCCAGTTGCGTCAGGTCGAAGAGCTCCTGAACGGAAGAGGCGGCCAACACCAGGTTGCGGTAGCCCCCATGCCCTCCGCCTTTGGTCGCCGAAAAGTAGTCCAGCTGGGCCGTCTCCAGGCTGCCGATCCCGGGCCCCCCGCGCATGACCTGGGCCAGGACCACCGGGACCTCGGCGGCGGCGATCCCGGAGAGGCCCTCGAGCATGAGGGAATAGCCCGGCCCCGAGGTGGAGGTCATGGCGCGCTCCCCGGCGGCGGCGGCCCCATAGACCATGTTGATGGCGGCCAACTCGCTCTCGGCCTGCAGGAAGGTGCCGCCCACCTCGGGCATGTGCTCTGCCATATATTCGGGGATCTCGTTCTGGGGAGTAATGGGATAAGCGAAATATTTGCGGCAGCCGGCCTCGATGGCGGCCATGGCGATCGCCTCGTTTCCCTTGATCAACCTCTTCGTATGGGTCATTCTTTCTCCGCTTTCTGCCCTTGGGTCTTCGGCACACCCAGTCGATAAACCTCAACCGCGGCATCCGGACAGAAACGGGCGCACAGGGCGCAGGCCCGGCACCGCCCCTCTTCGTCCTGAAAGACCGAGGGGGTATACCCATAGAGGTTAATCCGCTCCCCGATTCTGAGCAACCCTTCAGGGCAGGCCACCGTGCAGCAAGCGCAACCCTTACAGTATTCCTCCAGGATGACCACGATGCCCCGATCCGACTTCTCCATGCATTGAATCCTCATCGTTTTTGGTGAAGGCAGGCCTTTCGGGAGGTTTTACCGTGAAAATTCCCGACTCTTCCGGGGGGTCATTTTCATTCCCGGGGGCGGCCAACTTCGGTCGGCCATGTCGGTTTCATCCGCAGGGGCGGCAAACCCTGCCTGGCCATGTCGATTTAGTATACATTTTTCTTGAGATTATTCAAGGAAAATGGGCTGAAGGGCAAAACATAGATATCCGGAGAAAATTTGCAAATTATTATGATTTTTCCATCCTACATGATTTTTTTAGCCTTATTTCCCTTTAATCTCCCCAGATTCCGGTTGTTTATTTTGCGGAAGGGATTATATTTAAGGGCGCTGTTAGCACTCATCCAACTTGAGTGCTAATAAACGGAGCGATAGGGATGGGTAAAGCGAAACCCACGGATAACGTCGGAAAGATCAGGCAAGGAGGTGCTCCAGATGAAGGTAAAACCATTGCATGACCGCATACTGGTCAAGAGGATCGAGGAGGGAGAGGTTAAGACGGGCAGCGGAATCATCATCCCCGACACCGCCAAGGAAAAGCCCCAGGAGGGCCAGGTGGTGGCGGCAGGCAACGGGAAGACCCTGGAGAATGGCCAGCGGCAACCCTTGGAGGTGAAGGTCGGCGATCGGATCCTCTTCGGCAAGTACGCCGGCACCGAGGTCAAGATCGATGGGGAAGAGCTTTTGATGATGCGGGAGGACGATGTGCTGGGGATCATCGAGTCTTAGATACCCGGCGCCAAAGCGATGAATGGAGCACGGGTTACAGATCGAAGACCTCTCCCGGGGTGGGCCTGCTCGTTGCATGGGGGGCTCGCGGCGATCCCCGGTGAAGGGATGAGATGGGTAACTCGAAGAAGTTCTTTCGAAAGGAGGAGAACGGGTTATGGCCAAGCAGCTTGCCTTCGATGAGGAGGCCAGAAGCAAGATCTTGAAGGGGATCACCCAGCTGACCGACGCCGTGCGGGTCACCCTGGGCCCCAAGGGACGAAACGTCATCCTGGATAAAAAGTTCGGCTCCCCCACCAGCACCAAGGATGGGGTGACCGTCGCCAAGGAGATCGAACTGGAGGATCGGTTCGAGAATATGGGAGCCCAGATGGTCCGGGAGGTGGCCAGCAAGACGAGCGACGTGGCCGGCGATGGCACCACCACCGCCACCGTCCTGGCTTACGCCATCTACCGCGAGGGAATCAAGAACGTCACCGCCGGGTCTAACCCCATGGACCTTAAGCGCGGCGTCGAGAGGGCCGTCGAGGCGGTGGTGGAAGAGATCAAAAAGGCGAGCAAGCCGGTTAAAGACAAGAAGGAGATCGCCCAGGTGGGCACCATCTCGGCCAACTGGGACACCACCATCGGCGAGCTCATCGCCGAGGCCATGGAGAAAGTGGGCAAGGATGGGGTCATCACGGTCGAGGAGGCCAAGGCGATCGAGACCAGCCTGGAGATCGTGGAAGGGATGCAGTTCGACAAGGGATACATCTCTCCCTATTTCGTGACCGACCCCGAACGGATGGAGGCTGCCCTGGAGGATCCTTACATCCTCATCTACGAGAAGAAGGTCAGCAACATGAAGGACCTGCTGCCCCTGCTGGAGGGCATCGCCCGGTCAGGCCGGCCCCTGTTGATCATCGCCGAGGACATCGAGGGCGAGGCCCTGGCCACCCTGGTGGTCAACAAACTCCGAGGCACCATCAACTGCCTGGCGGTCAAGGCGCCCGGGTTCGGCGACCGCCGCAAGGCCATGCTCGAGGACATTGCCATCCTCACCGGCGGCAAGGTCATCTCGGAGGAGATCGGACGGAAGCTGGACTCAGAGACCGTCAATGACCTCGGCCGCGCCCGCCGCGTCACCGCCGACAAGGACAATACCACGGTCATCGAAGGAAAGGGCGCCGAAAACGACATCCGCGCCCGGATAAAGCAGATAAAGGCCCAGATCGACGAGACCACCTCCGACTTCGACCGGGAAAAGCTCCAGGAAAGGCTGGCCAAGCTGGCCGGCGGTGTAGCCGTGCTCAA
>JACOWJ010000041.1 GCA_016176845.1 Nitrospinota bacterium
CCCATTATTTGCGCTTCCCAACCAACCATAAAAGCCCTCCTAAAAGAAATCATTGACAAAAGGATTCCAGGTGAGATAAAACCGTTTCAGTTGCCCGATTTTGCGCGAGCCTGAGATTCCTTTCCGAAACCCCTTACATCCAGTTGTTAAAGAGCTCGAATCCGTTTGATGCCTTTTGATGCCTTTGGGTGGCAAGTTGATTGCCAGTTTTGCATGGTAAGAAGGTTGCCAGCGGGGGTTTTTCGAACTTAGATTCCTCGCTTCGCTCGGAATGACAAACGTAGAAACTGTCATTCCGAAGGAGATAGTAGGGGCGATGCATGCGTCGCCCCTACTGAGGAATCTGAAAAAATGGAAATTCCTCTGCGATGAACTTATTCCCTACTTTTCAGGAGGAGAATCGCTATGAGTGCGAAGGAGCAGCAGCCGGATAATCGTCCCCTAAACGGGGTGAGGATCCTGGACATCGGCACGGCCCTGGCGGGCCCCTTCGGGGGGACGTTGCTGGGAGAGTTTGGAGCGGAGGTGATCAAGATAGAGCACCCTACCGGCGACCTGCTGCGCAAGGCCCCGCCCCTCTATCAGGGGAGCTCCCTCTTTTGGGCGGTGGAGGGGCGGAACAAGAAGTCGATCACCTTAAATTTAAGCAAGCCTCAGGCACAGCAGCTCCTCAAGGAGCTGGTCCGGGTCTCGGATGTGGTGATCGAAAATTATCAGCCTGGGACTCTGGAGAAGTGGAATCTGGGCTACGAGGAGCTCCAGAAGTATAACGAAGAGATCATCCTGACGAGGGTCTCGGGATTTGGCCAGAGCGGTCCTTACAGCTCCCGGCCAGGATTTGACAGCGTGGGGATGGCGATGGGCGGCCTGACGTATCTGACGGGCTATCCGGACAGCCCCCCGGTGCGGCCCGGGCCCGCGGTATGCGACTATTTCACGGGGACCCTGAACGCATTGGGCACCATGATCGCCCTCTATCACCGGGACGCCAAGAAGGGCAAGGGCCAGTGGCTCGACGTCTCTCTCTACGAGACGATCTTCCGGATCTCGGAATACACTGCGGCGGCTTACGACAAGCTGGGGGTGATCCGAGAACGAAGCGGCAGCCGACACGCCAGCGTGGCTCCCTCGGGCAACTTCCGGACCAAGGACGAGCAGTGGGTGGTCCTCATTCCCGCAGGGGACGCCATCTTCGGCCGGCTGATGCGGGCGATGGGCCGGGAAGACCTGATCGGTAACCCGCGCTTCGACTCAATGGGAAAGCGGCTGGAGAACGCCCCCGAGATCCAGGCGATCGTGGCCTCCTGGGTGGGGCAGCACACGCTGGAGGAGGTCTGCTCCATCCTGAACCAGGCGGAGGTCCCGGTGAGCAAGCTTTACAACATCCAGGACATCTTTGAGGACCCCCACTACCAAGAGCGAGGCAACCTGATCGAGATCGACGACCCGGGCGTGGGGCGCGTACGGGTCCAAGGGGTGACCCCCCGGCTCGCTGGGACCCCGGGCGGGGTGGTGCGGCCCGCCCCCACCCTCGGCCAGCACAACGAGGAGATTTATTGCGGTCTGCTGGGTTATCCCCCTGAGGAGTTGACCCGGCTGAAGGAGGAGGGAGTCATCTGAATCAGCTCGTAGCTCATAGCTCATAGCCACTAGAACTTAGATTCCTCGCTTGGCTCGGAATGACAGCCGCACAACCTGTCATTCCGAAGGAGCGATAGCAACTGAGGAATCCGAACAAATGGAAATTCCGGCTATCGAGCTATGAGCTATGGACTGGCGACCAAATAACTTTCCCATGGTCGAATGGGATAATAGGTTTTAAGTTTTAGGTTTTAGGGCTTAAAACTTAAAACCTAAAACCTAAAACTTGCTGGAGGTCAAGAACCGGGTGGCTTATGCCCCCACCGGGAAAGCCCATTTCACCAAGGATGGGGACATGACCGATCAGGCCCTCTGTTACTATGTGGCCCGGGCCAAAGGGGGAACCGGCCTGATCGTCGTCGAGGTCTGCCTCCCGGTGGCAAAGTACGCCCGCCCGGTAAGACGGATCCTGGGCTGCTGGGATGATTCACAACTGGGCGGGCTGAAGGACCTGGCCGATGCCGTCCACATGGCCGGCGCCAGGGTGGTCGTCCAGGAGACTCTGGGCTTCGGCAGCCAGGCGATGTTCCCCGTCGAGGGAGAGGTGGTGGCCCCCTCGGAAGTCCCCAGCGCCATCCGCAAGGGGACCGCACCCCGAAATCTGCAGTACATGGAGGGCGTGACCGGGGTGACCCCCAGGCCCCTGAAGCGGGAGGAGATCGAGGAGATGGAGGAGGCCTTCGTCGCCGGGGCGCTGCGGCTCCAGAAGGCCGGGTTCGATGGAATCGAGCTCCATGGCTGCCACGGCTACCTGATCGCAGAGTTCCTCTCTCCCTACAGCAACCACCGGCAAGACGAGTACGGCGGCTCCTTCGATGGCCGGATGCGGTTGGCGCTCAACCTCCTGCGGAAGACCCGCGAGAAGGTGGGCCCCGACTTCGTGATCGGCTTCCGGATGAGCGGGGATGAGCACCTCGAAGGGGGTTACACCCTGGAGGATGGGCAGAGGATCGCCCGGGAGCTGGAGCGGGCGGGCGTCGATTACATTCATCTCTCCTCCGGGCGGTACGAGGCCTGGAACCGCATGCTCCCAGATGAGGAGGGGACGATGCTGGAGGAGGCGAAGGCGATCAAGCAGGCCGTCCAGATCCCGGTCATCTGCCCGAATATCCACGATCCCCTGACGGGGGAGCGGGCCCTGCGGGAAGGGATGACGGATATGATCTCCCTCTCCCGCGGCCTGATCGCCGACCCTGCCTGGGCCAACAAGGCCAGGGAGGGTCGGATTAGCGAGATCAAGCGGTGCATCCTCTGCAACACCTGCCTGAAGGTCCTGTTCGGCGGATTTACCATCCGCTGCGCCGTTAACCGCGAGGTCGGCTGGGAACGGTTTAACCCCGAGTATTTCCCCGGCCGGCGATAACTTTTCGAAAGGGGGGGGAAGATGAGAAAGGAAGAGTTCTATGCGGAGGCGATCCCGAACTCGGTCGGCCCCCTGGAGGGGGTGAAGATCCTGGAGGCTACCCAGAACTACGCCGGCCCCAACGCGGGAACGGTGCTGGTGGACCTGGGGGCCGAGTCCGTCAAGATCGATATGCCGGGCTTTGGCGACCTGGTGCGTCATGCCCCACCCTTCATCGAGAGCCGCTCCGAGCTGGACCGCGGCGCCCAGCACCTCTCGATCAACCGCAACAAGAAGAACATCACCCTGAACTTAAAATCTCCCAAGGGGAGAGAGATCTTCCTGGAGCTGGCCAAACGGGTCGATATCGTCATCGAGAATTTCAAACCGGGCACGATGGAGAAGTGGGGGTTGGGATACCCCGAGGTCCGCCGGTCCAAACCCGATATCATCTATACCTCCGTCTCCGGATACGGCCAGTTCGGTCCTTACTCCCATCGGCCCAGTTACGACGCCGTAGCCCAGGCGGTGGGGGGATTGATGAGCGTCAACGGATACCCGGACCGCCCCCCCACCCGCACGGGCAACGGGCTGGGGGACAGCCTGGCCGGCTGGCAGGGGGCCCTGGCCAGCCTGGCGGCGCTCCACTACCGCAATCGCACCGGCCGGGGACAGCACGTCGACATCTCCCAGGTGGACACCATCCTATACACCAGCGACTTCGGCATCCTGGCGGCGGCCAACGCCGACTACCACTGGAAGCGGATGGGCAGCGAGAACCCGATGGTGGCCCCCTATAATGCATACGAGTGCAAGGACGGCTACGTCTTCATCGGGATCGCCCTGGACGCCCATTGGGCCCGATTTTGTCAGATCATAGGGCGGGAGGATTTGATCAGCGACCCCCGCACCAAGGCCCTGGCCGATCGCGCCAAGAGTCGCGAGCTGGTCAACGGGGCAATCACCGCATGGACCAAGACGAAGCTCGTCGGGGAGGTGGTCGATGCCCTGGATGAGGCCCAGCTGGTGGTGGCCCCCATCCTTGACTTTCACCAGATCCTGGAGGATCCCCACATCCGGGAGCGAGACATGGTGGCCGAGGTGGAGCACCCGGCTGCCGGAAAGCTCAAGATCTATGGCGTGGCCGCCAAGTTCTCTGCCACGCCGGCGCGGGTCCGAATGCCCGCCCCCATGATGGGTCAGCACAACCAGGAGATCTACGGGAGCTGGATGGGATACAGCCCTGAGCAGATCGATCAACTCAGGGAAGAAGGAGTCATCTAGAGCGCATAGAAAGAGTTCATTACCGATCAAAGGTTTTAGGTTTTAGGTTTTAAGTGTTAAGTTTTAAAGGTTTTAAGACTTAGGCGATTTCTTAAAAAGAAAATCCCTATATTGTGTAGATTGCTTCGCTTCGCTCGCAATGACAGAATATTGGGTCATTGCGAGGAGCGTCAGCGACGACCCTGAACCGGCCCCAGGCCCTCAACGCCGTGAACAGCAAGCTGCACACCGAGCTGGCCCAGATCTTCGCCGATGTCCAGTGGGACGAGGAGGCGAACGTGGTCGTCCTGACCGGGGCGGGCCGGGCCTTCTCGGCGGGCGGCGATATTAAATGGATGGAAGAGATGGCCAAACCGGCCACGCTGCAGACGGTCCTGTGGGAAGGGAAAAAGATCATCAACGACCTGCTGGAGCTGGAGAAGCCGATCATCGCCAAGGTCAACGGCGCCGCCACGGGATTGGGGGCGACCATCGCCCTCTTTTGCGACATCATCATCTCCTCGACCGAGGGGAAGTTCGCCGATCCCCATGTCAAGGTGGGGGTGGGGGCGGGAGACGGCGGGGCGGTCATCTGGCCGCTGCTCATCGGGGTCTGTAAGGCCAAGGAGCTGCTGATGACGGGCGACCTGATCGGCGCCGAGGAGGCCGAGCGGATCGGCCTGATCAACCGGGTGGTGCCCCCCGATAAGCTGGACGAGACGGTCCAGCAGATGGCCACCCGCCTGGCCAACGGGGCTATCCGCGCCATCCGGGCCACCAAAGTCTCCGTCAACAAGCTCCTGAAGGCCAACGCAAACCTGATCCTGGACGCCTCGCTGGCCCTTGAGGGCCATTGCTTCAACACCGAGGATCACCGGGAGGCAGTCCGGGCCTTCATCGAGAAGCGCCAGCCTCGATTCACGGGAAAGTAACTTGATCGCAGGAATTTCCATTTTCATAGAAGAACCCCCCCCATCCCCCCCTTTCGAAGGGGGGGCAAGGGGGGGTAATTTAACAAGGAGGGGGAGATCATGAGCGCAAAGTTTCAATACTTCGAGGACTACCAGGTAGGACAGGAGGGAGTGACCGGAACCCGGACCGTAGGCGCGCCCGATATCGTGGCCTTCGCCTGCCTGACCTGCGATTACGCACCCGTCCATATCGACCGGCATTTGACGGCCAGCGGCCCTTACGGGGGGAGGATCGCCCACGGCCTGCTGGGCTCTTCGCTGGTCACGGGGCTCCTATCCCTTTACGCACCGCAGATCGTGGGGCGGGGCGTCCCCGAGTCCTATCTTTACAGCTTCGATACCAACTACCGCGGGGCGATCGCCATAGACGACACCATCAAGATCCGCTGGCGGGTGGCCGAGAAAAAGGACGACCCCGACCAGCCCGGCTTCGGCTTTATCGCGACCGCCTTCGAGGTGGTCAACCAGGAGGAGCGATCCATCTACGAGGGGACGGTGGCCACCAAGGTCCGCAAGCAGGCCGCCCAGGGAGAGCGGCTGCAGTTTAAGACGCCAAAGCCCTGGCAGGTCCGTCCGCTCGTCATCGACCCCGAGAAAATCTATTGCCTGGAGGACTTCATCGAGGGCGAGGGCGAGGTCATGGCCGGCCGCACCTTCACCGAGGCGGACGTGGTGAACTTCATGGGACTCTCGGGCGACTACAATCCCCTCTACGCCGATGCGGTCTACGCCAGAGAGAGCACCTTCGGGGAGCGGATCGTCCCCGGGATGCTCGCCTTCACCGCGACCTTCGGCTTCTGGGCCCGGGACGGGGCCCTGACCACGGCCAAGAGTCCCGGAGCGGCCACCGAGGCCGGCCACCTGAACGATGGAGCCACCTTCCTGGCGCCGGTCAAGATTGGCGACACCCTCCGCTGCACTTACAAAGTGGCAGAGACCCGGGTCTCCCGCACCAAGCCCGACCGCGGCGTACTCAAGTTCGGCTTCCAGATGATCAACCAGCGAAACGAGGTGGTCCAGGAGGGCCAGACCCTGATGATGCGGGGAACGCGGGCTACCTTGCGCTGAGAGGAGAGGAGAAGGAATATGACCAGGGCGGCCTTTTGCGATACCGGGATCTTTCGCAAGGATGGTATCTTCTACCGGATGCTGACCAATCCCGAGCGGGAGTCGTTCGTCCAGAACAACCTCCCCTATCACATCACCTTCGAGCTGACCAGCAAGTGCCACGGCAGCTGTGCCTATTGCTACAACAGCTCCGACGAAGTCACCGACTATTTCCTGCCCCCCGAGCGGGTCTATCGGCTGGTGGACGAGGCCAAAGAGATCGGCCCCCGGATGATCATCTGGCACGGGGGCGACCCCCTGCTTCATCCCCAATGCTTCGACTTCATGCGCTACTCCACCGACCAGGGCTTCCAGAACATGATGGTCTTGAACCCCATGATGAGCAAGCAGGTGGCCAAACAGATCTGCGATTGCCAGGTCGATATGGTCACCATGCACATCGATACCATCGACCAGGAGGCTTACAACCAGGTCCACACCAATCCCAAGACCCTGGAGGCCAAGGTCCAGGGCTACCGCAACCTCCTGGAGGCCGGCTTCCCCCCGCAGAACGTGGCCGGGATCCTGACGCTGACCCGCCCCATGCTCCACACCATCTCCGAGACCGTGGATTGGTTCGTCCACCAGATGGGGGCCAGCTTCGTCTGCTTCGAGATCTTCCGGGCGGAGGGGTTCGGCAAGGGCCATTACGAGTGGGAGCCCAGCCTCTCCGAGCTGAAGAAGGCCTACGAGGACCGGGCGCGGGTCCTGGGGGACATGGACCTGTTGCGGATGGGGACGATGGACATCAGCCGAGATGCCTGCAAGAGCCACTTCGTGGTCACCTATGAGGGCCAGGTCAAGCCCTGCGTTTTCATGGTGGGGCTCTCGCTGGGCAACATCTACCAGGAGGGGCTGGTGGACCTTTTCCACAAGCACCGAGACCGGCTCTTGTATAACTTCGATGTCAAGGGCTACTGCGGCGAGGAGTGCGAAAATCGAGGGGTATGCTGGGGCTGCCGGGCGGTAACGTACTATTACACCGGAGACGTCCAGGCCTCGGACCCCAAGTGCTGGTGGAACCCGGACAACAGCGACTACTTCTTCCAGGCATCCAATAATAGCTAAAGAAGGCAAAATGAAAAATGCAAAGTGCAAAATGCAAAGTGAAAACCAAAGGACAACAAGTCTTTCATTTTGTACTTTTCATTTTTCATTTTGCATTTTGCATTTGGCACGAACCGGCTACCCCGGTTCTTCAGATCTCTTCAAAATAGCTTGCGGCTGTCTAACATCAGGGTCACGGGCCCATCGTTGACCGAGGCGACCTCCATCATGGCCTGAAACCGCCCGCAGGCCGTGGTGATCCCCTGCCGGCGGGCCTCAACGATGAAGGAAAGATAGAGATCCTCGGCCAGCGCAGGAGGCGCCGCATCGGTGAAGGAAGGCCTTCGGCCTTTGCGGCAGTCGCCGTACAGGGTGAATTGGGAGATCACCAGCAGGGAGCCCCCCGTCTCCCGGAGGGAGAGGTTCATCTTCCCCTGGGAGTCCTGAAAGATGCGCAATTCGATCACCTTGGAGAGCAGGTAATCCACGTCCTCCCGCGTATCCTCCTTTCCCACCCCCAGGTACACCAAAAGCCCCGGTCCGATCTCCCCGCAGCTCTCCCCTTCCACGGTGACTCGGGCCCATTTGACTCGCTGGACGACCACCCTCATGCTTTTTTTCTCCTTATTCATGAATTCATGACGGTTTGGGGCTATTATACCCCAGCCGGTCTCCCGAGGGCAAACGGCGGCCGTATGCCGCCAGAGATTTTGCTTTTTAAACGGTTTTGTGCTAACATTTTTTCCGAATTTTTTCGCCCATCTGGTTTCCTTTCGAATCAGATGGGCTGGAGGCTCGCTTGATCAAACCCAAAAAGACCCGCTTCATCATAGGAGGATTGTTGATCGTCGGGACATTGGTTTACCTGGGCTACAGTGGGATGCAGGGATCCATGGTCTATTACCTGACGGTGAACGAACTGATGGCCAGGGCCGCGGCCGATCACTCCATTTACGGAGAAGGGGTACGGGTATCGGGAAAGGTGGTTAGCGGCTCTATCGAACGGGACAGCATGGCGAGAGAGATCAAGTTCAAGATCATCGATAACCAAGGGAACGGCGGGAAGCTCCTCCCCGTTTTTTATCGAGGGACACCGCCCGATCTTTTCAAAAACGGCGTGGATGTAGTCGTAGAAGGGGAATATACCCGAGATGGCACCTTCCTGGCCAAGACCCTGCTGACCAGCTGCCCCTCTAAGTACGAACCGGCCAAGGGAGAGAAGGCCGAATGACCGAAATCGGGTATGTTTCTTTGGTGTTGGCCTTGGTGCTGGCAGCCTATGGGGCGATCGTTTCCGCTTACGGGGCAGCGGAAAGGAAGAGAAGGTTTACGGCCAGCGGGGAGAATGCCGTTTATGCGGCGTGGGCCCTGCTCAGCCTGGCCTCCCTCGCCTTGATCTATGCCTTCCTCTCCCGCGACTTCCAGATCGAGTACGTTTACAGTTACTCCAGCCGCACCCTTCCCCTTTTCTATACCCTATCCTCCTTCTGGGCCGGCCAGAAAGGTTCCTTGCTGATGTGGGCCTGGCTGCTGGCAGCCTTCTCCTCCCTGGTGCTCATCCAGAACCGGCGTCAGAATCGGGAGTTGATCCCCTATGCGATCAGCCTGTTGATGATCGTCCTCCTCTTTTTCATGGTGCTGTTGGTCTTCGTGAGCAACCCCTTCTCCCGGCTTCCCAGCCGACCCCAGGATGGACAGGGTCTCAATCCCCTCCTGCAGAACCCGGGGATGATCTTCCATCCGCCCAGCCTTTTTCTGGGCTACGTGGGCTTTACGATCCCCTTCGCCTTCGCCCTGGCGGCCCTGCTGACGGGCCGTCTGGACGATAGTTGGATCCGCGCCACCCGCAAATGGACCCTTTTCTCCTGGTACACCCTGGGGATCGGGATCCTCTTGGGGGCCCAATGGGCTTACGTGGAGCTGGGCTGGGGAGGTTACTGGGCCTGGGACCCGGTGGAGAACGCCTCCTTGATGCCCTGGCTGGTGGGCACGGCCTACCTCCACTCCGTCATGATCCAGGAGAAGCGGGACATGCTCAAGGTGTGGAACATGGTGCTGATCATCCTTACGTTCGGCCTGTGCATCTTCGGGACCTTCCTGACCCGCAGCGGGCTCATCTCTTCGGTTCACTCCTTCGGGGAATCGACCGTGGGCCCCTTCTTCCTGGGCTTCCTGGCGCTGCTCCTGGGGGCATCCTTCCTGCTGCTTTTCACCCGCCTGGGCCAGCTCAGGAGCCCTCACCAGCTCGACTCGGTCCTCTCCCGGGAGAGCAGCTTCCTGTTGAATAACTGGATCCTGGTGGGGGCCGCCTTCTCGGTCCTCTGGGGGACGATGTTCCCGGTGATCTCGGAGGCCATCAAAGGGGTGAAGATCTCCGTAGGGCCACCCTTCTTCAACCAGGTGAACGTCCCCATCGGCATCACCTTGCTGCTCATTACCGGGATCTGCCCCCTGATCTCCTGGCGGAAGGCCTCGGCCCGAAACTTTCAGAAGAACTTCCTTTTCCCCCTCCTGGCCTCGGGGGCCGTGGGCATTCTCCTGGCGTCGGTGGGGATCCGCCATTTCTATGGTTGGTTCGCCTTCACCCTCTGCTTCTTTGTGATCGTCACCATTGGAACGGAGTTCCTTCGGGGAATCCGTGCCCGCCGCCAGACCACAGGAGAAGGATTCGCCAGGGCCCTCTTTTCGATGATCGGAAAGAATCGACGCCGCTACGGCGGCCATATCGTCCACCTGGGGTTGGTCCTCATCTTCCTGGGGATCACGGGCTCTTCGGCCTACAAGGTCGAGAAGGAGGCCACCCTGCGTCCCGGGCAAACGGTCCAGATCGCAGGGTACACTTTCAAATACGAGGCCCTCGAGGGATCCTCCGATGCCCACAAAGACGTCGTGAGGGCCCGCCTCTCGGTCTACCGCGATGGAACACAGATCACTCAGATGAAGCCGGAGAAGCGCTTCTATCGAGTCCAGGAGCAGCCGACCACGGAGGTGGCCATCTACTCGACCCTGAAAGAGGATCTCTACGCCATCCTGGAGGGCTATGACCAAAAGGACCTGGCCACCTTCAAGCTCTTCCTCAACCCCTTGGTAGTTTGGATGTGGATTGGAGGCCTGGTCATCACTTTAGGGACGACCATCGCCATCTGGCCGGAGTGGAAGCCCCGCAGGAAATCGCTTATTTACAGAGAAACCTCGGATTCCGAGCTCAGGGACTCCAAATTGGTCACTTGATCGTATCGGAATCCAGTTTTTTAAAGCTGGATTCCCGCTGGAGTTTACCCCGCACTTGATGCGGGGCGGGAATGACAGTTTTGGATTTCTTATGACCCTTTTCATGACCATCCTGCTGGCCGCAAGTGCGGCCTTCTTCGTTGGGTTCCCCTTCTGGCAGAAGGGCCTGGAGGAAGAGATCCCCCAAGCCCCCCCAGGGGAAGCGGGCTTCTCCGCCTTGTTGAGCCGAAAGGAGGAGGCCTACCGGACTATCAAGGAATTGGAGTTGGATCACCAAATGGGAAAGCTATCGGACGAGGATTACCGGGAGCTGAGCCAGCGGTATAAGGCGGTGGCCCTGGGGATCCTGAAGGAGATCGATCAGAGGTATGGAGGCGTGAAAACGATCGAGGAAGAGATCGAGGAGGAGATCCTGGAGCTCCGCCGTCGCCGCCGGCTGGCCCCGAAGGAGAAGTCGGCAGAAAGAAGTTCGTTCTGCACCCAGTGTGGGGCCCAGCTGCAGCCGGCTGACCGGTTCTGCGGTCGGTGTGGACAGAGGGTGGAGCAATAAGCGATGAGGAAACGCACTGATCCTATGTACCGCTCCACAGAAAAAGGATTCCAAATAAACCGCAGAGGCGCAGAGGCGCAGAGGAAAAACTTTGCGATAAGTGGGACCTTTGATACGAAAATAGCCCCTCACCCCAACCCTCTCCCCCGAAGGGAGAGGGAGCCTCACAGGCCATTTTCATGGGCTTGGGTGTCCCAAGGGGCATGGATGATTATTGGCCGGCTTATGGCTCCCTTCTTATTCCTTTGCCCAGGGGATCATCGAAGGAAAAGTGATCAACGGGACCTTCCCGGATCGGCCGGTCTCGGTCCCGGAAGTTGCCTTATACCGCCAACAGGGGAACCAGCCGCCGGAGAAGCTGTCCAGCCAGCCAACCCCCGAGGGGCATTATCGCTTCGAAGGGGTCCCCCCGGACCCTCAGGTCCGCTATCACCTCGCCACAACCTACCAGGGAATCCTCCAATATGGAGAGGAGATCACCTTCGAGGCTGGCCATCCTCCTGCCCTGGGGTCCCCCCAAACTGCTCCTGGAAGTAGGGGCGGTTCGCCAATCACCCCTGCTGTGCCCGAAAAAGCCGAATCTCCGGGTAAGCCGCTCAAAACTTCCGATCTGAAGGTTTACGAGGTGACCGCCGATGCAGGGCAGCTTTCGGTTTCCCGGGCCCACATCATCCTGGACGTCATGGGCCAGGAGCTAACCGTCACGGAGTTTATGATTCTGGAGAACCCGGGGAACCGGGCGGTTTGGGGCAAGAAGCTGCTGCGCTTCAGCCTGCCCGCCGGAGCCCAGGGCTTTCAGGGCCCTGGAGAGCTGACCAACGAGGCCGCAGGCGGGGCAGGAGGCTTCTGGCTGTTGGAGCCGATCCCTCCCGGACAAAAGCAGTTGCTGTACGGATATAGCCTCCCCTACTCCGGGAAGGGACAGGACTTCCAGCGCCGCATCGATCTCCCGACGACCCAATTGGATGTGTTGGTTGCCGACAAGGGTCTCGAGGTCTCCAGTCCGAGCCTCTCCTTCCAGGGGCCGGTGGATATGGGAAACAACCAAAAATTCCTGCGCTGGTCGGCAACCGGCCTGCGACCGGCCACCCTGATCGGCTTGCAGTTCCAGGCCGCTGGATCGACCGGCCGGGTTTTTAAAGGGGGAGCGATCGCCGTCGTCCTCCTGCTCGTCGTAGGGGGGTTCGCTTATCCCTTCGTACGGGGCCGACGGGCCGGCCGACCCGGATCGTCCCCTCCCTCTGCCCAAACTTCTGGAGCCGCAAAAGAGGGGATGGCCCCCCTGAAGCGGGAGCGGAGGAGACTCCTGGAGACGATCGCCGACCTGGATGACCGTTACGAAGCCGGGGAGATCACCGAGGCCGAACACCGCCGGTCCAGGGAGCCCAAGTTTCAGCAGCTGGTGGAGATCACCACGAGGTTGAGGAAAGATGCCAAAGGCCGAACCGACAAGGCGAGAGGCTAGTACAGCTTGGCGCAAGTTTCTCGCTGGTTTAGATTGCTTCGTCGCTTGCGCTCCTCGCAATGACCTGACCTTGTCATTGCGAGCGAAGCGAAGCAATCCCCAGCAAGCGAGAACCAGCAAATCATTTCCGCCGATGTGTACTAGAGAGGGGCTCCAGGAGCGCCAAGAAGTCAAGGCTCAAGGCTTTGAGCTCGGGGATGGGGGTTCGCCCCGCGAAATAGGGTCCTCCCCGGCCCCAGCCGTTTCAGCCCTGGGGTCTCCCCCGGACTCGGAACGGAGCATGGATTGGGCCATCCAGGTGGAGCAGCTTACCAAGTCCTTCGGTCATCTACTGGCCTTGCGGGGGATCGACCTGCGGCTCCGGCGAGGAAAGTTTCTCACCATCTTCGGGCCCAACGGGGCGGGAAAGACCACGCTCATCCGGATCCTCTCCACCTTGCTGCGGCCCACCGCCGGCCGGATCGAGATCTTAGGGATGGACCTGCGAGATGCAGGAGAAGAGATTCGCCGTCAAATCGGGGTCCTCTCCCACCAGACCTTCCTCTATAACAACCTGACCCCTATGGAAAACCTGAAGTTCTATGGGACCCTGTATGGGCTGGATCATCTGAAGGAGCGAATCGAGCTCCTATTGGAGCAGGTGGGGCTGGAGGGAAGGAGAAATGACCCTGTGCGGACCTTCTCTCGGGGGATGCAGCAACGGTTGGCCATCGCCCGCACGTTGCTCCACGATCCCCAGGTGGTCTTCCTGGATGAACCCTATACCGGCCTCGACCAGCACGCCGCCCGGATGCTGGAGGGGCTCTTGGGGCAGATGCGCAGCGGCCAACGGACGATCCTCCTGGTCACCCACAACCTGGCCCGGGGCCTGGGGATGGGCGACGAGGTAGCCATTCAGGTCGGGGGAAGGATCCTTTACCGGGAGGAGCGAGGAAAGATCGATCCGGCCAGCTTCGAGGAGCGGTACTTTCACTGCGTGGAGGAGGGACCCGCATGGGATTCCTGATACGGCTGCGGGCGGCAAAGGGCCAGGCTGGAGCCTGGCGATCCCGGGAGGGGGCGGCATGGGATTCCTGATACAGCTGCGGGTCTTGCTCTGGAAGGACCTGCTTTCGGAACTGCGCGGCAAAGAGCTGATCTCGATGATGGCCTTCTTCGGCCTGCTGGTGTTGGTGATCTTCAACTTCGCCTTCGAGCCCGGCTCGGCCGAGGCCGCTCACCTGGGCTCTGGGATCCTCTGGGTGGCCTTCACCTTCGCGGGGGTCCTGGGCCTGAACCGCTCTTTCTTGCTGGAAAAGGAGAGCGAAGGACTCCAGGGGCTGTTGCTCTCTCCGGTCGATCGAGGGGTCCTCTACCTGGGGAAGCTGGGGGGAAACTTCCTCTTTATGCTCCTGGTAGAGGCCTTGATCCTGCCCTTCTTTGCCCTGTTTTTCAACCTGGACCTGTGGCTCCTGCTGCCTCAGCTCGCCCTGGTTGCGATTCTGAGCACGCTGGGGTTTACTGCCGTGGGGACGCTCTTCGCCGCCATGTCCGCACAGGCCAAGAGCCGGGAGTTGCTCCTGCCTACGCTGCTGTTGCCCATTGTGGTCCCGGTGATCGTGGCCGCCGTGAAATCTACCGGCCAAATCCTGGAAGGCCGGCCCCTGGCCGAAGTCGCCCAGTGGCTGAAGCTCTTGCTGGCCTTCGATCTTTTGTACCTGGTCGTCTCCTTCCTGATCTTCGAATACGTCGTGGAAGAGTGAGTTCCCCATGAACAAACTGAGTGACCTGGTCTCCCGGATTTCGGCCGCGCTGGCGTCGGTTTTCACCTTCGTGGCCCTCTACGCGATCTTCATCGTTGTCCCCCCCGAGCAGAAGATGGGGATCATCCAGAAGATCTTTTATTTCCATGTGCCGGCAGCCTGGATCTCCTTCCTCTCCTTCGGCGTGGTTTTCGTGGCGAGCATTCTCTACTTGTGGAAACAGGAGGAGCGGTACGACCAGCTGGCCCATGCCTCGGGCGAGATCGGGCTGGTCTTCTGTACGCTGGTCCTGATCACCGGTCCCATTTGGGGGAGGCCGGTCTGGGGGGTCTGGTGGACCTGGGATTCGCGGCTGACCACTACGCTGGTCCTGTGGCTGATCTACGTGGCCTACCTGATGGTGCGGGCTTACGGAGGAAACCGGGGGCCTCGATACGGGGCCGTGTTGGGGATCGTAGGGTTTCTGGACGTCCCCATCGTCTATTTCTCCATCCGCTGGTGGCGCACCATCCACCCCCCTCCCGTGACCCTGGCCCCCTCCATGGTGGTGACGCTGTTAATCTCGCTGGTGGCATTTACCCTCCTCTATCTCTGCCTGCTCCTCCAAAGGGTGGCTCAGGAGCGCATGAAAGACGAGATCGATTGGCTGAAGCGGCAGGAAAGATAGGGATTAGGGATTAGGGATTAGGGGGTGATACGAAAATGCCCCCTCACCCCAACCCTCTCCCCAAGGGGAGAGGGAGCATTCGTGTCAACTTAAGGTTGAGTCCTGGGAGCGCGGCCATCCTGGCCGCTCTTTGCCGGCGAGGACGCCGGCGTTCCCAGGGGTTAAGTTGACACGAATGGCCGGCGAGGACGCCGGCGTTCCCAGGGGTTAAGTTGACACGAATGGGAGAGGGAGTGTCGTAAGCCATTTTCATGGGCTTGGGTGCTCCAGGGGCGCATGGGGGATTAGTAAAAGGCAGCATGCCAATGGTTGATTCCGGTGTAAGAACCCCCTTTTGCGTTCATGAAGAGCTTCGAGATTCACATTATCGCAAATAAGGCGATAGAAGTGCCATTACCCCTGCGGTTAAAGAGAGCGCACAATGAAAAACTTCTGGTATCTTTTCAGCGCCTACACCATCATCTGGGCGGTCCTCTTCGGCTACCTTTTCAGCCTGATCCGGGCCAACCGGAACTTATGGAAGGAGCTGGAAGGGCTCAAGGGACGGGTCAGCACCCGAACATCCGAAGGGACTGGCAAAGTAAGGGGTTAGTAACGAGGGGCTAGGAGCTAGCGAAAACTCTTCTTACTAACCCCTAGCCCCTAATTCCTAG
>JACOWJ010000058.1 GCA_016176845.1 Nitrospinota bacterium
CATGAAGCTTAAGGCTTATCTCTCGGCAGGTCTGTTCCTGGTCTCCCTGCTGGCGTTTCTCCCGCTCTCTCAGGGGGCACCGCCGGGGACCATCGGCTATAGGCAGGGAGACTACCTCGACGTATCCAAACAAACCTGGATCGAGTACCCCACGCCCCTCAAGGACCCCCTGGGCCACCCCACCCGCCCATGGCAGCCCAAAGGGGAATTTCCCTGGAAGCAGCCTTACACGGCCACCATGCTGATCTACCTCAGCCGGGACCATGACATTTACGCCAGCAAGTACGAAGAGTTCGCAGCCAACTCGGCCCGGCTGAACAAGCGGGGGCTGCTGACCCAGAGAAAGACCTATGTCAAGCTGCAGGCCGAGTACGACCACTACCGCGACGTGATGCAGTACGACGAGGACAAGGACGGTAAGGTGGGGACCGGTGGCCAGATGTCCAGGCGCCTGGTCATCGTCGAGACGCCGGCCGATGTGAGAGGCCAGGGCCAGCTCCAGCTCATCTTTCTCAACAGTCCCGTGGCCGGATGGAAGATGGATAACACTTGGACATACTCTCCGGGCCTCAGGAGGGTGACTCGCTCCCAGGGGGGAGACCGCCAGGATGAGGTTCTGGGGAGCGCGACGACCTTCGATGACCTCGGCAGCCGGCAGGTCTGGGAGGAGGAGCACTTCCTGATCGGTGAAGACGTCCTCTACATGCAGATGCTCGACCCCCAGATGGTCGCCCCGGATCGGCGGGTCAATACGGGGGACCTCAAAAAGGACGGCGAGTGGATCGTCCGGAACATGAAACCGGACCGGGGCGAGGAGCGGATAAGCCCCTACCGGCCCGATGGGGGGATCGAGTGCTGGGTGGTCTTGAGCCAGTGGGCCAAACGGATGGAGAAGTTCGGTTCTCAAGTCTTCCCCAACCCGAAGGACTATTACCTGAAGTACCGGATCAGCTGGATCGAGAAGATCACCAAGGTCGCCGTTCGGCAGGAGCAGTACGACCACAGTGGCCGGTTGATCAAAGGCGGTATGTCCTTCAACCCCGAGATCTTCGCCGGCGAGTTCGTCAGCGGCGGTGGCAACATTCGGACGCAGCTTATCTCGTACGACTACCGGCGGCATTTCCGCAGCTGGGCGGGTTACAACCGGCCTCTGACGGGTCCCCAGGCCAAGGCCCCGGACGACTGGTACACCCCCGAGCACCTCTTCCGGGAATACTTCTGGCAGTTGGCGAAGATCCCCCTGATGAAGGGAATCGAGGAGTTCACCCCTGCTCCCGAGCTTTACCGGGCCAAGTTCCCCAAGTATCGGAAGGGGACAAGCGATTGGTTGTTCAAGTCGAAGGAGGACATGGAGTACATGTGGAAGACCTGGAAGAACCACGGCTTCACCGACGAGGAGATCGATACTATGATGAACGGGGATGGGGTCATCCGCAAGGAGGGAAAGTATTTCCCGGTCCGGCACAACTTCAGGCCGGCCTTTCTCTTCGAGGGGAAGCCCCTACCGGTGAAGTTCGAGAATCCAGGTCCGTATCCCATAACGAAGTAAGGGCCATCTTATCCTATTGCCCTATCCTAACCAATAAAGGAGGGTACTAGATAGATGTCAAGGGTTTTTGGGAGAGGGAAAGACCTCTCCCTTAAGTCAGATGCCCCTTATTAAAAGGGGGTTCCGGCTCAT
>JACOWJ010000031.1 GCA_016176845.1 Nitrospinota bacterium
CTCGGCATATCTCTCCAGGAAATATTGGGTCATCCCAAAGCGGTAACCGGCCTCCGGGTAATTGGGCCGGAGCTTCAATGCCAGGACCTGGCGATAGGCCCGAGCCAACTCTGGGTCGTCGGGCTTGAGCTTCACCAGATCCTCATACTGGCGGGCAGCCAGGTCGAGGTAAAGGCGGGCGAGGTTAATCAGAGCTGGCTCGTAAGTAGGGTCGATCTTGATTGCTTTGCGGAACTCCTCTTGGGCCAGGTCAAACAGGCCGGTGGCCTGGTAGATGACCCCCAGGTTGTTATGGGACTGTACGTGATCAGGGTCCAGTTCCAACACCCTGACGAATCTCTCCCTGCGGACGGATGATCTTGTCGCATAGAAATTTCCATTTTCAGGGGCTAGGGACTAGGGGCTAGGGATTAGCAAAAGCTCTTCTTTTTTACTAGCCCCTAATCCCTAATCCCTAATCCCTAATCCCTAATTCAACAAAATCACACCCCAAAAATTATAGCACATCCCTAAGGCAAGGCGTCGGGGGAAAGATACCGCTCCTTGGCCTCGGGGTTCATCCAGCACTTGGGATCCGAGGCCTCCATATCCCCGAGGTAGTGATAGGCCAGGGCCCGGCAGCCCCAACAGACGTCGTTGTTCTCACAATCGGCACATTTGCCCTTGAGCTTGAGGGTACGAAAGAGTAAAGTGTCTCCATGCTTCTCGAAGATCTCCTGGAGACTCAGTTCGTAGATATTGGCCACCACCAGATCCCGCGACATTTGGCTGCAGGGGGAGACCCCCCCGTCGCAGGTGAGGGAGAACTTGGCCTGACAGTAAAGCTTGCTACACTCCATGGTAGCGATCCGCAGCCAGTGATTTCCCAGCTTCTTGGCCCGGTACTCGAAGACCCTCCGGACATCCGAGAGGCTGGGCTCCCAATGGTGTTGCCCGCAGGCCAGCCCGTAAGGCTTGTAGACCAGGAAGCCCAGATTGCTGGCCCCCATCTCGTCCACCACAAAGTCCAGGGTCTCCTCGATCCTCTGGGCCATGGGGCGGGAGAGCGTGGGAATGGGCAGAATTCGGCTCCTGGGAAAACCGGCCTCCAGCAGGTTCCCATATCCCTCGATCTTGGCCTGGAGGACCTTGGGGTTGTGGTGGAGCTCATCGAAGACCCCCTGGTCGATCGTCTCGAAGTTGAAGCCGACCATGCCGACGTTGGGATGCTCGACGAATCTTTTGGCCAGGGCCTTGGAGATCATCCCACTGGTAAAGATGACGTTACGCAGCCCCACCTCGGTGGCTTTGTCCACTAAGCACCAAAAGTCAGGGTGGAGGACGGGGTCCCCCCCGGCCCACATCGCCTGCTGCATACCCAGCTCGGCCATCTCCTCCAGGAACCGGAGCATCCGGCCGGTCTCGAGGTAAGTCGTCCTGGAGCTCTCGGAGCCGGCCAGGCAATACTTGCAGCCGGCATGACACTGGCTGGTGAGCTCGATATCGACCTGGTAGGGCCGTCCCTCCGTTGCTGCCTGGCGTTTCCCAGGGCTGGTGTATTTAAGGAAGATCTCCAGGCTCTCCTGATCCTGAGCTGCATCAGAGCGGCCCTGGGGGCCCCAAAGTGGATCTGCGGTCATCGTATGCTCCTCCTTCGAATTGAGGATGGAATCGAGTGTCGCCCTTGGGGATGAGCAACTCTTCTGGGTTATGGCTGTTTTTTTGGAGGGCCCCCACGGTGCTCCCGGCAGCGGGAGGCCGAGCCAGAGGCCGAAGAGTAACGCGAAAGGGGAAAACGAGGTTGCTTGCATTACCTGGCGTCCCCAGGGGGATTTGAACCCCCGTTACCGCCGTGAAAGGGCGGTGTCCTGGGCCGGGCTAGACGATGGGGACGCTTTTGGTGAGCCGCCTGGGACTCGAACCCAGCACCACCGGCTTAAAAGGCCGGTGCTCTACCGGATGAGCTAGCGGCTCTCAGATGGGTTGTTTTTTATACTAGATATCCTGCGGTTTGTCAAAGGATATTTTCCCGACCCGGAGTGGGAGAATGTGGTAGAATAGCCAAATCAAATATTTTTGAGAGACCCATGGAACACCCATCAGAGAAGGAGGAGGCGATGAGGGAAGTCAACGTTTTGATCTCTTTGTACCCCCCTAAGCACCTTTCCACCTTTCCTGCCTACCCTGACAGCTGTGCTGAGCGCATTCGGGAGGAGTTTCCGGGGATCGAGGTGGTCTCGTCAAAAAACCAAGAGGAGCACCGAAGGGAATTGCCAAGGGTTGAGGTGCTCTTCACCTGGCGCCCTTCGGGTCAGGACATCCAGCAGGCCGGTCGCCTCCGGTGGGTCCACGTTCCCTCAGCCGGCGTCGACCACAGCCTCCCCCGGGAGCTGACGGAGAGCCCCATCCTCCTCACCAACTCCCGCGGCCTCCATGGAGTCCCCATCGCCGAGAACGTCTTGGGGATGATGATCGTCATGGCCCGTAAACTCCACGACTGTATGCGGTTCCAATTGGAGGGGCGATGGGGTCGAGACGACCTCATGAGGGCCTACCCGACCCTCTCCGAGCTTTACGGTCGTACGGCCGGGATCGTTGGACTGGGAAGTATCGGGGTCGAGATCGCCAAGCGGGCCAAGGCCTTCGGAATGCGCGTCCTGGCCACCAAGCGGGATTTAAGCGGGGACCTGGGGCTCACCCAGGGCTGGGTCGATCGTTTGCTTCCCTCCGAGGGTTTACCTGAACTGCTGAAGGAGTCCGACTTTGTGGTGATCGCTACCCCACTCACCCCTGCCACTCGAGGCCTGATCGGAGAGGCTGAGCTGCGGATGATGAAACCCACCGCTTTCATCTTCAACATCGGCCGCGGCCCCATCATCCAGGAGGCCGTTCTCATTCGGGCGCTCAAGGAGGGCTGGATTGCCGGGGCGGGCCTGGACGTCTTTGAGGTGGAGCCCCTCCCCTCCGAGAGCGAGCTTTACCGGCTTCCCAACGTCCTGGTTACCCCGCATTACTCGGGGATCGGGTCGGGTTACTGGGAGCGGGCCACCGACCTCTTCTGCGCCAACTTGCGCCGATTCCTGCGGGGGGAGGGGCTGGCCAACCTGGTCAATAAGGAGATGGGCTACTAGATCAAGGTTTTTTTGATCTTCATCAATTTATTGGTCAAACGAGCTGGGGAAAAAACTTGACTGGGTCTGGAGGCTATGCTAGTTTTTTCACAGTTATTTCGGGGAGACTCAAAGAGCCCGTTCCCCATCGAAAGACGAGGTTTTCGGCGGGGTTTTTGATAGCCCTGGAGGGAAATGGATGGTTGGGTATGTTCTACGTTCCATGGTATTAGGGATCTGCCTTCTCGCAGTCCCCCCAATGGTCAGGGCGACCGAGACCCCGTGGACCCTTACGATCCTTTATACCAACGACGTGCAAGGCAACCTCGACCCCTGCGGATGTGCCAAGGAGCAGTTGGGGGATATCTCCACCCGGGCTGCCATTTTGCGCTCCCTCCGGGCCCGAGAGAAGAATGCGATCGTAGTGGACTCGGGGGACGCCTTCTCCGATGAGAGCCTTTTCAACACTTTCGACCGGGCACGGAGGGAGCTCATCGTGGAAGCCATGGGCTACATGGGCTATGATTACCTCAACGTGGGGGACACCGAGCTGGGCTTCGACCTGCCGGTGCTGAAAGAGATCCAGGCAAAAGCTCCATTTAAGCTCCTTTCGTCCAACATCCTGGACCGGACCCGCCGGGAACCTGTCTTCTCCCCTTACGCCCTCCACCCCGTGGAAGGCCTCAAGGTAGCCCTGATCGGCCTGGTGACCGACCGTCCTCCGAAACGCCTCCCCCCGGAGCATCTCCGAGAACTGCTCTTTGCGGATCCCATCATTGCCGCCCAAGGTTACGTTTCCGCCCTGAGGGACCAGAGCGACTTGGTGGTGGTGGTGGCTCACCTGGGGCTCGAACGGGAAAAAGAGCTGGCCCGGGCGGTGCCGCAGATCGATGTCATCATCGGTGGCCATGGGGGTCAACTGCTCCAGACCCCCTTGAAGGTGGGGAAGACCCTCATTCTGGAAGGGGGGGATCAAGGCCAATATGTGGGGAAGCTCTCTCTGAAGCTCAATCAGGCCAAAGAGGTGGTCTCGTACGAACACGAGCTGGTTCCCGTGGATGCCCGGCATTTCCCGGCTGACCGCCACGTCCAGGCCCTTTGGCAGGCTTACAAGGAACGGGAAAGAAAGGGAGACATCTATGATCGTCGGGACCGAAGGAGGAGCATGACTTTTTCCCTGGAGGGCCCTCCCAAGCCCAAGGGAAGAGATTAGGGATTAGCTAGAGGCAATGCGCTGCGGAAAGCCGCTTGATATTCTCGGCGACATGTGATAAAAAACAATCCCTTTGCGATTAAACTAAGAGACGAAAACGTTGGAAGATCGATAGCTGCGGAGGTCAATGAAATTGGCGAATAAGTGCGATATATGCGGAAAAGGGCCTGGCTTTGGCCATAAAGTCAGCCATGCCCACAATCTGACCCATCGGCGGTGGAACCCCAACATCCAGAAGGTCCGGGCCAGGGTCAACGGCTCCAATCGGCAGATCAAGGTCTGCACCCGCTGTTTGCGTTCAGGAAAGGTCGCCAAGGCTTCTTAAAGGCCTAATCCGAGCTCAAGATAGGTCCTCCTCCTCGGGCATCCAGGAGAGATCTCGCACCCGCTCTACTGTGAGGACCCCTTTCACCTCTCGGATAGAGCGGAGCACCTTGTTTAGCTGCTCCAGGCTCTTGATCTCCAGGATGAAGTCGAGCAAAGCCCGCCGGTCCTGAGTGGTCTCCACGTTGGCCCAGCTGATGTTGACATCCCCGGCGGCAATGGCTGAGCTGATCTTGCCGAGCATTCCGGGTCGATCCACCGTCTCCACCTTGATGCGAATGGGAAAAGAGCGCGTGGAGTCCCCGTCCCACTCGATCTCGATTTTGCGCTCCCTATCGTCGGCCAGGCCGGCCATGGTCGGGCAGTCGATGGTATGAACGGAGATGCCACGCCCCCGGGTGATGTAGCCGATGATCTCGTCCCCCGGGACCGGCGAGCAGCAGCGGGCAAAACGGACCAGGATGTCCTCCACCCCTTTGACCCGGATCCCCTCATGCGGGCTCTTGCGGGTGACCACCTTTCCGACCAGGGTCTTAAGGGTCAGCTTTTCCCTCTTCTTCTCGAGCTTCTTTTCCAGCTCCTCCTCGGGAAAGAGCTTGTGGATCACCTGGATGGCCGAGACCTTGCCGAAGCCCACTCCCGCCAACAGCTCCTCCCAAGAGGTGAAGCCCAATCGGCGGGCCACCTCGCTCAGCTCCCGCTCCTTGCCCTTGAGGGCCCCCTCGGGGTCCAGCCCGTACTTCTGGAGCTGCTTCTCCAAGATTTCCTGGCCGAGCTCCCGGCTTCGCTCCTTCTGCTCCGACTTGATCCAGCTACGGATGCGGGCCCTGGCCTTGGAGGTCTGGACAAATTTGAGCCAGTCTCGACTAGGGGTATGGCTGGGTGAAGTCAGGATCTCGACGATGTCCCCGCTCTTGAGCTGATACTCCAGGGCGACCATCCGGTGGTTCACCCGTGCCCCCACGCACTGGTCGCCGACCTCCGTGTGAACGCTATAAGCAAAGTCTACCGGGGTAGAGCCACGGGAGAGGTTTTTGACCGCTCCTTTGGGGGTAAAGACGTAAACCTCGTCGGGAAAGAGGTCGATCCTGAGGGCATCCATGAACTCCTTGGGGTCTTTCATCTCTTGCTGCCAGTCCAGCATGCGCCGCAGCCAGAGAAGCCCTTCCTCGTACTTTTCCTCCTTCGAGAGCCCTGCCTTATAGCGCCAATGGGCGGCGATCCCTTCCTCGGCAATCTGATGCATCTTCTCGGTCCGGATCTGGAACTCTACCCGCTCCCCCTTGGGGCCGATGACGGTGGTATGAAGGGATTGGTACAAATTGGGTTTGGCCAGAGCGATGAAGTCCTTAAAGCGGCCGGGGATGGGCTGCCACCCGAGGGAATGGATGATCCCCAGGATGGCGTAACAGTTGCGGACGGTATCCGTGATGACCCGCAAGGCGGTCAGGTCATAGACATCGTGGAACTCGATGTCCTGCCGCTTGATCTTGCGGAAGATGCTGTATATGTGCTTGGGCCGGCCCTCCACGCGGCCCGGGATCCCCATCGACTCCAGCTCGGCCACTACCCGCTTGCGGATCTCACCGATGAAGCGCTCCCGCTCCTCGAAGCTGCGCTCGATCTTGGCCTGGATCTCCTCGTACTCCTCAGGGTGGAGGCACTTGAAGCTGAGGTCCTCCAGCTCGGACTTCAACCAGCCGATCCCCAGCCGGTGGGCGATGGGGGCATAAATGTCCACGGTCTCCTGGGCAATCTCCCGCTGCTTCTGTGGGGCCTGGTACCCGATGGTCCGCATATTGTGAAGCCGGTCGGCCAGCTTGATCAGGATCACCCGGATGTCCTTGGCCATGGCGAGGATGATCTTGCGGAAGTTCTCCGCCTGCCGCTCCTCCGTGCTGGAGAAGCTCATCCGGCTGATCTTGGTGACCCCATCCACCAGGAAGGCCACCTCCTCCCCGAAGAACTCCTCGATCTCCTCGAGGGTGACCTGGGGGACGTCCTCCACGGTATCGTGGAGCAAGCCGGCGGCGATGGTGCAGGTATCCAGCTTCATTTTGGAGAGGATGTAGGCCACTTCTAGAGGATGGAAAAGATAGGGACTTCCGGAGAGGCGGGTTTGGCCACGGTGGACCTTGGCCGAATAAACGTAGGCCTTCCAAATAATATCGATATCCGCTTGGGGGTTATCAGAGAGAAACGTCTCGGTAATGTCCTGTAAGCGGACAACCCTTTCAGGCATCTCGCACCTCAATCCCCCCGATCTAACGCCTTGTCATCTCATCGTTTGATTGCCTTCACACGGTAAACCTTCAGACAATACAATATTTTTGCCATCTTCGTTGCGCCAAGTCAAGAGGATTGTGGACTAAATAACTTGCCCATTTGGTTCCCTGCAGAAAGTTTTAGGTTTTAGGTTTTAAGTTTTAAGCCCTAAAACCTAAAACCTAAAACTTAAAACCTTCATTTTTCATTTTTCATTTTGCCTTTCTTTGTCCCTTAAAATAAAACGGGCGCCGGGCATGCGAGGTCTGCCCCCATGCCCGGTGCCTTCATGGCCTGCTAACCGCCAGGCTTGGTGAAGCCCCCGTGGGCATCCACCTTGATGTCCTTGCGCAAGAGCGTCCGCTCCGACCGGTCCATCTGGGCCCGCGGGGCCCTTCGATCGACCCGCAGGGCATACTTGGGACACTTCCGCTCACAGGTCAAGCAGATGTCACAATTGACCAGGTTCGCTTCCGCCGGAAGTAACTTACCCTCTACAATGTGCAAGACCCCCAGATCCCCAGCATCCTCCCCGGAGTAGAGGCAGGCCTTGATGCAGGTCCCACACCCATCGCACTTGTCCAGGTCCAGGATGAACCAGGCCATCTTGCGCAGGTTGGTGCCTACCCCAAAAGCCCTGGAGAGCCTCTCGTACCCCTCCGCATACTGCTCCTCATGGATGGGAGGACAATCATCGATGTTCTTCTTGCCAGCGATCAACATCATGGCGAAGGCCATGCATTTGGGAAGGCCGCACAGGCCGCAATTGGTCTTGGGCAGCATATGGTAGATTTCCGGTGGCTGTAACTTCCTTTCATCGGCCACAGACTAAGCTCCTTCATACCTCGACTTAATGGGATGGCCTGCCTCGATCAGCCACTTTTTGATGGCATCGGTGTCGGCCGTCCCCACTTCTTCATCGGCGATCCTGGCATAGAGCTCTTCGGGGATCGCATCCGCCAACCGCTCCTTAAGCTCCTTGGGCATCCAGACTATCCGCTCCCAGCCGCCATCGCCCTGCATGAACTTGTCGATGCGGGCCGTCCGGAGGGAGGTCCCGCAATATCCATCGAACTGCACCCCACCGCTGACCTGACCGGCCACCGTGGAGAAATCCAACCCTAAAGGCAACAACTCTTTGAAACCGCGATGCACGATCCCTAAACCATCCAGGTCGGGAATGTAGAAACACAAGATCTCGAATCACCCTCACGAAGTTTGGGGGTAACTGATCGTGCTGTAAAGGTGGAGCCGCTTGATGGTATCATTCGACTTCTGGCGCACGGCGTCATTGATACCCTCGTACTCCCCTTGCAGCTCATCGATCAGATTCCCCTTCTGGAACTTGTGGAGGTAACCATGGGGGTCCATCTCGATGATGATCTCCGCATCATCGTACATGGTGATCCCGCAGAAGGGCGGCCGCTCTGGGGCGATCACGCAGACATGGTTGAAGGCGAAAGTCTGGCAGAGCGTGCAGCCGAAGAAGTGCTCCACGTCGTCATCCTTGCGCTCACCGATGTAACGGTCCCGCTTGTCCCAGATGGGCATGGCATAGTTCTCGATCTGATCCCGGACGGCATCCGGGTCGCAGGTGCGGAACTCCGCCTCGATAGCGTCCACCATGTCGGGCAGGGCCGCCTTAATCATCATCATGGTGCCCCGGGCCAGCTCGGCGGCGGTAAAGCCGCCCTTGACGAGCTTCTTGGTCAGACGCGTCCAGAGGTACTGCCGGGTGTTGACCCGCATGTAGCCCTCGACCTGATCCTGGAACTCGATGAGGTTGCGCTCCACCAGAGAGGTGTGCCGCTCGGTGAGGTTCGCCCCATAGACCCTGAGGATCCAGACGAAGGGATAAATGCCCCCTTGCTCCATCTCATTGAAATCCGGTCCGATCAGCGTGACCTTCCCGTCAGTTACTTTGGTGGGATCCGACTCGGTCACCAACAGGTCGAACCCGCAGCTTTTTGGGCCTCCTAACTCCACGAACATGTCTTCTCTGAGGACGCGCTCGCCCAGGTAGCGAGGGCCGAAGTTCACGGTGATGCCTTCGGCCAGTTCCTCAGGATCCGTGGGAAGCTGGAAGACCCTGGGTTCCCAGGTCTTCTCTTCCGCCATATGAGATTCCTCCTTCTCCAATAATCCGATTGCTACTGTGTGGTCTTCCAGGGCCCTGGGATCCAAGGTGGGGCCCCGCCCCTAAGGGGTCCCCCACCTCATTGCAACCTGCAAAATGCCAATTGCAGGTTGCAAATCTCCAATCTCAATTTACCCCTCAAGCCAACCCCTGCAAGGCTTTCAGCCATTCCTCATGGGAGAGGTGCCGATCGGCCAAACAGAGGTCGGCCCCCTCGATCGGGTCCCGATCCAGAGAGACGGCGGTCACTTTACCGCCGTAGTTCTTGCAATTGTTCACCAGCCGCTGCAGTTGGTTCCGATAGAAGGAAAGGAACAGCACCGCCTTCCCATCGTACCCCTTCCGCTGGGTGGATTCCACCAGAAACTCCGAGACCGGCAGGAACTTCACCTTCTCGTAAAAGGTGTACTTATCCGAAGCATACTTCACCACGCTGGCCAGGGAGTAGACCTGGGCCTTGACGTTGGGGACCAGCTGCTGCAGCAGGTCCAATAGCTGGGAAGAACCGTCCTGGTAATCCACCGGCTCCTTGGGGCCGATGATCAGGACGCTGCCCTCCTGGCCAAGCCATTCCTTGATGCGCTGAGAATCGCTCACTTTTCCACCCACCTCCCTTTGCTCGCTTCGCGAGAATTGCAAATTGCAGAATGCAAAGTGCAAAGTGCAAAATGAAAATCTAGATTACTGCGGTTCTTCCATTTTGCATTTTGCATTTTTCATTTTGCATTCTGCACTTTCCCCGAAGGGGGGTTAAAACTCTCCGCGGGTCTGCTCCTTCAAGACCAGGTTCTTCTGGATCGTCGCGAAGATCCCCAGCGGCACCGTATGGTTGGCGAACATCTCCTCCGGGCTGACGTGACGCCCATCGGGCCGCTTGAAGCTGAGGATCCGACCCTTCTTGACATCGACCTCCCAGCCCATCTCCGAGAGGCTCCGCAGCAGCTTGAACTTCAGCCGCAGGGGAAGCTCGTTCTGGTCTCGCAGATAGCGGTCCCAGTCGGGAGGCAGGTCGGGATCCAACATCTTATAGGCGTCGATGTAGTTGGCCAGACGGCACGAGCGGCCGTCGCGCATGTCATTGGGGTTGTTGACCAGCTTGGAGATCATCATCACCGCCTCCTGCACATCCTCCACCGGCGCGATGAGGTGGTTGGGGCAGGGTTCCACCAGGAGCTTCTTGCCGGTGAATCCCTGATAGACCCACCAGCGATCCTCCTGGGCATAGTCCCCCAGGAAGAACCGCTCCAGGTACTCCTCCCCCCGCGGACCCACGATCACCGGGATGCCCATCCGCGCCCAGCCGGCGATAGAGGTCACCATCTCGTCGGTCGCTGGGCCCCAGACGATCACGCTGGTCGGGTAGCGGTTGAGCTGGTAGTCGGCCAGCTCGGCATAGTTGCCCCGGTAGGGGACCTTGCCGGCGATGCTCACCAGCTTGGTGTCTCCGCCCAGGCAGTGGCTGTTGGCCGAGGACTCGCCCACGTTGACGATGGCCCGCACCTGCAGGAGGCTATAATGCTTCTCGTAGACCGTCTTGCCGTCCTTGTCCTTCTTGAAGGCGGCCGCGATGGCGGCATTACCGGTAATATTGATCCCGAAGCCCCGCTCGGAGAGCTCCTCCACCAGCCAGCCGATCTCTTTCTTCGCCTGGGGGGTGTGGCAATCGCCGGTGACCGTGATGAATCCGATGCAGTTGCCGAAGCCCATCTGGAAGGCGACATCCCGGTACTCCATGTGGCAGATGGGTCCGCGGCCGCCTCGCATGTTGCAGGACTCTGCCTGAAGCTCCTCCTGGGAGGCCTTCAGGATCAGGTCGATCAGAGGAACTCCGTTGGAGGAGAGGTTGCCGCAGTGCGCGCACCGGCAGGTATCCTCCAGCCCCTTGAGCAGCGAGAGATCTCCCTGGCTGGCCGCCTTCAGGGCCTCCAGGGCATCCGCCTCCACCAGGCAGTTCGCGTTGAGCTGCGGGCAGCCCAAGAAGGACTTGGCCAGCTCAGGCACGCTCCCTTCCATGAAACGCAGCGCCTTGCGCTTGTTGGGCAACTTGCCCCGCAAGCCCAGGGCCGCTGCGGCCGCCTTGCGGTAGTTGTAGACCAGGAGCGCCGGGGCCTTTCCCTGCGCCAGGCAATCGACGATCGCCTCGATCGACTCCCCGGTGGCATCGGGCAAGGACAAGGTGTGGAGCGCCGGAGCCGCGATGACCGGGATCCCCAGCTTCTGGGCCTCGGCCACCACGTCAAACTTCTCGCTCGTGTCGCTCAGGACAATCACATCGGGCACGGCCAGCCGCAGGCACTTGAGGATCTCCTGGCTCAGTCCCAGGATTTTGGTTTCTTCGTAGACGCGGGTAAGCTTGAGGCCGCTGTCCCCCAAGCCGCACAGCTCCACCTGGTCTTCCAGCCCCTGTGCCTTGACCTGCTTGGCCAGCTCGTAGGAGATGATATCCCCCGTCCCCACCAGCATGACCACGTGCTTCGATTTGTCCACGCCCGCTACCCCGGCCGGAGTGGTCGCGGTCGGCCAGTTCATCAGGCTGTTGAGATCGAGCTTTCCGGCAGAGGTGTGGTCCAGGACGGTGATGTTGATCAGCTCGGCCGTCTCCATCGCCACGAAGGCCAGCATCCCTGCATGGAAGGCCCGTGACTCCATGTCCTTAGCGCTGAGGCCGCTGTAAGGGTTGGCCACTGCGGCCACCTGCAGGATCTGCTGCTCCAGGTAGCTCACCACCTGCTCGAGCTCCTTGAGCTTCCGGGGCTTGATCCCCACTACCATCCAGATGATGGGGGCGAGGTAAAAGATCTCGCTCCCCAGGTTGATGCGGGCCTCGGGATCGAAATGCTCGGCCATGTAGTCGTAGAGAAGCCGGGCCCGTCGGATGTAGCGCTCGGTCCCCTGACAGCAACGCTGGAGGTTCCTCAGAGAGGCCGCCTCCCCCAACGTGAGGCCGCAGTGGCCCTTCTGGTCCGCCGTCAGCCGGCACGCGTGGCCGGGGCAGACCCCACAATCCACCGTGGCCGGGGTGTAGACGATATCGAAGCGGTCCAGCAGCAGGCTGTCCCACTGCTTGGCCAGGTACTCGTGGCGGGCAAATACCTCGAGATGCGGCTGCACCTGCCGCAGCCGCTTCTCCATCCACTCGTCCTCGATGATGTCCTTGGCCAGCTCCCCGTGCCTCTTGACGTCATCCACCACGTCGGCGACCTTGACGTTGGTCGACCCGACCGTGATGCTGTCCTCATGCCGGACGACCTTGCGGTCGATCAGCTGTCTGTCTTCCTGCTCTAGAACTTCCTCTTTCGTCAAGGGTTGCCCTTCCATACATCTCCTCCGGCATCAGAAGTTGAGATCGGGTACTTCCAGGTTCTCCAGGCAGGTGTTGCAATAGTAGTTCTTCTCTCTCCCCACTCTCCCAATAGCAGCCTTCTCGTGACCTTTGATGCTCAACGCTGGGTGGCCAAACTGCATGATAAACTCCTTGGCGCACTTGGGGCACAGGGGCTTGGCGCACTGGCTGCACTTCTGGGTGGCCGCCTCGATATTACAAATCTCGCAGAGCTTCGTGTCTGCCATGTTCATCGTCCTCCTTCTCGCTTCGTTCGCATTGCAAAAGGAAAAATGCAAAGTGCAAAGTGCAAAGTGCAAAATGAAGATTTAGGTTGCATCTTCTTCCATTTTGCATTTTTCATTTTTCATTTTGCACTTCAACTGTGTGTAACCGTCGCCTTCTGCTCCTGGAGCATGATGTCCGGCAACGCCTTGATGTCCTCCACCAGGAAGATCCGCCCTCCCCCGATCTTGGCGAGCTTGCGCATCAAATCGACGTTGGAGTTGCCCTCCACCAGACAAACCGTGGAGAGGGTGATCCCCTTGCTGCGGGTGATCACGGCCTCCTTGATGGCATAGCCATTCGGATCGGTGTAAGGGGCGGTGGCATCCCCATCCGAGATCAGGATGATGTGGGGGGTGGTGGTGGACTTCTTCTGCATCAAGGCCACCTCCCGGGCCACCTTGAGGGCCTGGCCGATGTTGGTGAAGGCCTTCTTGTGGATCGAGAGGTTAACCATGGTCTCCATGATCAGGATCGGATTGTCGGTAGGGTCCAACAGCTTCTTGGCCATGTTGGAGAAGGTCAGCAGCCCCACCCGGTCGTGGTAGATGGTGCTGGCGCTGGCCAGTGCCCCCGCCGCCTCCTTGGCGTACCAGAGCTTGTCCCCCTGGACCATGGTCCCGGAGACGTCCAGGGCCAGGTAGATGTCCAGGCGGGTGGTCCGGCCGTGGTCGTAGACCCGAAAATCCTCCCGCAGGATGTGATCCCGCTTGTTTTTGATGGCCTCACGGATCGTCTCCCGCAGGGCGAAGTCCTTGTAGCGATCGCCCAGCCGGTACTTGCGGACATTCAAGGAGCGCTCCTTGAAAAGCACGGCGGTCCGCGTGTTCGTCCGATGCTTGCCATCGGCCGAGATGCGGGCCCGCTGGCCGAATTCCGGGGGCAGCAGGTTGTCCATCAGGCGCCGGACCCCCCGCTTGTGGAGCACCCAGCCCTCCCGGTCCCGCTGGAGCACCTGAAGCTTGTGGAGGACCTCCAGCGTCGCCTCCAGGGCGTCCTTTTCCAGCTCCTTGAAGAGGTAGTCGTCGTCCTCCATCCGCTCCCGCGCCTCCTCGATCTCCTGGAGCACCTCCCAGTCGTGGGCCAGCTTCTTCTTCTTGTCGGCCATCGACTCTTGTTTCTTCTTTTTGAGCTCCTCGAGCACCTTGGCGTGGAGTTGCGCCAGCTCCGAGTCGGGCATGTTCTTGATCCGCTGGAGCAGGATATCATTGAAGCCGTAGCGCAGCGGGATGCGGAAGAGGTCCTTCTCGGCGATCTCCTTGGAGATATCCGTGATGTCCTCCAGGTCGTACTGCTCCCGCATCTCCATCTCGTTGAAGCCTTCGTCCTCCGGCTTGCCCAGGATCAGCTCCGAGACCAGCCGATTGGGGTCCACGCAGGAAATGGCGGACCGCTTCAGCTTGATTCGATGAGGGAAGGAGAGCATGGCCGCCTCGTAGAAGTCATCCATCGACATTTTCCGCTCATGGATGTAAGGCAAGGTCTCAAACAGCTCCACGCAGCGGATGGTCCCCCGGGGGCTGATCCCCTGCTGGACATCATCGTGTCGGCGGATCTGGTAGACCAGGTCGATCGCCTTCTCCACGTACTCCCGCATCCCATCGCCCTTCTCCACCAACCCCTGGATGTTTTCATGCAGGATTCGCTGATCTTCCTGGGGATCCTCGGGATAGGAGACCTTGATCACGTCAAAGTGGTCCAGCAAGTCGGACGAGAGCCTCCGAACCGCCTTCTCGTTGCCCGTGCCCACGATGACCAGGTCCAGGGGCAACTGCCGGTCCACCCGGCCCAGCTCCAGCATATCCCCATCCAGGACCTGCAGGATGAGGTTCAGGGTCCGCTCCGGGATCTGGTCGATCAGGTCGATCAAGAGGACCCCGTTGTTTCCCTTGAGGAGCTTGCCGGGCGAGAAGGAACGCAGGTCCCGCATGCCGAACTGGAGGCTGTACTCCGGGGCCAGATCCCCGACGATGTCGTTGGGCTTGAGGTCGGGATGGCCCTGGATCTTGGTGAGCCGCTCCTCACCGCCGAGGCTGGCGCGGGTCTTTTCTCCATCTCCCAGACACCAGGGACACTTCGGATCCTCCCAACGGCACCGCAAGGGGCAATCCCGGACGATATCGATCCGGGGAAGGATGTTGGCGATGTTTCCGGCCAGCCGGGTCTTGCCACTGCCCGGCGGCCCCAGGATCAGGATATGATGTCCCGACATCAGACTCGAGATGAGGTCTTTCTGGGTCTTCTCGCTAAATGCAAGTCCACTGAACAACTGCTCTCGCTTTGCCGGGTCTTGCAGCGCCGCGTAAATCTCTTCCTTAATCAGCATAATCCCCCTCGCTTCGCGAGAATTGAAAAATGCAAAATGTAAAATGCAAAATGAAAATTTAGACGGAATTTAGATTGCCATGGCTCTTTCATTTTAAATTTTGCAATTTTCAATTTTCATTTTGCATTCGACATGCGCAGCATGTCGTTAAAGGATTTCCAGCTTCCGGAGGACCTCCTTGACTCCCTGGACCGTGGTGGAATCCGCCGGGAGCTCCAATAGCGAGCGGCCCTCGATATCGAATTGGGTGACGTACGGGTCGGGCGGCAGGATGCCGATCGGCTCGATCCCATATTGCTTGAGCTTCTCGGCGACAGGCGGGCCCATGGCCGGCTCCACCCGGTTGATGATCCCGTACATCTCCGCGATCTCGACCCCCGATTCCTCCTTCATCTCCTTGGTCAGGTCTTTGACCACCTTGGCCGTCGCGACCCCCTTGGCAGAGGGATCTGTGACAATGAACATGATGTCCACCCCTCGAGTGGTGCGGCGGCTGAGGTGCTCCATGCCCGCCTCACAATCGATGACACAGAAATCGAAGGCCTTGGACAGAGTATCGATGGCCGATCGAATGATGTGGTTGGATGGGCAATAACAACCTGGTCCTTCCGGGCGACCCATCACCAGGAGCGAGTAGCCCTCGGCCTCCACCATGCTCTGGAGCAGCTGGTACTCGAACATCGTGCTGGCGTGATGGATCCCTTTCAGGGTGGGCACCCGCTTACGGGAATCGGCCTTCATCTCCTCGCGGAGATGGCCCACCGACTCGTACTCTCGAATCCCCAAGGAGATGGGCAAAGAGACCGCCGGGTCGGCATCCACCGCCAGGATCTTCTTGTGGGTCTCTTCCCGTAAGACCTTGATCAGCACCGTGGTCAGCATCGTCTTGCCCGTGCCGCCTTTCCCGGAAAAAGCTAACACCAGGCTCGATCCATTACTTCTCATAATTCGTGCTACTCCCTATATAAAGGCAGGGGTTAGCCGTTAGGGATTAGGGGTTGGCAACGACTTCCATTTGCCAGAACCTCTCGACACCTTGTAAACCCCATGGAATTACCCCAACGTGTCAACCGGCGATCTTTGCGCGGATACTAATCCCTAACCCCTAATCCCTCTATTTTGTGACGTCCTTGATTACCTTCTCCAGCAACTCGTCCGGGTTCTCATAATACTGAGACTGGGGCGATATGCGGATGCGGCTCATCAGAACCGAGCCGGCACACTCCAGCAGGTCGCTCACCGAGGCCTCGTGACGGCCGTTAAAGAGGGTCAAGGTCTGTACCTTCTCGTAGAGACCGATGCTGGCACGGGGGCTGGCCGGCTGTTCAAACTCGTCGGCCCACTTGCCGCTGCGGGTCGCCTGGACCATCCGGACGATCGAATCAACGACGCTATCGGGGACGATGCCGTCACCGTATTTCCTGGACTTCTCCAGGATGACGCGCCGCTCGATCTCGGGCGACTCAGGATAGGTCATGCGGACCATGTCGAAGCGGTCCAGCAACACGTCCGAGAGCTCCTCGGTCCCGGCATGCTCCTTGGGGTTCATGGTGGCGATCATGATGAACTCGGCCGGGTAATCGATATCGTAGGAGCCGATGGTAGCGATATGCTCCTCGAGCACCTGCAGCAAAGAGTTCTGGAGCTTCTCGGGGACGCGGTTGATCTCATCGAAGAAGACCACGCCGCGGTTGCCTTTGAGCAGCTTGCCCGGGGTGAAAACCCGGTAGTCGGTAGGGCCGTATTTGAAGGCCAGGGAGGGATCGATATCTCCCAAGAGGTCTTCGACCGAGAGGTCGGGGCTGCCCTGGATGCGGCGGAACCGGTTGACGCCCGGTATGGTCTCTGCCTCGAGGGAGCCCTCTTTCGACTTGCACATCGGGCAAACGGGGGATTGCGGCTCGCAGAAGAACTGACAGCCCTTCACGGCCTCCACGGAGGGCAGCAACGTGGCGATCTGCCTGGCCAGCGTGGTCTTGCCGATCCCCGGAGGCCCCACGATGATCACATGGTGTCCGGCCAGGACCGAGGCCAGGATCTGCTTTTTGGCCTTCTCCTGGCCATAGATATCCGTTAACGGATCGGTATCCAGCCTGGTGTTTCTTCTTAATGCCTCGTAGACTTTCTCTGCCATAAACGCTTCTCCTCCATGAGTCATGGTAGCTTTAAGAGGTAGATTCGACGTCGGTAGGAGGCTCCGGTTTTACCTGGGAGAAGCCCTCGAACTCCTCCCAAGTATGGAACCCCCTCACCAGAAAATTCCGCACCCGGTTCTCGATCACTTTTTGGGCACCAGAACCCAACATCGACTTGCTTTGCATCAGCCTGGACATCAGCTTGAAATCAAATCTAGGCAGGGAGCCAGTGACCAGGAAGAGGTCCCCGCTGGCAGAGTCCATCCCCCATATATTGATGTCATGTTCGGCGCAGAAGCGGTAGCGCTTGGCGATCACCTCGATAGGCTGCAGCGATCCGCTGCCCACCTCGTTTCCCGGGGCCACCACCACCTTGTAAGCCTCTTCTGCCTCCCCTTCTTCCAGAAGCAACAGATCAATCGCCTGATTCAGGTCGGCATGGGTCCATTTCTCGACCACTCCGACTTTGAGGGCCTTCTTTCTCTGAGCCCAAAATGAATGCCCCTGCGGATCCAGGGACCTCAGGGTATACCCGCATTCCTGCAGCAGCGCCCTGATCTGATCCGATATCGCCTCGACCACCTCGTTTACCCCTTACCCCATCCGGGGAATTAAAAATTGGAAATTGCCCATCTTCCAATTCTCTCGTCGCACGGTTAGGTTTCTCAATTCTCGGTTAGATCTTTCGACAAGATCGCCTTTTCCGGACGAAAAGTTGTTCTCACCCTATCATGGCTGGCCCCTCCATGTCAAGGCTTTTTTTGGGCAAGAGGAAGCTTCACCTCTTAGAAGGGTGTTGACTTGGGGGGAGAGTTAAGCTATGGTAGGGAACCTGACTGTCTATCCGGAAACCCCCCTTTCTCCTTGTGTTTTTTTGCTTTTTTGCTTTTGAGGATTAACCGACATCCCAATATGGAGGAGATCCACAGCATGCTCAACCTTTCCTTCTCCGAAGACCAGGAGCTCTTCAGGCAGATGGTACGTGAATTCGCCCAGACGGAGCTGGCCCCCGGCTACCTGGAGAGGGCCAAGCGAGAGGAGGCCCCTCGCGAGGAGTTCCGGAAGATGGCAGAGCTGGGCCTCACCGGCATCAACATTCCCGAGGAGTACGGCGGCCAGGGGGCCGATTATGTCACCATCGGAATCGCCATCGAGGAGATCGCCCGGGCAGACATCAACTGCTCCTATCCGATTGCCGTCGGGGGGCTAGGAGGCGGCGCCTTCCTCAAGCACGGCACTCCAGAGCAGCGGGAAACATGGCTTCCCAAAATCACCCGGGGAGAGACGCTGTTAGGCCTGGCCCTGACCGAGCCCGGCTGCGGCTCGGACGCTGCCGCCATGAAGACCACCGCCTTGCGCGAGGGGGACGGCTACGTCCTCAACGGCGAGAAGTCCTCCATCAGCTTCGTCAACTGTGCCACCGACTTCTTCCTCTTCGCCAAGACCGACCCCAAGGCGGGGGCCCGGGGGGTGAGCTGCTTCCTGGTGCCGATGGATGCCCCAGGCCTGACCACCTCCATTTTCCACGATATGGGCTGCAAGCCGATCGGACGAGGGGCCCTGGCCCTGAAAGAGGTGCACATCCCGGCCTCCAGTCTGATGGGCCAGGAGGGACGCGGCTTTCACCTGGTCATGGAGGAGTTCGACTACACCAAGGTCTTGATCGGCCTGATGTGCCTGGGAACGGCCCAGGCAGCCCTGGAGGACGCCATCGCCTACGCCAAGGAGCGAAAGGCCTTCGGGAAGCCTATCGCCCGCTTCGAGGGGGTCTCCTTCCTGATCGCCGAACATGCCACCCGCATGGAGGCCGCCCGGCTGCTTTGCTATCAGGCCCTGTGGCTGCGCGACCAGGGCAAGCCCCACACGAAAGAGGCCTCGATGTGCAAGTGGTGGGTCCCTAAGATCTCCGCCGAGGCCATCCACGATGCCCTGCTGATCCACGGTCACCTGGGCTACTCGGACGAGTACCCCCTGGAGCAGCGGTGGCGAGACGTCCTGGCCTTCCAGATCGCCGACGGGACCGCCCAGATCCAAAAAATCATCATCAGCCGGGAGATCCTGGGGAGGGAATATCTGCCGTATTAAATTAGGGGACAGGGAACAGGGGACAGGGTCCCAATAATCTGTGCCCTAATAATGAAAATTCCTGGTTTTAAATTAGGGATTAGGGGCTAGGGCTAGTAAGAAATAAGAGCTTTTGCTAATCCCTAGCCCCTAATCCCTAACCCCTAACTTGATCGCATAGGAATTTCCTTTTCCGATGAATGCAGTACCACCATGAGCAGGAAATAGAGAGGGGGAGTTCCTATCCCCTATCCCCTGTAACCTGTCCCCTAACTTGAGGAGAGCCGACATTGCCGGAGATGATCGTCTGTTTCAAAGAAGTGGTGGACGAGCGGGAGCTCAAGGTAAACCCGAAGACCCAGGAGCTGATGACCGAGGGGATCACCCGCAAGATCAGCGATTTCGACCTGAACGCCATCGAAGAGGCCATCCGGATCAAGGAAATGCACGGGGGGCGGGCCACCGGAGTCATCGTGGGCCTGCCGGAATGCAAGCCATCCATCAAGAAGGCTCTCTCCATGGGGCTCGATCGCGCCTGCCTGCTCAGTGACCCGGCCTTTGCGGGCTCCGATACCCTGACGGTGGCCGCCATCCTGGCCGCAGCCATCCGGAAGCTAGGCCCCTTTGACATGATCCTGTGCGGCGAGGCCAGCACCGACGGCTTTTCGGCACAACTGGGCCCCAGCCTGGCGGAGCGGCTGGACCTCCCCCAAATTACCGCCGCCAGCCAGGTGACGATCGAAGGGAATCAGGTGGTGGCCGAGCGCAGCCTGGATGATGGCATCGAGGTGGTGGAGGCCTCTTTTCCCGTCCTCCTCAGCGTGACCAAGGAGATCAACAAGCCCCGATTGGCCACCCTCAAGCAGATCCTGGCCGCCTCGAAGAAGGAGGTCCTGGAATGGAAAGCAGCCGACCTGGGCCTCTCGACCGATGCGGTTGGGCTACAGGGATCGCCGATAGTGCTGAAACGGGTGGCCGCCTTCCGGATGGAGCGCAAAAACATCCGGCTGGAGGGGACTTTGGCGGAAGCGGCCGAGAGGGCGATCCGGGAACTGCTCCGAGAAGGGGTACTATAGTGATGAAGAACGAGGAGTATCGAAATGTTTGGGTCTTCTCGGAGGTCAAAGAGGTCGCCCTGGAGCTTCTAAGCCTGGGACGACAACTGGCTGACTCCCTGGGGGTCGAGCTGGGGGCGCTGGCCCTGGGGAACGGGGCTGAGGCCCAGGCGAGCGAGTACATCGCCTATGGGGCCGATCGGGTCTACGTCGGCCAGCACCCCGCCCTGAGCCGTTTCTCCGTCGAGCCTTACACCGATCTCATCGCGGGCCTGGCCGGGCAGCACCGTCCTGAGGTCCTGCTCATCGGGGCCACCAAAAGGGGGAAAGAGCTGGCCCCTCGGGTGGCCACCCGCCTGGGGACAGGCTGTGCTGCCGACTGCATCTCGCTGACGATTGAGGGGGAATCTCGGGCCCTGCAGGTCGAGCGGGTGGTTTACAGCGGCAATGCCCTGGCCATGCTCACTTATCGGAACCGGCCCCAGGTGGCCACCATCCCCCCAGGGATCTTCCAGCGGCGGGAGCGGGAGGAAAATCGCCCCGGCGAGATCATTCTGGCCGAGCTCCCCATCCGGGAGCCGCGCACCAGGGTCCGGGAGGTGCGGGAGAAGGAGAAGGGGTCAGTCAACATCGAGGCCGCCGAGGTGGTGGTATCCTGCGGTCGTGGATTGAACCATCCCGAGGACATTCAGCTCATCCGGGAGCTGGCTGAGCTTTTGGGGGCAGAGGTGGGCTGCTCTCGCCCCATTGCCGCCGACCTGCAGTGGCTCTCGGAGGATCATTGGGTGGGACTCTCCCGCCATAAGGTGCGCCCTAAGCTCTACATCGCCTGCGGCATCTCCGGGCAGATCCAGCACATCGCCGGCATCCGCGATGCCCGCATCGTCCTGGCCATCAACCAGGACGATGCGGCCCCCATCTTTCAGTCGGCCGATTACGGCATTGTGGGCGATCTCTATCAGGTAATCCCGGCGCTGAAGGAGGCCTACCAGCGGATCGTGAAGCGGGAGTCATAATTTTTTCTTGACAGCGCCCCTCCCCTTTTTTAAACTTAACTCTAAAATAGGCTATAGTCCAAAAATACATTGAAGTCCAATCACAAGGGAGGGGGAAATCATGCCCAAAGTCCTCTTAAGCACGCCCTGCCAACCTTATCCGACCCATGCCTGGAACGATTCGCTCACCGATGTGATGTCCCAGCGCTTCACCAAGGGACAGGACATCTTCACCATGAGTGGCCACCAGCATTGCTTCGGCAGCCATCTCATCGCCCAGAACCTCTCGGTCCCCTCGGTCTTCCTGGAGTACCCCACCTGGGAGGGATTCGAGGACGAGGCGCGAAAGGGGTACGATTATGTCGGCATCAGCTTCTTTCCCACCTGCATGGAGATCGTGCTCGACATGTGCAAGACCGTCCGCCGCCTCTCCCCTTCCAGCCAGATCGTGCTCGGCCATTACGGGGCCCTGGCGTTCGATGCCGCCTTCCCCGAGGATTTTAAACGCGAACATGCGGATCATGTGTGCATTGGAGAGGGAGTCGGTTTCTTCCGAGAGCTGCTGGGCGAGCCGGTCATGGCTCCCGTCCGCCAGAGCCATATGCCCAAATGCTCCTTCAGCCTGCCCTGGCTGGATTACTACGCCAAGGGGATGCAGGGTTTCACCGTCGCCGGCCTGGGCTGCCCCTCGGGCTGCGACTTCTGCTCCACCACGCAGATGCACGGCAATGCCTGGGTCCAACTGGCCACCCCGCAGCAGATCTTCCAGGAGCTCAAGCGGGCCTTCCGGGAGGACCCCGATCTGCAGCAGATGGCCATCTACGACGAGGACCTCTTCAAGCACAAGGAGTTCGTGACCGAGCTGCGGGAGTTGATCGAGAACGACGAGGAGATGGGGCTGCGCCGCCTCGACTTCTTCGCCCTGGGGAGCGTGGAATCCTTGAGCCAGTACGATTGGGACGAGATCGCCCGGACGGGGCTGGGGACGATCTTCATCGGGCTGGAGAGCAAGTTCGCCCCCGACCGCGGCTACCAGAAGCGCTCCGGCGATGCCCGGGAGACCTTCACCGAGCTCCAGCGGCGGGGCATCACCATCATCGGGGGCTGGATGTGTGGCTTCGACTTCCACGATCGGGTCAACGTCTTCGACGACCTGGACTACTTCATCTCCCTGGAGCCCACCAGCCATCAGCTGACCAAGGTGACCGCCTTCCCCGGCACTCCCCTCTGGGAGCGGCTGAAGGAGGAAGGACGGCTGCGGGAGATCCCCTGGGAGGACGTGAACTTCTATGGCGGGGGCTTCAAGCACAAGAACTTCGAGGATCACGAGATCATGGAGATCCTGCTCCACGGCTACCGCAAGTCCTACGAGACCCATGGGCCTACCCTGATGCGCCAGCTCAAGGTGGAGCTGAACGGCTACGAATATTGCCGGGCCTCCCAGAACCAGGCCCTGCGGGAGCGGCGGGCCGAGCGCCATCGGGAGCACTGCGAGCAGCTCTATCCCCTGATCCGGGCCTGCGAGCACTTCGCCCCCAACGGGATTGTGCGCCGCAAGATCCGCCAGATGGAGGAGCGGTACCTCAAGAACTTCGGGCAGCCCTCCAGCGCCCTGAAGGCCCAGTCTGCCTACATCCTGGCCAAGGCCTTCCAGGAGAAGGCCCGAGAGAGCCTCCTTCCCAGGAACCGCGAACCCCGGCAGGAGCCCTTCAAGAAGTATCTCTATTCGGGAAGGGCTCCCGTCGGGGATGAGTCTCCTTATCGGGTCGTTTATCCCAACCGGGACCAGGACTGGAGCTATCGGTTGGACCGGGCCTGGATGGACCTCAAGCTGGGAGCCATGGGCCAGGCCTTCAAAGCACTGGATGCGATCGATCAACTGCGCGGTCGCCAGCTGACCCGAACCTCCGGCGCCCAACCGCGCACCCGGCTTTAGGGCCCGTCGGGGCTCTCAACGCCCCAACCGAAACGCTCTCCCTCCATCTGTAACTGCAGCTGGCCGAGGGCCTCCCTCATTATTATTCCCTCGGCCAGTCAGCGGCCTCGTCGGTATCCGAGCTGCCCGTAACGGCCAGGCCATCATCGATTGGATGGGTGGGACACACCCCTTGTGAGGTGCGCCCCACTGATCCAACTTTTGCCAAGGAAGAAGTGAAGTAAGGATGATTGCGCACTCCTTCGCGCCAAAATCGAGGATTATTACGCACTTCGTCGTTTGTCGCTGCGCCGCTTTCAGTTGACAGGAGCACGGGAATCGGTTAAAGTGTCGTTGATATATCAAGCTTTTTACGCCGTATCGATCGCTGAATTTCTTCCATCTCTCGGGACGAATGGGGTGTTTGGGATTACGGGAAAATGAAAGGCTGCATATTCTGTCAAGCCATTGCGGGAGAAAGGCCAGCCAAAAAGGTCTGGGAGGACGAGAAGGTGCTGGTGATCGAGGACATCCATCCCCAGGCCCCTGTCCACCTCCTGATCCTGCCCAAGAAGCACATCGCCACCCTCCTGGAGGTCGGGGAGGAGGACCAGGACCTTCTGGGCGCCATTGTGCTTACGGCCAAAAGGTTGGCGGAGATCCATGGGGTCTCGCAGCGGGGCTTTCGCCTGGTGGCGAACTGCCTGGCCGAGGCCGGGCAATCCGTCTTCCATCTTCATTTCCACTTCCTGGCCGGAAGGCCGATGCGGTGGCCGCCGGGGTAAGCGTAACCAGCTTTGAGGAGGTCCCAGTGAATCGCGAAACGGTTCTGACCATCGCAGGCTCCGACCCCTGCGGAGGGGCGGGGATCCAGGCCGATCTGAAGACCCTGGCGGCCTGTGGGGTCCATGGCGTATCGGCCATCACCGCCATCACGGCCCAGAATACCAGCGGCGTCCAGCAGGTCTTTCCCCTGCCGGCGGAGCAGGTGGCCGCCCAGATCGACGCAGTGGCGGGAGACCTGAAGATCGCAGCCGCCAAGACCGGGATCCTCTGTCAGGCCGCGATCGTCCGGGTCGTCTGCCAAAAGGCGGTCCAATACCGCCTGGAGAAATTGGTCGTCGACCCCGTCTTGTGGTCAGGGAGCGGCCATCCCTTCTTGCAGGGGGAAGACCTCCGCGTCTTCCAGGCGGAGCTGGTTCCCCGGGCTTACCTGTTAACCCCCAACCTGACCGAGGCCGAGGCCTTGACCGGCCTGAGGGGCATCCAGGACACGAGGGGGATGAAGGAGGCCGCGGTGAAGTTGCATGGATTGGGGGCCAGAAACGTCTTGCTCAAGGGAGGCCATCTGCCGGGAGAGCCGCTCGACCTGCTCTACGATGGCCTCGCCTTCACGGAGTACCGGGAGGAGCGAAGGCCCGGGCTGGCCCATGGGACCGGCTGCACGCTGGCGGCGGCCATTGCAGCGGGACTGGCCAGGGGGTTAGATCTGCAAGCGGCCGTAGGCAAAGCGAAGGCCTACCTGACTGCCCTGCTGGATCATCCCCTGAAGGTAGGCCAGGGGCAGCTGCTGCTCGATCCCCTCTTTCCACTGCGGCGAGAGGCGGAGCGTTATGCCCTCCTCCAGGAGACGAATCGGGCCCTGGAGCGGCTCAAGCAAGAGAAGATTGGACGGCTCATTCCCGAGGTGCAGAGCAACCTTGGGGTGGCCCTGACGGGGGCCGAAGGGGCGGAGGATGTTTTGGCGGTGCCCGGTCGCATCATCGGCCTGGGGGAGGAGATCCACTGGATCCGCCCCCCCGCCTTTGGGGCCTCGCGGCACGTGGCCAAGATCATCCTCACTGTCCTGCGGCACGACCCGGCCCGGAGAGCCGCCATGAACCTCCGCTATTCTCCCGAGATCCTGGAGGCCTGTCGTCGCCTGCAGCTCAGGATCGGCTCCTTCGATCGATCCGACGAGCCGGCGGAGGTGATGAGCCGCGAGGGGGCTTCCCTGGAATGGGGGACGGAGGAAGCGATCCGGCGCTTCGGGGGGGTGCCCGACATCATCCACGATGGAGGGGGAATCGGGAAGGAGGCCATGATCCGCGTCCTGGGAAACGACGCTGAAGATCTGGCCAACCGAGTCATCGCAATCCACCGGGAATTGACAAGTTAGGGGACAGGGAACAGGGGATAGGAACTCCCTCTCTCTATTTCCTGCTCATGGTGGTACTGCAATCATCGGAAAAGGAAATTCCTATACGATTAAATTAGATTCCTCGCTTCGCTCGGAATGACAAAAGTAGAAACTGTCATCCCGAAGGAGCGATGTAGGCCGAAGCCCTGCAGGATAGGTGATGAGAAAAAGGGTTCAAACCCTTACTTCAGGCGACGGGCCTTAGCGCACATTTCGATGAGATGCCATAGATCCTCTCTGCCTTCTCCGGTCTTAGAGGAGAAGATCACACTGGTCATATCGGCATCCCTCCAGTAGGGCGTATCTTTCAAGTTCTCCCCCATCTCCCGCCTCTTCTCTCTTCCCAACTTATCGGCCTTATTTAAGACCGCGATGGCAGGAATTCGGTAATGGTCCAGCCACTCTCGCATCATGATGTCCAGCTCTGTGGGCCCAATCCGGATGTCCAGGATGTGCACAACGGCCCTCAGCGTCCGCCTTTGGGCCAGATAGGCCTCCATCATCGGGCGCCAGGTAGCCCGGACCGCCTCGGGCACGCGGGCATAGCCATAGCCCGGCAGATCCACGAAGATCAACTGCTGGTCGATGTTAAAGAAATTGATGAGCTGAGTCTTGCCCGGGGTGGAACTGATTTTGGCCACTCCCTTCCGCTGCAACAAGGCGTTGATGAGCGAGGACTTGCCCACGTTGGAGCGCCCCGCAAAGGCGATCTCCGGCAAGCCCTCCCTCGGATATTGCGGGGGAGATTTGGCGCTGGTGAGAAACTCGACCGTCTTGACCTTCATCGGAATGAACTTAGATTCCTCGCTTCGCTCGGAATGACAGGCATACTATTTGTCATTTCGAAGGAGCGTTAGCGACTGAGAAATCTGAAAAAAATGGAAATTCCTATGCTCTAAATTTAGACAAGATGAACAGGATAAAACAGGATAAACAGGATTCGTCAACTTCCTGTCCTCATCCTGTCCGTCCTGATAAATCCTGTCAATCCTGTCAAAAAAGGAAATTCCTGGTTACGATTAACTTACTCTTCGAACTTATGAATGACCAGCCCGCTGAGGAGCTTGGGGTAGAAATAGGTGGACTTCTCCGGCATTCGATGGCCCGCAGTGGCCACCCGCCGGACCTCTTCGATCCGCGTGGGGTTCAGCAGGAAGGCCAGCGAATAGCCCTCCGAGCGAACCGAACGGATCGCCTGGGCGGCGTCTTGCGTATAGCCCAAACACTCCCCCTGGATCTCCTCTGGGGTCAGCCCCAACGCCCCTTCCAACAGGAGGAGGTGGAGGATGACCACATCCAGGCTCCTCCAGACCTCGGGGATACCCCCACGCAGGAAGACCGGTGGAAGGGCCTCCCCTTTCAGGGTCAACTGGTAAGCGCGATCTTCCCCTGCGTAAAGGCCGAAGGCATGGCGAGCTCCCCTACCCTTTTGGGCCATCGTCTCCAGCATCGCCCTCGCCCATCCGGCCTCGTCTTCTCCTGCCGGGTCAAGGGGAAGCTGTTCGACCTGGAAATGCTCTCCGATCCTCTCCAGCAGGGAGGGCAACGACTTCGGTCCCTGGTCAGGAATTCGGCGGACCAGTCGATGGGTGGGCAGGATCGAGATCCCCTCATCATCATCCAGGTTGGCCAGGTAGATCATCGTGTAATTGAAGGACTCTTCCCCAGAGCAGGAAGGCAAAATTCCCCTCATCTCTCGCTGATACTCCAGGGCGGTCTCATAGCGGTGATGGCCGTCGGCAATCAGGACCTGGCAGTCCCTCATGGCGGATGAGACCTTTTCTGCGACCTCCTTGTGGGAAAGGGCCCACAGGGCATGCTCCACCCCCTGGTCGTCCTCGACCTGAAATCGAGGTACCTGGCGAGCTTCCACCTCCTGAAGCAGGGCGTTGACCTCCTGAGCCGGATCGGAGTACAGGCCGAAGATGGGGCTGAGATTGGCCCGACAACTCCTCATCAAGGCCAGGCGATCGGCCTTCGGGGCGGGGAGGGTCTTCTCATGGGGCAGGACGTCTCCTTTCCCGTACTCCTCCAGCCGGATCAGGCCGATGAAGCCCCTCCTCACCCGCCTTCTCCCCTCCAAGGAGTAGGTCTGTCGGTACAGGTAAAAGGAGGGATGCGTGTCAGCCCGCAGGACTCCGCGCTGCAGCCAGGAGCTGAGGAGCTCGGCTGCCCGGGTGTAACGGTTGCAGTTGGCATGATCTCCCGGGTAGATTTGCCCTAAAATGAGCCGGATGATGTTATAAGGGCTTCTCTGATGGTAGAGCTCTTGTTCCTTCGGAGAGATCACATCGTAAGGGGGGGCCACTACCCCTTTCATATCTCCCACCACTTCCGAATTGTAAAGGGTTCCCTTGAAAGGGATTACAATGGCCATGGCTTCATTTCTCGCTTCTCACTTTGATGGTTTATATTTGTAAACGACCCGGTCTCCCGTCTGCATCTCGGAGAGAGAATAAGTAATGATGGCCGTGGCCGTCCTTTCCCGGGTAGAGATCACCACCAGTTCCCCGAGCTCGATCTGTGGGAGCTGGCGTTGTTCCAAGGCCAGCTCCTCGACCACTTTTCCCGGGCGATAGACCGTAAATATATCCCCCGGGGCGGTCCCGTCATTGCTCCCCCGATCGATATAGACGATATCGTTCTGCCCCACGAACTGCTTGTCCTCCTTGAGGGCCACGATGACCCCACGGATGTCCTTGGCCTCGGGGACCTTAAGGGCCTCCACTTGAGGGACTTCGGGCTCCTCATACGAGGTGATCCGATCCCCCTTAAAGATGGGGTTATTGTAAGACTCAGCAATAATCGCGGTGGAGATCTTCTCCTGGCATTCGATCACCTCCAAAGTGCCCAAGGCGGTAACCAGATAACCCAGAGGCTCCTGCGTAAAAGGATGAGCCACGAGCTTTCCCAAGCGATAGACAAGAAATGTCTCCCCCGGGAAAACCCCTTCCACCTTTCCCGCGTTGATATAAACTACGTCGCCCTCCGCCAAGGCCTCCACATCTTTTTCGCCGGCAAAAATCCTTTTATCCGAAGGCGAAATTTCGGTAGAAAGAATGTACCCAGCCCTCTCCAATTGGGATCTGGACGCCACGGGCCGTTGAGACCTCCTTCCCAGTCCGGTCGTGGGGGATTCTCCCGCGCCCTTTCCCGTGGCGCTCGCGGAAGGCCCAGTAGGGGCGGTTCGCGAGCCATCCATACCGGCGTGCGTATGGGTGGGGGCGGGGAAGCCCCCCCCTTCAAGGGGTCCCCCCCAAAGCGGCAAGCTCAACCACAGAAAACCCAAGCAAGCGGAGGTCCGTATCATTTTGGCCTTCAATTCAATCCTCCAGAGCAACCACCTCGAAGTCCTCTCGGTGCAGATTATTGTCCACCTTGACGATGATCTTCACCTGGAGGTCCTTCTCCAATTGGTCCAGGTAAGCGCTCTCCTCGCCATAAATCAGATCGGCCACCTCGGGATGGACTGTGACCAAAATCTTCTTTTCCCCATCGGGAGTCCCCTTATAGAAAACCCCGGCATCCCGCTCCAGGGCCTCCGGGCTCAGGTCTCCGCCCCGACTGGCAGAATGCCGGACCCGCTGGATCTCCCGGAACACCTCGTAACAGACCGTGGTAGTTGATCGGATCCTACCCGTCCCATCGCAATCCGGGCAGGGCTGGCACAATGTCCTCTCGAGGCTTTCCCTCACCCGCTGGCGCGTCATCTCCACCAGGCCCAATTCCGAGACCTTCAGGATATTGGTTTTAGAGCGGTCCCTCTTGAGGGCCTCCTCCAGGGCCCGGAAGACCCTTTCCTTGCTCTCCTCCTTGTCCATATCGATGAAATCGATGATAATCAGCCCCCCCATGTTCCGCAGGCGAATCTGGTGGGCGATCTTTTTGATTGCCTCCAGGTTGGTCTTCAGGACGGTTTCCTCTGGGTCCCTTTCGCCCACGAATCGGCCCGTATTTACATCGATGGTACAGAGGGCCTCGGTCTGCTCGATGACGATATAGCCGCCCGACTCCAACCAGATCTTTCGTCCCAGGGCCTTATTGATCTCCAGCTCGATGTTGTAAGCATCGAAGATGGGCTCCTTTCCGGAGTAAAGCTCCACCTTCGATTCCAGCTGAGGGGAGAAGGTCCGGATGAATTCCAGGCAGTTGTGGTATTCTTCCGGGAAATCGATGACGAGCCGATCGACCTCGTGAGTGAAGAGATCCCGGATGGTCCTCAGAACCAGGTTGAGGTCCCGGTGAACCAGACAAGCTGGGGAGACCCTCTCGCTCTTATCCAGGATATTCCGCCAAAGCCGGTTCAGATAGGCAATATCCTGGGCGAATTCCTCCATGTTCTTCCCTTCGCTCGCTGTGCGCACGATGTATCCTACCCGGGGCTCCTTGATCTGGCGGATCATCTCTTTGAGTCTCTTTCGTTCCTCATCGTTTTCGATGCGTCGAGAGATCCCGATCTGATCGATGGTGGGCATGAAGACCAGGTAACGGCCGGGCAAGGTAATGTATGACGTCAGCCGAGGGCCCTTGCCTCCCAGGGGGTTTTTGGAAACCTGGACCAGGATCTCCTGCCCCTTCTGCAGCATCTCCTCGATCGGGATGTGTCCCTGGAGCTTGATCCGGCGCTGCACGGGGAGGGTTTCCTCGATCTTCTCCCCACCTTCCAGGGCCTCCCCCTTCATCATCTCCTCGTATTCTTCCAGGCTGGCGACGAAGTCCACATCCGAGACGTATAAGAAGCCTGCCTTTTCCAGACCGATATCCACAAAGGCCGCCTGCATTCCAGGGAGCACATTGAGGATTCTTCCCTTATACACATTGCCCACCACGCCCCGGTCTTTACTCCGCTCGATGTAAAGCTCCGAGACCATGTGGTTTTCCAGGATCGCGACGCGGGTCTCCAGATCGTTCCCATTGATGATGATTTCGGTGGACATTTTTTGACCGTGAAAATGCCCGGGTCTCTCTGGAGCCCATTTTATTGTCGGGGGCAGCCAGCTTTGCCGGGCGATGACGGTTTAAATGGTCACTTCAGCTTTTTGATCCCCAGGAGGTTGACCTCCTCAGGCCCTAAGCCGTAAAGGTTCGCCATGACTTCGGAGGGTTTAACCCCCCCGGAAGGACCGTACTGAAGCCCGAGCTCCAGCACGACCCCATTCCCCCCCCACTGCCTGACTTCCAGGTGGATCACCAGCGGACGAATGTCTATCTGCCGATCTACCCTGCACGGGCCGCCCCCGGCGCTTTCGACCTGGGAGCCCCGGTTACCCCCTGGCAGCGATGCCGCCCCCCCTCCCTGGGAGAGATCCCGGGGGTGAGCCGTTAAAATCTCCCTTTGCGCCAGGAAGTCGGAGATCCGCTTCAAGTGGTATTCCAGCGGTTTATCAGCCATTAGAGGGATTGCTGCGGGAGCGAGAGAGACCTCGAACCTTACCTCCCTTTCCGCGCCGGCCAGCATCGGAGTCTGCGCCGATATGACCTCTCCGCTCGAGACCTCCAGCCCTTCGGGGAGCTCGGCGTTCAATTTTGCGATGAGCTCCTTCGTGAGGACATGGGCCTCTCCCCCGAAGGGGGCCCTGAATTCCAGGTCCACATACTCCCCTTCGCTCTCCACGCCAACCGGCAGGGCCTGATCGAAGGCCATCTTGGGGTGAGGATGATATCCCTGGGAGTAGGCCAAAGGGAGTCCGGCCCTGCGGCAGGCACGGACCAGGGCCCGGCCGAACTCCAAGTGGGATAGATACCGGGCGGAACCCCTCTTCCCTATGCAGATCCGAACCTTTAAGCTCTTAGAGCCTATCCGAAAACCTCCCAGAAGGCCTTCCCGGACCGAAAAGGCAGAGGAGCAAGAGGGGTTTCCGGATAGACCGTTAAGGTCCCGGAGGGCGCAGGCGGGCAACCCACAACCCTGGCAGCCCCCAATCCTACAGTCCGGTGTGCTCTCGGCTTCCATGCTCTTTCGGTATTCCCTCGCCAGATATCCTTTTTCCACGCCGGGCTGCAGGTGGTCCCACGGGAGCGGATCCTCCAGAGATCTGGCCGCATAAGCGTAATCGGCCCAGTCCACCCCGGATTCCTCGAAGGCCTTCTCCCAAAGGGGGAAAGAAAACTGGTCGCTCCAACTGTCGAAGCGGCAGCCCAGGCTCCAGGCCTTCTCCAGGACGAGACCGAGCTTCCGGTCTCCTCGGGCCAGGACCGCCTCCAACAAGCTCATCTCCGCCTGCTGCCATTTCAAAGTAAAGACGCGATTTTCCAGGAGATGTCTTAAGTGCTTCAGCTTGGCCTTGAGGGCGGCTGTTTCCTCTTGCGGCAGCCACTGGAAAGGGGTGTGGGCTTTGGGGACAAAAGAGGAGAGGCTGACCCCAATCCGCTGGATCCGCTTGCCCTTCCGGGAAAGCCGTAGGATATTCCGGCAGAGGCGGGCAATGCTATCGATGTCCTCCTGGGTCTCGGTAGGCAGCCCAATCATGAAATACAGTTTGAAGGAATCCCATCCCGACTGCAGGAGCTGAGAGACGTCCTGCAGCAAGGCCTCCTCGGAGACCTCCTTGTTGATCACCCTCCGAAGCCGCTCTGTGCCGGCCTCCGGGACCAGGGTGAAGCCCGTTTTCCTTCCTCCCCCCAAGATCGCACGAAAGATGGTCGCATTGAGCGATCCCGGGCGCAGGGTGGGAAGGGAGAGGGCGGTCTTCTCCCGGGAGAGCTCCTCCGCCAGAGAGGAGACCAGAGGGGTCAGGCAACTGTACTCCCCGATGTTGAGGGAAGAGAGGCTGGCCTCCTCGTAACCGCTGTTTCTCAAGGAGAGGGCCATGAGCTCCCGGATCCTCTCCGGCGACCTCTCCCTTAAGGGCCGGTAAAGGATACCCGCCTGGCAAAAGCGGCATCCCCGCGTGCAGCCCCGAGCCACTTCGAGGGTAATACGATCGTGAATGATCTTCAAAAAAGGGACGACGGGAGCTATAGGGAAATCGGCCCCATCCAGGTCGTTTAAGGTCCGCTTCTGCACCACACGAGGATAAGCCGGCACATAGATCCCAGAAATCCCGGCCAACGCCTCCAGCAGCTCCCCCTTGGTGGCCGCGGCCTCCCGCCAACGCTGATGGGTCTCCACGACCTCGAGGATCGCTTCCTCCCCATCGCCCAGCAAAAAGAGGTCGAAGAAGTCCGCCAGGGGCTCGGCGTTGAAGGCGGCCGGTCCTCCCCCGATCACCAGGGGGGCATCCTCCTCCCGCCGGGCCGACTTCAAAGGGATCCCGCCCAGGGATAACATGTTCAGAATATTGGTATAGGAAAGCTCGTATTGCAAGGAAAAACCTACGATATCGAACCGGTTGAGGGGGCGACAGGATTCTAAGCTGCAAAGGGGAAGCCCTTTTCGGCGCAGCCGGCCCTCGCAATCTTCCCCCACGGCAAAGACCCGCTCGGCGGCGACATCAGGGCGCCGGTTGAGGATATGGTAGAGGATCTTCAGCCCCAAATGGGACATCCCTACCTCGTACAGGTCCGGGAAGGCCAGGGCCACCCAGGTCTTCACCCTTGTCGGATCGCTATGGACCGTATTGACTTCGTTGCCCAGGTAGCGCGAGGGCCGCTGAATGAAAGGGAGGATTTCTCGGTACATCTAATACAGGAACCTTCTCATACGAATGTTCAACAGCAGGCCAATCCCGATCATAAAGGTGAGCATCGCCGATCCCCCATAGCTCATCAAAGGCAGGGGAATCCCCACCACGGGGAACAGCCCCAAAGTCATCCCGATGTTAAAGACAATGTAGAAAGCGATCATCACGGTGACGCCGGTGGCGATCAGGGTAGACATCTTATCGGACGACTTGATCGCCAGGTCGCAGGCCCTGAAGAGCAGAGCCAGATAAAGCAAAAGCAGGACGCCGGCCCCGATGAAACCCATTTGCTCGGAGAAAACGGCGAAGATGAAGTCGGTGTGTTTCTCCGGCAGAAAGTTTAATCGGCTTTGAGTGCCGGCGAAGAGGCCCTTTCCCCAGAGTCCTCCGGAGCCGATGGCGATCTTGGACTGAAGGCTGTGGTAGCCCGCTCCCAAGGGATCCGCCTCGGGGTTGAACAGGGTCAAGATTCTCTCCTTTTGATAATCCTTTAGCGAGAACCACCCTCCGGGGAGGGCGACCACCCCGACTAAGGCCAGGATCAAAATGGAGCGGGGCCTCAGCCCTGCCACCAAGGCCATCACCAGGAAGATCAGCAGGAGAACCATGCCGGTCCCCAAATCGGGCTGCTTGATGATCAGCCCGACGGGAATCAGGGTGAACAGGGCAGGCAGCCACAAGTCTCGCAACCGGTATAGACCGCTCCATTTGCGGTCGTGAAAATACTTGGCCAGGGCCAGGATGAGGCTGAGCTTGGCC
>JACOWJ010000042.1 GCA_016176845.1 Nitrospinota bacterium
GCCCTGCTCCACGTTGGTCCCCTCCATCCGGACCACAATGGGCACCTGGATATGCAGGTTCTTGGCGGCCTCGACCACCCCTTGAGAGAAGACGTCGCAGCGCAGGATCCCGCCGAAGATATTGATCAAGACTGCCCGGACGTGGGAGTCTGAGAGCAGGATCCGGAAGGCGTTCTCCACCATCTCGGCGGTGGCCCCTCCGCCCACGTCCAGGAAGTTGGCCGGTTCGGACCCGGCATGCTTAATGATATCCATGGTCGCCATGGCCAGTCCAGCCCCGTTGACGATACAGCCCACGGTGCCATCCAGCTTGATATAGTTCAAACGGTGCTTGGAGGCCTCGATCTCGAGGGGTTCCTCCTCGGTCAGGTCCCGGAGCTCCTTCAGCTCCGGATGGCGATAAAGGGCGTTGTCATCGAAGTTGAGCTTGGCATCCAGGGCCAGCAGGCGCCTATCTTCGGTTACGACCAGGGGGTTGATCTCCGCCAGGGAGCAGTCCTTGGCCACGAAAGCCCGGTAGAGGTTGAGGATGAACTGCGTGGCCGAGTTGATTGACGATCCCCAGATAGAGCTCCCGGGCGATCTTCATCCCCTCCTCGATCAAGACCCGCCGCACGATCCTTCCCTCCGGGCCAGTTTGCGGGGTAACCAGAGGCTTGCCCAGCATCGCGGCGGCGATCCGCTCCGCCTCCTCGGGGCTCGAGGCCAGCTTGATCCCGCCCCCTTTGCCCCTTCCGCCCGCGTGGATCTGCGCCTTCACCACCACGGTTCCTCCCAGGCTCTCGGCCACCTTCCTGGCCTCAGCGGGACTGAAGGCCACTCCCCCCGGCGGGACCGCCACGCCGAACTGGGACAAGATCTCCTTGCCCTGATGCTCGTGGATCTTCATGATGCCTCCTTGCTATATTTTTTCCTACCCTCGCGGTACAGATCTCCTCCCCGGGCGTCATTGATGACCACCACGGGGAAATTCTCGACTTCCAGACGAACGATCGCCTCGGGCCCCAGGTCCTCATAGGCCACAACCTGCGCCTTTTTCACTGTCTTGGCCAGCAGGGCCGCCGCTCCCCCGGTTGCCCCAAAATAGACGCATTTATGTTGAACCATCGCCTCGATCACCTGGGGAGAACGGGACCCTTTCCCGATCATCCCCTTGAGCCCGCGGGCGATCAATTTGGGAGAATAAGCATCCATGCGGGAGCTGGTGGTGGGGCCGATGGAGCCGATTACCTTCCCCGGCTTGGCGGGGGAGGGACCGGCGAAATAGATCACCTGGCCTTGAAGGTCAATGGGCAGCTCCTCGCCCCGGTCCATCAAGGCCACCAGGCGGGCGTGGGCCGCATCTCGAGCGGTGTAAAGGATGCCATTCAAGAGGACGCGGTCCCCGATGCGCAGCCTCGACACATCTTCTTCCGATAAAGGGGTGGTCAGTACAATGGGCTCGGTCATCTCTATCCTCTCCGCCGCGGAGACCCCTGCCATTGGACACGGGGAGAAGCAGCGGCTTTGGTTTGAAAGGGAAGTGCGGTTCTCGCGCACATCTTAAAGGGTTACTTCCTTGTGTCGGCTTGCATGGCAGTTGATATTCACCGCAACGGGCAAGCTGGCGATGTGGCAGGGACGAACTTCGATGTGGACTCCCAGGGCGTAGGTCCTTCCCCCCAGCCCCTGAGGACCCATCCCCAAGGCGTTGATCTTCTCCACGAGCTCACGCTCCACGGCTGCCAGCCCCGGGTCTGGATTCTCCGAGCCCAGAGGCCGCAGCAGGGACTTCTTGGCCAGCAGGGCCGCCACCTCAAAGTTGCCCCCGATCCCCACTCCCACGATCACCGGCGGGCAGGGATTGGGGCCCGCCTCCGAGGCCTTCTGGATCACGAACCGCTTGATCCCCTCCAGACCATCGGACGGCTTCAACATAGCCACGCCGCTCATGTTCTCGCTGCCTCCGCCCTTCGGGGCTACCTTGATCCGGAGCTCCTCCCCTGCCACCAGCTCCATATGGAGGATGATCGGGGTGTTGTCGCCGGTGTTCTTCCGGGTGAAGGGGTCGCAGACCGACTTGCGCAGGTAACCCTCCCGGTAGCCCTGTCTCACCCCCTCTTCGATCGCCTCTGACAGGAGACCTCCCTCGAGGTGGACTTCCTGGCCCAGCTCGGCGAAGACCACCGCCAGCCCCGTGTCCTGGCAGATCGGGACGCGCTCTTCGCGGGCGATCCGGGCGTTCTCCTTGAGCTCCTGCAGGATGGCGATTCCAGTGGGCGACTCCTCGGTCTCCAGGGCCCGATCGAAGGCGGCCAGCACATCCTCCCCGAGGTCGTAATTGGCCTCCATGCAGAGGCCTTTCACCGCTTCAATGATTTTGGATACATGGATGGTTTTCACATGACCTCTCCAAGCTAGGGAATTAGAGGTTAAAGATTCGCAAATGACTCCCTAGTTTAGCCCTCAGTCCCATGGCTGTCAAGCCCCCACCGGAAATCCGAATGATGCTCCTCGCCCATGGGGCATCTCTCCATTTGTCTCGGCAGGCCTTCATCGCTATAATAAGAAGGGGAATTTCCTTATTTTGCTAACGCCTATGCGTGGTCGTTTATGGAAAAGATCTATCTGGACGGAGAGAGCCTTCAGCTGGAAGAAGTGGAGCGGGTAGCTCGATGCCAGGCCCGGGTGGAGATCTCTCCCCATGCCCTGCGGAAGGTCCAGGAGTGCCGGCGGTATCTCGAAAGAGTGATTGCCCAAGGCTCCGCGATTTATGGCGTCAACACTGGCTTTGGCCACTTGAGCCACGTGCGGATCGATCCTCAGGATATTTTAACCCTCCAAAGGAACCTGATTTACAGCCACTCGGCCGGCGTAGGTCCCCTCTTTTCCGAGGAAGAAGTGCGGGCCATCATGCTGCTGCGGGCCCACGTCCTGGCCAAGGGTTACTCGGGCGTGAGGCCCGAAGTGATCCGGACTTTGGTCGAGATGCTCAATCGAAGCGTGATCCCCGAGATTCCCCAAAAAGGATCAGTGGGGGCCAGTGGCGACCTGGCACCGCTGGCCCATCTGGCTCTGGTCATGATCGGGGAAGGGGAGGCCAGCTATCGGGGGGAGAGGCTGAGCGGGGCCGAGGCCATGGCTCGCGCTGGGATCGCTCTCCTGGAGCTGCAGGCGAAAGAAGGGCTCTCTCTCATCAACGGCACGCAAGTGATGACCGCTCTGGGCGTTCTGGCCCTGCTGGCGGGCGAGAGGCTGTGTACTACGGCCGATATCGCGGGGGCCCTGACGCTGGAAGCGGTCAAGGGGACCAATACCCCTTTCCTCCCGCAGATTCAGCGCCTTCGCCCTCATCCAGGGCAGGCGGCCTGTGCCCATAACCTCATGATCCTCCTGCAGGATAGCGGCATCCTGCTCTCCCATAAGTATTGCCCGAAGATCCAGGATGCGTACTCCTTGCGCTGTATGCCTCAAGTGCACGGAGCGGCGCGGGATGCCATGGCTTACGTACGAAAGGTCCTGGAGGTGGAGGTGAACGCTGCCACCGACAACCCGCTGGTCTTCCCTGAGGAGGATCTCGTCCTGACGGGGGGCAACTTCCACGGACAGCCGGTGTCACTGGCCCTGGATCTTCTTGGGATGGGGCTGGCAGAGCTGGGCAGCATCTCCGAGAGGAGGATTGAGAATCTGGTGAACCCTACCCTGAGTCATCTGCCCGCCTTCTTGGTGGAAAGAGGTGGCCTCAACTCCGGCTACATGATGCTTCAGGTTACGGCTGCTGCCCTGGTCTCCGAGAACAAGATCCTGGCATCTCCCGCCAGCATCGACTCCATCCCCACCTCGGCCAACAAGGAGGACCATGTCAGCATGGGGCCGATCGCTGCTCGCAAGGCCCGGGAGATCTTGGAGAACGTCCAAAGGATCCTCGCCATCGAGCTCCTCTGTGGGGCTCAAGGCCTGGAGTTTAGCGACCCCAAGCAGGCCGGCCGCGGTGCGCGAAAGGCTTACGAGATGATTCGCCGGGAAGTCCCTCCCCTGGTTGAAGATCGGCCACTCTATCGGGAGATCGAGGCCTGCCTCCGCCTGGTCCGAGAGGGCATCATCGTTCAAGAGATACGCAGGGAGCTTGGGGAATTGAGCTGACCTGGGCGATCGGCATCCAGGATTCCATTGCAATGTCCACGGGGGAGTGTTATCTTCCTAATGAAATACGGGTTTCCTCAGTGGGGATCCCAAAAGTATAAAATTGAGGGCGATAAGTTGTTCAGTGTGATAGAAGATTTAATGGAAGAGACTATCATGAAAGTTAGGGGAAGGCCGGGAATTCTGGTCGAAATGAAGGGCATGCTGCTCTTTTCCTCGCTAGCCCATGCCCTGGCCATGGGGGTGATGGTCCTCCTTGTGGCTTACCTCCCTCATCGGGAGCCCTCCGTGGTCCCGATATACACCGTAAACTTGGTGGAATTGCCCAGTCCCACCCCCAAAAGCGAGCCCAAGAAAAAGGTTCGGCCTATCCGAGAGGTTACCCCCAGGAGGGAGAAGGCTAAAGAAGTCTTCCTCCCGAAACCGAAGGAAGAAAAGCCCAGGGAGGTTCAGAACCGGAGCAAGCCCGCCCCCATGGCCCAGGCGAAGCTCCTGCCCGAACCGAAAGCGGCGCCCTCCCAGGAAGCCGTTCAGGCCACGCCCAAGGAGACCCTGAAGCCTTCTGCTCAGGAGAGCGCCCCACCCCCAGTACAACCCAAGTCGTGGTCGGTGGCCCAACAGCTCCCTGTTTCCCCTAACCCGGGCTCCGCTCCCCCCTCCGCCTTGCGGAAGCTCCTTTCCTCAGAGCCTGCCCAGGGCTCGGGCGCCAACCCCTCTTCCACCCTCCTCGCTCAGCCTCCCGGACGCCCTCAAAAGGAAGAGATCTACCGGCCCTCGGCCCCTTCGGCCCGTGAGAGCGGCCCTCCTCCCCGAGAGGTAGGAGGGCTCCAGGAGGGAGATCCTACCGGGCGAGGGCTGACGAAGGGCCGGGGGCCGGCCTCGGGCATCGATCGCCTTTCTGCCGGCTTGGGCGGCACAGAGGGCCAGGTCGCCGGAGGGACGGGAGGAGGTTGGGGAGGAGGCCATGGAGGGAAGGGCTCGGGCTTTCAGGGCGGCAAGACGGGGAGGGGCGCTCCCGGTGGGCTGGGAGGAGGGGGGACCGGCACAGGATCGTACGGAGAAGGCACGGGCTTTCGGGCTCCTTCCCGACCCATCTCCATTGGCCCCCCTTCTAAGGGGGGACTCGGGGGCCTCGATGGCGCGCCAGGGGGGGGAAAATATATCCCCTTGAATACCGACGATCCCGATTTGGGTCCCTATATGGCCTACCTGAAGGAGAGGATCGAGCGCTTTTGGTCCAGCCCGGAAGGGGCGGAAACCCTGAAGGGCGACGTGGTGCTGGCTTTCACTGTGGAACGGGACGGCAGTCTCTCGCGGGCCCGCGTGATAACCTCTTCTGGATATCGCATCCTCGACCGGGCGGTGGTAGATGCGGTAAATCGTGCCGCTCCCTTCCGCCCTATTCCAGAAGAGATCAAAGAAAAAAGGCTCTCGCCCATTGGGACCTTTCATTACAAATAGTCAATCAAGAGCTGCCGAGTAAAAATGAAGCGGATCGCCTTGGCCCTGGCCATCGGGTTGGGCCTAACTCTAATCAAAATGGGAGCAGGGCATGCCGAGGAGGTCAGGACCTCTCCGCAGGCGGGGGTTTATCTTTATTGGAGGAACAACCAGCTGGTGCGCCAGGAACGAGACGTCGACGGAGATGGAAAGATCGATGCCTGGTACTATTATCGAGAGGGAAAGCTCGACCACCAGGAGGAGGACAGCAACCACGATGGCCGGCCAGACGTTTGGACTTATCATGTTGACGAGAAGGTGGACAAACAGGAGCGGGACACCGATAGCGACGGTCGGGTGGATCTCTGGCTCTTGATGGATTTTACGGGAGCTGTCGAGCGGAGGTGGCAGGATACCAACCGGGATGGCAAGGTCGATGTCTGGACTTATTACAAAAACGGAGAGATCGTCAAAGAAGAGCGGGATCGAAATGGAGATAAAGAGGTAGACCTCATCCTTCATTACCAAAAAGAGAAGCCCATCCGGCAAGAGGAAGATACCGACTATGATGGCCGGATGGATCTGTGGACCTACTATGACGAACAGGGTCGAATTGCACGACAAGAGGATGATACCCATCAAGACGGCAAGATCGATGCGATTTACTTTTACCAGGAAGGCAAACTGGTCAAGAAAGAGGCCGATACCAGTGGTAACGGCAGAGTTGGCCTGAGGGAATTCTATGAGAAAGGGAAGCTGGTCAAAAGAGAGCTGGATTCCAGCAAGGATGGGCGAATGGACTCCTGGTCCTTTTATGATCAGAACGGGCAACTCGTCAGGGTTGAAGAGGATCTGAACGAAGACGGCCTGAAGGAGACCATCTTTCTTTATAAGGAGGGAAAACTGGTCTCCAAGGCCGAGGATTCCAACGCCGACGGAAAGCCCGATGTCTGGACCTATTTCCAGGCAGAAGAGGTCGTTCGGGAGGAGCGGGATACCGATGGAGATGGGAAGGCCGATCTCGTTTCTTATTTTCAAGGGGGACGGCTGGTCCGCAAAGAGGTCGATTCCAACCACGATGGCCGCCCGGATATCCTTTCCTTTTATGAAGGGGGGGAGCTAACGCGTCAGGAGGAGGATCTCGATTTTGACGGGCATGTGGACCGCAAACTTTACTATCAGGAAGGCAAGCTCGTGAAGCAGGAAAAGTTCAACTAAACCGACATGGCCAAGCAGGGTTTGCCGCCCCCGCGGATGAAAATGTCCTTCAGAAAGGCCCTGGCATTTTCACGGTAAAGCTTGCTTCTATTCTCTTTGACCTGCTATAATATCTCCGGACAGGGGTGGGCCATTTGCGCTCACTGAAACCTATCTTCAGAGCCAGTGCGAGCGCTGTTGATCGTCGGGAAAACCGCTCATTTAGCTCTGAAACCGAGGCAGGGTATTGAGGTGGGCCCTGGCAATGAATATATTTGAGGATTTTTTGGTTAGGAGGAGAAGGGAAATTGATCAGGCATAAAAGGCGTGAAGCTGTCGTTCTATTCTCTGCGATGCTGTTCATTGCAGGGACGCTATGGGGCAAGGCCCTAAACACTGCGGAGAAGTTCCTGTTCGGTTCTGCAGTCCCAAAAGTTGAAGCAGCAACCATCGTCCCTTCTGCTCATCCCTTTGGCTCAGACCTCATCGTGAAGATTGTCAAAGAAGAAAAACCG
>JACOWJ010000032.1 GCA_016176845.1 Nitrospinota bacterium
CCAGGATCAGGAGAAAGACCGCCAGCCCGATGAGGATGAAGGCCCTGCCCTGGCTCCGGGCAGGGGCGTTGATCTCCTCGGTATGCTGGAGTCCCAGCAGGGACCAGCCAAAACCGGAGAACTGGAGGAAGCCGCCGAGGGGCGCAAAGCTGATAAAGGCATCCTGGCCCCGTTCGTCCTTCTCGCGGATGATGCCGCGCTTGCCGGCCAGGGCCAGTTGGAAGGCCTTGAGCCCTGAAACCCGGCGGTTGAGCCCTCTGCCCACCCCGTTCCCATCGGCGATAACCACGCCGTCCGCCCTCACCAAAACGCGCTATCTTACCAGGCTGGCCGGGCCAATTCTCCTCCAGGAAGTCCTCTCTTATAGAACAAAGCTTCTGCATAGAGCCACTGACCATGACCCAAAAGTGAAAAACCCATGCCGACGCTTCCTTTTTTCTTCCCTTCAACCCCTGACCTTTACCTGAGGCCCACTTTGTGTTAAATTAAAACCCGTAAGCGCGTGGCTTGGGCCAAGGGGCTGGAAACTACGGGCTGGAAGGTTTCTTTTCATGGTGCATTCTCTTTGAGCCATCGTTATGACGTATAGAGCCGCGGAAGTTCGTACGGAAATTGCCCGGGCCGTTATCCCAATCCGGGGAATGACTTGTGCTTCCTGCGTAAACCGTGTAGAGAAGGCTATCGGCCGGGTGGAAGGGGTGGTCTCTGCCACCGTGAACCTCGCCTCCCAGGAGGCCACGGTCGAATACCTCCGAGAGCTCACCGACCTGCCGGCATTGAGGGCGGCCATCGAACGGGTGGGATATCGGCCCCTCGAAGCGGAGACGCCTCCAGTAATGGAGGTCGAGGCGGAAGCGTATCGACGACTCCGGGACAAGTTGTGGGTCACGGCCGTATTGGGGGGCTTCATCATGCTCCTAAGCATGCACTCCTTGGGAGCTTTCGCGGGACACCTCCCTCAGGAGAGCCGATTCGCGCTCCTGTTCTTCCTGACTACGCCGGTCCTGTTTTGGGGAGGCTCCCAGTTTTTCCGGGGAACATGGGCATCTATGCGCCACGGCAGCGCAGACATGAATGCCCTGATCGTTCTGGGCACCTCTGCCGCTTACCTTTATAGCACCGCAGTCACCTTCCTGCCGGGCTTTCTCATCCATCATGGTTCCTCGCTTGAGGTCTATTACGACACCACCGCCATGATCATCGTACTGATCCTGCTGGGTAGGAGCCTGGAGGCCCGGGCCCGTGGGCAGACCTCCCAGGCGATTGTGCGGTTGATGGGCCTCCAGCCAAGGACCGCCAGGATCATCCAGGCAGACCAGGAGAGGGATATACCGGTGGAGGAGGTCCAGGTGGGGGACCTGATCCTGGTTCGTCCCGGCGAGCGGATCCCAGTGGACGGGGTCGTGCGGGAGGGCCGATCGAGCGTAAACGAGTCGATGATCACCGGAGAGAGCCTGCCAGTGCTGAAAGAGCTGGGGAGCGAGGTCATCGGAGCCACCCTCAATGGGCCGGGAAGCTTGAAGTTCGAGGCCACCAAGGTGGGGAGGGACACCGCATTGGCCCAGATCATCCGTCTGGTAAAGGAGGCTCAGGGGTCCAAGGCCCCCATTCAACGGCTGGCGGACCGGATCGCCTCCTACTTCGTCCCGGCCATGATCGGCATCAGCCTGCTCACCTTCGCTTTCTGGATCATCCTACCCTCCTCACCCTCCTTCAACATGGCGCTGCTGAACGCCGTGGCCGTGTTGATCATCGCTTGCCCCTGTGCCTTGGGATTGGCCACGCCGACCGCCATCATGGTGGGCACCGGCAAGGGGGCGGAGCACGGCATCCTCATCAAGGGAGGGGAGACCCTGGAGCGGGTTCATCAGGTCGATACTCTGGTCTTCGACAAGACCGGCACGCTGACCCAAGGGATCCCGAGGGTGACCGATCTCCATTCCCTGGACGGATTCTCCCCGGATGAGCTGCTCCGGCTGGCGGCCTCAGCGGAGAGGGCTTCAGAGCATCCACTCTCGCAGGCCCTGGTCGAGGCCGCTCGGGAAAGAGGCCTTTCTTCGGAGGAACCTCAAGACTTCGGGGCGATCGTGGGCCGGGGGGTACGGGCCCGGATCGAGGGAAGGGAGATCCTCCTGGGCAACGAGAAGCTGCTGAAAGAGGAAGGGATCGACCTGGGGACCCTGGAAGCCGAGGCGCAAAGGCTATCAACCCAGGGGAAAACCCCCATTTATCTATCTTCGAATGGGAGGGCCATGGGTCTGTTGGCTGCGGCCGATCCCTTGAAGCCCGACTCCATCGAGGTGGTCCGTAGGCTTCAAGAGATGGGAATCGAGGTCGTGATGCTCACCGGAGATCGGCGGGAAACGGCCCAGGCGATCGCGCGCGCAGCGGGCATCCGAGAGGTCGTCGCGGAGGTCTCTCCGGCGGAGAAGTTGGCTTACATCCATCGACTCCAGTCGGAGGGCCGGGTGGTGGCCATGGTGGGCGACGGGATCAACGACGCCCCAGCCCTGGCCCAGGCCCAGGTGGGCATCGCTCTGGGGGCCGGCACCGATGTGGCCATGGAAGCAAGTGACATTACCCTGATCGGGGGAAGCCTGATGGGCGTGGTGGCGGCTATCGAGCTCAGCCGGAGGATCTTGCGCACTATTCGAGAGAACCTCTTCTGGGCCTTCGCCTACAACGTGGCCAGCATCCCCATTGCGGCCGGTCTCCTCTATCCTTTTGGGGGAATCTCTTTAAACCCCATGATTGCAGCGGCAGCGATGAGCTTCAGTTCCATCTCCGTGGTCGCCAATTCCCTGAGGCTCAGGGCCTGGTTCCCTCAAACCTCCCAGAAGGGTTTTCCCGTGAAAATGCCGGGGTCTTTCTGAAGGAGATTTTCATCTGCGGGGGCGGCCAACTTCGGTCGGTCATGTCGGTTTATTGCCCCAATGGATCTAAGGGAGCGGGGAGCTTCGGAGATAAGCCGTTGAGAAATTTCAACCAAGAGGAGCTAGCAATCAATCGTAAGCGATTGGCTAAGCCAACTAAGGAGCTTTTAGCGTGTCTGAGTTGAGAAGAGAACCTGTCTTACGTCGTTGGGTAGCCATCTCCACCTCTCCTTCCAAAGGGAAGAAGGAAACCTGTCCCTTTTGTCCCGGCAGTGAGGGCGCCACCCCTCCAGAGACCTTCGTCCTTCGGGAGACGGGGTCTAGGGAAAACGGCCCCGGCTGGTGGGTTCGGGTGGTGCCCAACCAATACCCCCTGTTTCGGCTGGAAGGGGGCCTGGGAAAACGAGCGGAGGGAATGTACGACATGATGAACAACTTTGGGGCCCACGAGGTGGTGATCGAGACCCCGGAGCATCAGCAGACCTGGCCGGAGATGGAATTGGGGCAGCTGGAGAGGATCCTCCAGGCCTATTGCCAGCGAAGCCTATCCCTGCGAGGCGATAACCGGTTCAGACAGATCCTCATCACCAAACATCACTGGGGCCCGAAACATCATTGGGACCCGACCTTAGAGCATCTTCTTCATCATCCGCACTCCCATATCGTGGCAATGCCCTTCATTCCTGCGCGGATCGAAGACGAGATCCGAGGGGTTCTGGAATACCAGCAGCGCAAGGAGCGGTGCATTTACTGTGACATCATCTCTCAGGAGCTCCGGGCCCAAAAACGGGTGATCCTGGAGACGGACCATTTCCTAACCTTTGCCCCCTATGCCTCCCGGTATCCTTACGAGACCTGGGTCATCCCCAAAAGCCATTTTCCCGACTTTGCCATGCTTTCCGGCTCCCAGGTGACCGACCTGAGCCAGGCGCTGAAGGCCATCTATACCAAGATGCAGAAGGCTTTTGAAGAGGCGATGATCAGTATGGTCTTGCATACTACCCCCCTCCAAGAGTTCTATCGTGAGGAGTATCACTGGCATATCGAGCTGAGGGCCAGGCTGGCTCGCCCCATGGGGTTCGAGTGGGGAACGGGATTTTTCATTAACTATGTCGCCCCAGAGGAGGCGGCTTCCGTCCTTCGGGATATCCAGTGACGGGGTGAGAGAAGGAGGGGGGCTAGGATTGAAAATTGAAAATTGAAAGATGATTCCAGAGGGATTGCAGGGAGGGAGGTACAGGATTGGAAATTGGAAATTGATTCGAGGGAGATTGCAGGGAGAAGGGGATGATCCACACTGCGGGCTGGCAGGAGATCAAGGAAGGAAAGGTTACCGACGTCTATTTCGCGCGCACTTTACAGATCCTCCGGGCGAAGGGAATCGATAAGAGGGTGAGAGCAGAGCTCATCGCCAAGGAGCTGCCGCAAGGTTGGGCTTGGGCGGTGCTGGCGGGAATGGAGGAATGCCTCTCCCTCATGGAAGGGGTAAAGGTCCATGTCCGAGGGATGGCCGAAGGGACGATCTTTCGCCCCTACCAACCGGTCCTGGAGGTCGAGGGAAACTACACCGATTTCTGCCTCTATGAGACCGCCCTGCTGGGCTTCCTCTGTCAGGCCTCGGGCATAGCCACCAAGGCGGCTCGCTGTAAGAAGGCAGCGGGAAATCGGATGGTGATCAGTTTCGGGGCGCGTCGGATGCACCCTAGCCTGGCCCCCATGATCGAACGGAACGCTTACATCGGGGGTTGCGACGGGGTAGCGGTCGTCGCCAGCGGGCGGCTAATCGAGCAGGACCCGATGGGCACGATGCCCCACGCCCTGATCATCCTCCTGGGAGACACGGTAGGAGCGATCCAGGCCTTCCACGAAGTCATTCCCGGAGAGGTTCGCCGGGTAGCCCTGATCGATACCTTCAACGACGAGAAGTTCGAGGCCTTGCGGGTAGCCGAGGCCTTGGGGAAAGAGCTGGCCGCGATCCGGCTGGACACCCCTCGGTCCCGGCGGGGCGATTTCTACCGCATCTTCGAGGAGGTGCGCTGGGAGCTGGACCTGCGAGGCTACCAACACGTCAAGCTCTACGCCAGCGGCGCCCTCGACGAAGAGGATATCCATCGCCTCAACCCCCTGGTGGACGCCTACGGGGTGGGGACGACCATCAGCAACGCCCCGGTGGTGGACTTCTCGATGGACATCGTGGAGGTCGAGGGCCAACCCTTGGCCAAGCGGGGGAAGTGGTCGGGCGCCAAAAGCGTGTGGCGCTGCCGGCAGTGTCACCAAGACCAGATCCTGCCCCGGGGATGGCCGCCGGAGGGCTGTCCTTGCGGGGGAGAAAGGGAAGAGTTGGTGCAGCCTTTGGTGCAAGATGGGCAGTTGCTGCATTCTTTCCCCTTGGCCCGACAGCTCCGGGAAAAAGTGCTCCAGCAGCTGGAGTTGGAAGCATTTCCTCTATGAGAGAAGCTTTACTTTATCATTTAGAAGAAAACAGCCTGGTAGTTTGTGATCTTTGTGCTCACCGATGCCGGATCCCGGAAGGGAGAGTGGGGCTCTGCGGCGTGAGGGTCAATCGATCTGGGAGACTTTACTCTCTGGCTTACGGCCGAGTCGTCTCCGCCCAGATCGATCCGATCGAAAAGAAGCCCCTGTTCCATTTTCTCCCCGGCAGCCGCTCCTTGTCCATCGCCACCGCGGGCTGTAACTTTCGTTGCCTGCACTGCCAGAATCATTCGATCTCCCAATGGCCTCGGGAACATCCCGGAGAAGAGCTCCCCGGCCAGCCCTTCTCCCCCCAGCAAATCGTCTCGCTGGCCCAGGCGCATGGCTGTGCCAGCATCTCTTACACCTACACCGAGCCCACCATCTACTTCGAGCTGGCCTTCGAGACCGCCCGGCTGGCCCACCAGCAAGGGGGGATCTCCAACCTCTTCGTGACCAACGGTTATATGACCGCGCAGGCCTTGGAGATGATCCGACCTTACCTGGACGCGGCCAATGTGGACCTCAAGGGCTTCGATGACTTGAAATATCGCCAGTTATACGGGGGACACCTCCAGCCTGTCCTGGACAGTATCCGGCGGATGCGGGAGGCGGGCATTTGGGTGGAGGTCACCACGCTGATCATCCCGGGCCACAACGACTCCCCAGAGGAGCTCCGGGAGATCGCTCGCTTTCTAAAAGGGGTAGGGGCAGAGATCCCCTGGCACCTTAGCGCCTTCCATCCCACCTATCGGCTCACTGATCGCCCGCGAACCCCCTTGCAGAGCCTGCATCGGGCCCGAGAGATCGGCCTGGGAGAGGGGCTGAGATACGTTTATACCGGCAACGCCCCGGGGGACGCCTACGAGGATACTTACTGTTATCGCTGTGGGTCGAGGCTGGTCGATCGCTGGGGATTTCAAGTCCGGCAGTATAGTATCAAAGACGGAAAATGCCCCGATTGCGGCGCTGCGGTCGATGGGATAGGGTTATGAAGGGGTAAAGGGTTATGAACGAGGACCCCTTTCTGGAAGACCGGATTCGGATGGTGCGGCTGCAACTGCAGGAGAGAGGGATCAAGGACTCCCGGGTGCTGAATGCCATGGAGGAGGTGCCTCGACACTGTTTCGTCCCCCCTGATTACCGGCATGCAGCTTACCAGGATAGCCCCTTGCCCATCGGAGAGGGGCAGACCATCTCACAGCCCTACATGGTGGCCTTGATGACGCAGGCCCTTCAGCCCCAGCCCTGGGAAAAGGTGTTGGAGATCGGGACCGGCTCCGGCTATCAGGCGGCCATCTTGTCCCGTCTGGCCTATCGGATTTACACCGTCGAGCGTTTTCCCCCATTAGCCCAACGGGCCCAGGAGACCCTCCGGGAGCTGGGCTTCAATAACGTGGAGGTCATCATAGCCAACGGGAGCCTGGGACTTCCCCAAAAGGCCCCTTTCGATGGCATCCTGGTCACAGCCGGCGCCCCGCGCGTCCCTCTTCAGCTCCTGGACCAGCTAGCCGAAGGAGGAAGGCTGGTCATCCCCATAGGAGATCGGTGCAACCAGACCCTTCTCCAGATCGTCCGGCAGCAAGGGCGATTTGTGCGGCACGAATTGGTCGATTGCGTCTTCGTCCCTTTAATCGGGTTGGAGGCGTGGGCCGATATCCGGGAGATTAACGAGAGGGAGGGCTATGGGGCTAAAGATTGACGGCAGTTATGGGGAGGGTGGAGGCCAGATCCTTCGGACTTCGTTAGCCTTATCCGCTATCCTCCATCAGCCGATCGAGATCACCAACATCCGCGCTAAGCGGAACCGTCCTGGCCTGCGTCCCCAGCACCTGACCGGGGTGCGGGCGTTGGCCAAGGTCAGTCAGGCCGATCTTCGTGGAGACGCACTGGGATCCACATCCCTCGCCTTTTCTCCTCGACAAATCATCAGCGGCCGTTACACCTTCGATGTGGCCGAGGAGGCCCGCAGCGGCAGCGCCGGGGCTACCTCCCTCCTCTTCCAGACCCTGGCCCTCCCCCTGGCTTACGGGCCGGAGTCTTCAGAGGTCACGCTGCGGGGAGGGACCCATGTCCCCTGGAGCCCTCCGTTCCAATATCTAGCCGAGGTGTTCCTGCCCCTCCTGGGTCGGTTGGGTTATCGGGCCAACCTGGAGCTGGAGCGGTGGGGTTGGTACCCGATCGGGGGTGGGGTTGTGCACCTGGGTGTAGAGCCTTTGACCAAGCTCCAGCCCATTACGCTCGGTGAACGGGGAAGGCTGAAGGCCATCAAGGGGCTCTCGGCCACCTCCAACCTGCCCTCTCATGTCGCAGAGCGGCAGGCCCGACGAGCGGAGGGGCGGCTCAAAGCCCTGGGCTTACCCGTGGAAATGGAAGTCACTCAGGCACCCAGCCTGGGCCAGGGCAGTTTTCTCTTCCTGCTTGCCCTTTCGGAGGAAGGGATAGGCGGCTTCTCCTCCTTGGGGGCTCGAGGAAAACGGGCCGAGGTGGTGGCCGACGAGGCTGTCGACGATCTGATCCGTTACCTCGATTCGGGTTGCGCCATCGAAGAGCACCTGGCCGACCAGCTCATCCCGTTCCTTGCTCTCGCGGGGGGCAACTCCAGCTTCACCACCTCTCGGATCAGCCAGCACCTGCTGACCAATATCTGGGTGGCTCGCTATTTCTTGCCGGTCAAATTCATCGTGGAGGGAGAAGAGGGCTCGCCGGGAGCAGTCAAGGTCATCCATGGAAATGGATAAGAAACCCATGTTTCGGACAGGATATTTGGAACTTCAAGCCCGGGGATTTTTACCGTGAAAATGCCAAGGTCTCTCGAAGGTCGTTTTCCTACGCGGGAGCGTCCAACTTGGGTTGGCCATGTCGGTTTACAGGAGCGGATCGAAACGGCGTACGGGCTGCTGGAGGCGTGCCGGCTTTGTCCCAGGCGCTGTGGGGTGAATCGGCTCAAGGGAGAGAAGGGGTTTTGTCGAAGTGGGCTCCTGCCCATCATCTCCAGCTACGGTCCCCACTTCGGAGAGGAGAGGCCCCTGGTCGGCCTGAGGGGATCGGGAACGATCTTTTTCACCCACTGCAACTTGGGCTGTGTCTTTTGTCAGAATTACGATATCAGCCACGGGGGTCATGGCCGGGAGATCTCCCTGGAACAACTGGCCGACTTGATGGTGGAGTTACAGGAAGAAGGCTGCCACAATCTCAACTTCGTCACCCCCACCCATTTCTCCGCTCAGATCCTGGCGGCCCTACCCCAGGCTATCGCGCAGGGACTGAACCTCCCCTTGGTTTATAACTGTGGAGGCTATGAATCCTTAGAGGTGCTGGGGCTGTTGGAAGGCCTCTTCGATATCTATATGCCCGATCTCAAGTTTGCTGATTCTCAGATCGGGCAGGCCTATTGCGCGGTTCCAGATTATTTCGAGGTGGCTCGGGAAGCACTGAAGGAGATGCACCGTCAGGTGGGAGACCTGCTGATGGATGAAAGGGGGATCGCCCAACGAGGCCTGTTGATCAGGCATTTGGTCCTGCCCAACGGTCTCGCCGGCACCCAGGAAGCTATGGAGTTTCTGGCCCACGAGGTCTCTCGCCACACCTATGTCAACCTCATGGACCAGTACCGTCCTTGTTATGAGGCCAGCCGGCATGCTCCATTAAATCGGCGAATCACACGAGCCGAGTTCGAGGAGGCGCTCCGGATAACGCAGCAGGCCGGCCTCTATCGATTGGACGGGTTCTAACAGTCTATCCGGAAACCATTCGTGTCAACTTAAGGTTTGGTCCTGGGAGTGCGGCCATCTTGGCCGCTCTTTGCAGGCGGGGACGCCCGCGTTCCCAGGGGTTAAGTTGACACGAATGATCCGGAAACACTCCTTATCTCCTTTGCTTTTTCGGTCAAGGGAGGCTTTGAGAAGGTTTTCGGATAGGCTTTATCGTTCCAACGCAGCACTTGGCTCCCGGGAGATCAGCTCCGGTTTGATCTCATAAGTATACGGATAGCCTTTGGCCTTCCAACCGTCCACGTTTCTCAGCCCCGTTTTCCTGTCTGTCTGCCCCTCAAAACCGTCCTTCAAATTGTAAACGGTAAAACCCAAGGCTGCCATTCGGGCGCAAGCCGCACGGCTTCTGCCTCCGCTGCGGCAATAAACGATATATTTGCGCCCCTTGTCCAGGCGGGACAGCAACTCCTTTTCGAAAGCCGGATTGGGCTGATCATGCTGATAGGTGGTTGGATTCCAGAGCTCCCAAGGGAGGTTGATCGCCCCCGTGATATGGCCCACATAGGCGTATTCCTGAGGTGTCCTCACATCAAGGAACAAAACCCCCTGGGGCTCCTTCTGGGCCATCGCCTGGGCCTCCTCTACGCTGAGATTCGAGCAGGCGGCCTCCGCGGAAGGAGCTTGAGGGGAAGAGAAAAGGAGAAGCGAGGAGAGACCCGCCAGCACCCATGAGGTTAAGATCGAGCTCTTGAACATCGCCAAGCCTTTCTAGGCATCAAGAGAGCGTTTCGTTCAGGTACTCCAGAAACTTCCTCCTGGTGTGATGCCGCAACTTTTCCAAGGCCAGAAATTCGATCTGCCGGATCCGCTCGCGGCTGAGACCCAACACGTCCCCGATCTCCTGGAGCGTGTAATCCGAAGGCTCCCCGATGCCAAAACGCATCCGGATGACCTGCTCCTCCTTTGGGGTGAGGGTGGCCAGGGCCCGGTTGACCTGTCGGGCCATATCCTTGTGGATGACCGCTTCGGCTGGCGAGATGGTCTTTTTATCCTCAATGAAGTCGGCCAAGCGGCTGTCCTCATCCCCGATGGGCATCTCCAGGGAGATCGGCCTTTTGGTGATCCGCATGATCTCTCGGACCTCCTCCGGCGTCATCTTCATCTCCTGAGCGATCTCCTCCAGCGAGGGCTCTTTGCCTTGCTCCTTCCACAGCCGATGAGAGACGGCAACCATCCGCTTGATCGTCTCGGTGACATAGACCGGGATCCGAATGGTGCGGGCCTGTTCGGCCAGAGCGCGGGTGATCGACTGCCGGATCCACCAGATGGCATAGGTGCTGAATTTATAGCCTTTTCGGTAATCGTATTTCTCGGCGGCCCGGATCAGCCCAATATTTCCCTCCTGGACCAGATCCAGGAACTTCAGCCCTCGGTAGGTGTACTGTTTGGCAATGGTAATGACCAGCCTCAGGTTGGCCTCGATCAGCTTATTTTTGGCTTCTTTGACCCTGGTCTCCCCTCGCTCGATCGCCGCCATCACCTCCCGGAACTCCTCCAGAGAGATGGGAATCTTGAGCTCATATTCCGGGGCCTCCCGGACCTTAATCGCCCGCCGCCGGCCCTTTTCCCGCTTGATCTCCCGGGTGGACATGGAGGAAGTGAACAAGATGTTCCTACCCGCCTGTTGGCCGTTCGCGTCGGCCTCCCGCTCCACCCGGATCCATTGTTCTCGGAGCCCATGGACGATCTGATCAATCCACTCCTTATTGAGCTCAAGCTCCTCCAACAGCTGGGACATTTTCTCCCGATAGGTTTGCAGCTTATGCTCCAGCGCCTTGCGCTCTTCCTCGTCTTTTTGCGACTGAAGGGCAACCTGGAGGGCCTCCCGGAGCTTGACCACTTTTCTACCGAGCATCTTCAGCTTCCGGACAATCTCCAGAAACCTCTGCCTGCGCCGTCCTTTTTCCTCTTCAGAGCAAGCCTCATCGTCCAGTCCCTGAACAATATCCTCAATGCGCTTTTTGTCCTCCTGGAGTTTCTCCTCCAAGGCGAAGACCTGTAGGACGGCCAGGGGGGTCCGGAAGCCCGCCCTCCGGATCTCCATCTCCCCCCCTTCTTTCATCTTGCCTAGCTCCACCTCTCCCTCGCGTGTGAGCAGGGGCAGGGAGGCCATATCGCGAAAATAGGCCCGGAATGGATCCAGGAAGCTCTCTTCTTCTTCCTCTTCCTCCTCCTCGATTTCTTCGGGTTCTCCCACGACCGCCTCTTCGACCGCTGGCAACTCTTCGATCGATAGCTCGTCGATCGGCAGCTCGTCGGTTTTGTCCCCCTGAACCCCCACCTCCGCAGCCTCATCGAGGTCTATCTCATCCTCTTCCAAGGTCTGCAACAGGTTGCTGATCCCTCGGGTGGACACCTCCCCCTTCCCCTCTTCCAACCCCTCCGAAGGCAAGAGGTCCTCTTCCTCTAGCCCAAAAAGAGCCTCGATTTCTTTGGATCCTTTTCCTTTCGGCATATTGATTGAGCCCCCTCTATCCGTCTCTTTTTTAGAGCTAACGCGGGCAGGGTTCTCCTTGGATAAATTCTTCCTTTTGAAAATGGTTTTAATTTTCTTGCTCCTTAGCGGATCTGAGGCCCCCCACCTATTACCCGGACTTTCATATCCGGAGCGGGTTTAGGCCGTTTCTCTTTCGTTCTTTTTTGGCCCATTGTCAAGCTTGATAAGCATTGAATAAGGTGGTAATCCTCTTTTCGGCCATCCATCGGAAAAGATTAGGCCTTAAAGCAAAGGCTTAATCGCGGAAGATCTTTACGCGCCTGAAGGGCTCTGTCCCAAAGCTCTCGGACTTGAGGCGGTGCTCTCCAATCAACTGGTGCTGCAGCCGCCGGATGTAAGAACGCTGCGGAGAAAGCTCCACCACCTCTTCCCCCTGAAGAATCTGCTGGATGCCCTCCCTCACCTCCCTTAATGCCTCGTTTTCTTCGCTCTTTCCTTTGGTCTGGAAGATCTCCTGCAGGGCAGCCGCCAGTTGGCTGTATGTATTGCTCCGAACCAGAAAGACTGGCACGTCATCCTGCAACGCTTCCCTCAATTTGCCGCTAGGATGTCGATAATGGGCCTTCAGTGAGACCACGGCCTCGGCCTCCCGGTAATCTCTGGTCACATAAGCCGGCAGCCTCATCTCCCAGATGGCCCGCTCTAGCCTCTTGCGGCTCACCCCGTAAGGGAAGATCTTCAGAGGGCTGGAACGATCTTTCTTGAGAGGCCTGCCGCTCCGCCGGACCTCCGGCTCGTCCTCTTCGTCCTCCCCTTCCGCGAAAGCATCCAGGATCTCGATCTCTCCATCCACGCCGCGAGAGCGGATCTCCGGTTGGGGAGGCAACCCTCGCAGGATACGATCTACCGTGCTGGCCACTTCATGATGGATGGCCACCCGACCGATCTCCATGATTTCCACCAGGCCCTCAAAGGTCGGGGGGGCCTTTCTCTCTAAAACCGTCTTCTGTGTGTCGCGCCGTTTAGCCTCCTCGTCGCTCAGGGTCACGGCCTGGATGCCTCCCACCAGATCCACCAGCGTGGGGTTCATCAGAAGCCGGTCCAGCGTGTTGCCATGGGCCGTGGCGATCAGCTGCACTCCACGCTCGGCGATCGTCCGGGCGGCCAGGGCCTCGGCCTGGGTGCCGATCTCATCCACCACGATGACCTCGGGCATGTGGTTTTCCACCGCCTCGATCATGACATCGTGCTGCAGCTCAGGGGAGGGCACCTGCATCCGACGAGCCCGGCCGATTCCTACATGCGGGATATCGCCGTCGCCTGCGATCTCGTTGGAGGTATCGACCACAATCACCCGTTTGTTAAACTCCTCGCTGAGGATCCGAGCCGCCTCCCGGCACATCGTGGTCTTTCCTACGCCAGGCCGTCCCAGAAAGAGGATGCTCTTGCCCGTTTCCACTACATCGTGGATGAGGTCGAGCGTCCCGTAAACTGCCCGGCCGATCCGGCAGGTCAGACCCACAATCCTTCCCCGTCGGTTGCGGATGGCGGAGATCCGATGCAGAGTGCGCTCGATGCCGGCCCGATTGTCCTTCCCAAACTCTCCCACCCGACTGGTCACGTACTCCAGATCCTCCCAGCCCACCTGACGCGAGGAGAGAGGGACGGTCCGGCCTAGAAACCGCGCCTCCGGCCCCTGTCCCAGGTCCAGGATGATTTCCAACAGCTCATCCGTATCCCCCTCGGCCTCGATGGCCTGGCAGATGTCCGATGGAAGGACTTCGAGCAGCCGTTCCAGGTTATCGGTGATTGAGCGATTTGTGGAAATTTCGCCATCCAGCGGTGCAGTGACTGTGACAGAAGTTGATCTCTTCATCCCTGAAACGTTCACCCCCTGAAAGTTTTGGCTAAGTCTTGAATTCATAAGAGGCCATGTCCTATGTAAAAACCTTGGAGGGGAACCTCAGACAGGTCACTCGACGGCCTCTCCTCCGATGTTCCGGCTCGTTGCGCCCGGCTACGCTCGAAATGTCCACGCCTGTCCGCCTCTACATCTTTATTCGAAAAGGTAGTTCAATCTCCCTCATACAATGGAAACGAAACGATATAAGATAATCAATTTTTTTATTTTTTTCAAGGAAATTTTTTAGAGCCCGATATAAACCCCCTTGCCATCCCCATCGAGGCAAATTCTCAACTTCATAGGTTGAAATAAGACTTTTCATGGACACGGTCAAGAAAAGGCGAGCCAAAAACCCAACTGAAATAAGGTTTGACTGGCCGGGCCAACTGTGAGATGATGATAAACCCTTGAGCATATTCGAGCAGGTTTTGGTTAAGGGCTTCATAGAGGAAGAGGTCATTCCCATGGATTTCTCCGTATCCTGGACGGCCAGGGAGAATCGGCAGGAGGTGCGCCCTTCCATCCTAAAAGGGACATGGTACCCAGCCACCGCCCAGTCCCTGGGTAGTCAAGTGGATACCTTACTACAGGAGGCCAAACCCATCAATTTGCGGGGGGCACTCCTGGCCCTTATCTCTCCCCATGCCGGCTACATCTACTCAGGCCGATGCGCAGCCCATGCTTACCGGGCCTTAATTGGCCGGAGCTATCGGCGGGTGATCGTCCTGGCTCCCAGCCATTACGGGGATTTTCGAGGCGTTTCGGCCCTGCCGGTCTCGCATTATGAGACCCCCCTGGGCCTGGTGGAGGTAGACCAAGAGGCCGTCAAATCGTTGCGTGCTCATCCCCTGATCGAAACGCAGGTGGAGGCCGACCTCAAGGAGCACTCACTGGAGATCCAGTTGCCCTTTCTCCAGCGATCCTTACAGGGCTTCAAGCTGGTACCCCTCCTGGTCGGGCAGCTGGCGGCGGAGGACTACCCTGCCCTGGCCCAAGAGGTTCAACACCAGGTGGATGATCACACGCTCCTGATCGCCAGCTCAGACTTTACTCACTATGGGCCTCGATTTGGCTATCTTCCCTTCGAGAGCGAGGTCCCGTACCGGATCCGTACTCTGGATTCCCATGCCTTGGCGCGGATCGAGGAATTGGACCCCCATGGCTTCCTGGGCTACGTGGCCAGTACGGGCTCCACCATCTGCGGCTTTCGGCCCATCGCCCTCCTGCTGCACACTTTGCCGGAGGATGCCCACGGACAGCTGATGGACTATTATACTTCCGGAGAGATTAGCGGGGACTATCGCAACGCGGTGAGTTACGCCTCGCTCGCCTTCACTCGCGACCCGGAGCTATTGGATCGGGAAGAGAAGAGGACCTTGCTCTCCATTGCCCGTGACACGATGGAGCTCTATCTGAGGACCGGCATGGTGCTGGAAGCCGAGTTCAGTCAATATCCCTTGACAGACAAGATTCAAAGGAAACAGGGGGCCTTCGTAACCCTGGAGAAAGATGGAAGGCTCCGGGGATGCATCGGCAACGTCCTGCCCATCAAGCCCCTTCATGAGACAGTAAGGGACAATGCGATCAATGCCGCCGCGCGCGATCCCCGTTTCCCGGCCATGACGATCGATGAGGCATCCCAAGTGACCCTGGAAGTCTCGGTCCTGAGCCCTTTGAAGAGGACCACGGCTTATCGGGAGATCCGAGTTGGCCGGCATGGCATGCTCATTAAAAAGGGGCCTCATAGCGGCTTGCTTCTTCCCCGGGTAGCCGCCGAGCGGCATTGGGACCTCCAAACCTTCCTGGAAAACACTTGCTTGAAGGCAGGGCTCCAACCCCACGATTGGAGGGAGGGCGCCGAGATCTATATCTTTACCGCCCAGGCCTTCTCCGAAAAGAATGCCTCGACAGGTGCCCCTCCGTTTCAGGGGCTGGCCTCTCGTTGAAGGGACAAGTCTCAGGGGACGCTTTGGGAAGCTGCGCTTCTTAAACAGAGGCGGAAAAGCTCCCCGATTTATCGGTCGAGGAGGTTCCGCAAACAATATACTTGCCCAGAAAAGTTTTTCCCGCTGGCAAGATGCTGGCTCCACGGTGGGGTGGGCTTCCAGCCTGCCCAAACTTATCTGGATAACTATAACTGCATGAGGAGTTAATCAATGCAGATGGAAAAGATCATCGAACAGTGTCGAGAATCCGTCGAGGACTTCGCGTTCTCGGAGGCTAAGCGATGGAAAGAGCAACACCCGGGAGGAAAGGTAATCGGCTATTTTCCGGTCTATACGCCCGTGGAGATCATTCATGCCGCGGGCATGCTCCCGGTGGCCGTCTATGGGGCGGGCAACCGGATCGAGGTCAAGCAGGCCGACTCGCGCCTCCCTTCCTTCATCTGCTCCATCCCCCGGACCACGGTGGAGATGGCCTTCCGGGGAATGTGGGACTTCCTGGACCTGATGCTCTTCCATCCTATCTGCGACGTGGCCCGCAACCTGGTCCAGATCTGGCACCGTAACTTCTCTCACGTGCCCACCGACCTCCTCTACCTGCCCCAGAACCTGGTCAGTCGTCGCTCTGGGGAGTACCTCTGCGATGAATACGCTCGGTTCAAACGGCTCTTGGAGGAGCTTTCCGGAAAGCAAATCTCCCCGGAATCCCTCCGCCACAGCCTCCAGCTTTACAACCGCCAGCGCGCCCTTATCCGGCGGCTCTACGAGATCCGAAGGCATTCTCCCTGGCTGATCTCTGCCGCCGATACCTATGCCCTGCTCCGGGTGGGGACCCGAATCCCGGTGGAGGAGCACCTGGGCATGCTGGAGGCGGTCCTGGCCGAGCTGCCGGGGCGAAAGGCCAAGCCCCTGGACAAGATCCGGGTGGTCTTCGAGGGAAGCTTCTGCGAGCAGCCTCCCCTGGAGTTCATCGAGGTGATCGAGGACGTCTGCGATATCGTGGAGGACGACTTTATCATGGCCAGCCGCTGGATTACGGGCCCCGTCCCCGAGGAAGGGGATCCCTTGAGGGCCCTGGCCTTGAGCTACCGAGATCTCTTCTCCTACTCCTCCATTCAGCACGACGGCCGCCGCTCCAAGTCCCCAGGGCTGCTGGAGAAGTGCCGCCGGTCTGGGGCCCAGGCGGTCATCCTTTCTCCTCCCAAGTTCTGCGAGCCGGGCCTGGACGACCAGGTCCTCTTCGCCCAGGCGCTGCAGCAGGAGGGTATTCCCTACCTGGCCATGGAGTTCGAGGAGAAGATGACCACCTTCGAGCCCGTGCGGCTCCAGGTGGAGACCTTTGCCGAGTCCTTGTTGTTTTATGCCTGATGAGTCCGGAACAATCAAGTTAAGTTTTAAGTTTTAGGTGTTAAGTTTTAGGTTTCTTGCTTAACACTTAAAACCTGAAACTTAAAACTTTCCCGTAAATTAAAAGGAAGCCCGATGGATCAAGACAAGCACGATGAATGGAAGAGGGAATACGAGAAAGTGACAGAGAGACAGCCCGAAAGGCGCTCGAAGTTTGAGACCTCCTCGGGCATCCCCCTCAAGCCCCTTTACACCCCTCAAGACCTCGAGGGGTTGGAGTACGATCGAGACCTGGGCAACCCCTGCCAGTATCCCTTCTCCAGGGGGATCTACCCCACCATGTATCGCACCCAACTGTGGACCAAGCGGATGCTGGTCGGACATGAGACCCCGGAGATCTTCAACGTCCGGCAGAAGCGGATGCTCGAAGTGGGGACCACGGGGATCAACCTGATCCCCTGCAACTCCTTCATGCGGGGCTGCGATTCCGACGAGGCGGAAGTGGAACTGCTGGGCCGCTGTGGGACTACCATCGACTCCCTCCAGGATATGGAGATGGCCTTAAAGGATATCCCCTTGGATCAGGTAACCCTGGGTCTAAACGATCCAGGGCCCTTCATCATGCTGGCCATGTGCATCGCCAGCGCCGAGAAGCAGGGAATCTCCCGGGAGCGATTGCGGGGGACTTCCAACCAGTCGGATTTCATCTCCCACTACATCGGCTGCAACATGTTCTTCCGTTTCCCTTTGGAGGGACACCTGCGCATGCTGATGGACCACATTACCTTCTGCCATCAGTACCTGCCCCAATGGAACTGCCTGAGCATCGTGGGGCAGCACGTCCAGCAAGGGGGGGCTACGCCGGTTCAGGCGTTGGGCTTCACCCTGGCCAGCGGGATCTTTTACGTAGAGGAAGGGCTGAAAGCAGGGCTGAAGGCGGAGGAGCTCGTCCCCCGGTTCACCTTCTTCTTCGACGCGAGCAGTCAGTTCTTCGAGGAGATCGCCAAGTTCCGGGCCGCCCGTAGGATGTGGGCCAGGATCCTCCGGGAGCGCTTCGGGATCCAAGACCCCCGGGCACTGCGGCTCAAGTTCCACGCCCAGACCTCGGGAGCCGAGCTCACCGCGGCCCAGCCCCTGAACAACATTGCCAGGGTGACCCTCCAGGCCCTGGCCGCCATCCTGGGGGGAGTCCAATCCCTCCATACCGATGCTTACGACGAGGCGCTCTGGTCTCCCACGGAGGAAGCGGCCCGCATCGCCCTCATGACCCAGAACATCCTGGCCGAAGAGACCGGCGTGGCCGATGTCATCGACCCCTTAGGGGGATCTTACTTCCTGGAGACGCTCACCCAAGAGGTGGAGGAACGGGCCTGGCAGATCATCGCCAAGATCGACGAACTGGGGGGGATGTACCAGGCCGTTAAGAGGGGCTACCCGCAGAAAGAGATCGCCCGGTCCGCTTACGAGCAACAACAGCGGACAGAGAGCGGGGAGAAGGTCATCGTGGGAGTCAACAAGTATATAGCCTTCGAAGAGGATGGCCGGACCTCTTCTCCTCCTCCGGAAGTGAGGCATGACCTCATCGCGAAGCAGATCGCCAGAACGCGGAGGCTAAAGAAAGAGCGGGACCAAACGAGGACCCGGGAGGCCCTGGAGCGGTTGAAAGAGGTGGCCCACGGTCAGCAGGGGAACCTTTTTGCCGCCGTGATCGAAGCGGTCAAGGCCCAGGCCACCCAGGGAGAGATCACCCGGACCTTACGAGAGGTCTACGGCTTCGGCAGGCCCCTGCTCACCTCGTGAGAATTGGAAGTGGGAAATTTAAAATTTCCCACTTCCAATTTCCAATTGATATAGGGTAAGACAACAATCTGAAGGATCGAGGAGGGGATCGCGGGAAAAGGTCCGGATGGGAACCACCCGGAATGGCGGAGCCTGGATTGCCGAATTCTGCGATTTCCCATCTTTCTTTAATTTCCCATTTCCCATTTCCCATTTCCCATTTCCCATTCTTTGCCCTCCTGCCTCTCCCGCCATGGTCAGAAAAATCTGCTGGGGAGACATGAGGGCGAGAAGGGGATCGGACCACAGCTCGCTCATCCCACGGATCCGTTTGGAGGGCAGCCGAGGACGATAATACTCGAAGAGCCGCTGCTCCTCCCCGCCGTACAGGAGAGAATCGCCCCCTGGATAGCTGTCGTGCAAGAAATCTAGGACTTGGAGGGCCAGGGGGGGCGTAGTTTGTTGCCGGCGGACCAGGTCGAGCGAGAGGGAAAGGGAAGAGCCCAGGAAGAGGGCCAGCAAGGCGCGAGAGAGGAACCTCCCATGGAGGGAAGAGACGCGATCCAGCAGCGAGATCAGGCCGCGGGCGACGCCTGGCAGCATGAGCAGGACCAGGATCAGGACGTGGCGAGGGCGGGAGAGGTTCTGGGCCAGGCAGATCCAGAGGAAGTAGGGAATAATGCCGGCCAGGAGGAAGCGATCCGCCCGAGACGAATGATCCTTTCCCCATGCCCAGCAGAGGAGGCCCAAGGCGATCCCACAGGAAGGCAGGAGCCTCCAGGGAGAGGCGCCCGGCCCATAAAAGCCCAGACCATGGAGGAACAGGGCGGAGAGCAGGGCATGCATCCGGCCCAAGGGATAGGGCTCGATCCAGGCGGTCCCGCCCCAGGATTGGAAATGACCCGCCGTGAACCTCAACCCCTCGGCCAGGAGGGGCTCTCCCCCAAGCTGGACCCTCTGCCAGAGAAGCCAGAGGGAGCAAACGACCAGGAAAGAGAATACGGTCAGGATCGCTTCGATCCATTTTCCCCTTCCCGAGGATCGCTCTCGGAGGATCTGTCCCTCGAGGATCGCACCCGTCAGCAAGAAAGGGAAATAGGAAGGCCGGGTTCCCAGAGCCAGGGCCAGGGCGACCCCTGCAGCCGGCCCGGCATACGGGCGGGGAGCATAGGAGAAAAGGCAGAGGGCTGTGAGGATAAAAAAGGAGCCCGTCACATCGGAGAGGGCCCGCTCGCTCAGCAGCCAATGGAGCGGGTTGAAGATCAGAAGAAGGGAGGAGAGCAGGGCCACGCGGCGGCCATAAAGCCGATCAGCCAGGAGGAAAAGGGGAAGGGCGGTCATCCCCCCCAGGAGGGCATTGACAGCGGTCAGGGCGGAGCCCTCCTCTCCCAGCCAGGGCCAGAGAAGTCGCGCCAGTCCGAGGTAGACGGGATAGCCGGGGAAATGGGGCTGATACTCCGAGAGGGAGTAGCGCCTCAGGCCCAGGGCAAAGTCCACCTCATCCCAGGAGCCCAGCCAGGGGACCCGCAGGGGGAGCCTCAGCGCCAGGGAGCTCGCGGCCAGCAGGAGCCCAACCCCAAAAGGTTTATAGGCGCGAAAAGCCGTACCAACCTCCGCGAGTGGTTCGCTTTTTACCAGGCCACCACCGCCTGCCCGGCCAGCAGGTTGTTGTCCACGTCCTTTTGTCCCTGCTCCCGGTTCCATTGATACTCCACCTTAAACCGGAGGTTCGGCAGGGGACTATAGCCCAGGCCCAGAGAAAATTCCCGGAATCGGTTATCCGTTATTTCCCGGTCCATGTTGTACTCCCCGAAGCGGGCGATAGCCTCCAGGCCGGGCGTGATCCCCTGGGCCACCTGGAAGTACCAGCCTTTCAAGTGGGCATCGTATATCTCTTTCTGGCTGCCGGGCCTGGTAAATACCTTCCCTTCCTCGTCCCGTCCCCCAAACCACTCCCCGACCACCCGGAGGTCGCGGGTCAAGGAGAAGAGCTGCTTGAGGTCGGCCGCCAGATGGAAGCCGAGGCGGCTGGCACGGCTGTTGTCCTTCTCGTCATGCTTTCCGCTGACGAGGGAGAGCCCAAAATCCAGCCCGGGCACCAGCTGATTGAACCGCAGCCTTCCGCCGAGGGATTTCCCGTCGTTACCTCCGAGGTCCTGGTTGCGATTATCCCGGCCAAAGCCGCCGTGGCGGACATCCCCGTTCACCACGAAGAGGGCCAGCTCGCCCACCCGGGGAACGGTATAGTTGCCCCAGAGGCCCACGTCGGTCCAGGTTCCCGGGACGACATTGCGGGCCGCCGTGGGCCGGGTCACCAGGCGGTTGATCGGCGAGGCGTGGGCCTCCCCCTCGATGCCGAAGGGGACGATGATCGATCCCAGCGATAGGCGGGCTTTGGGGGTGGGGGTAAGATCGATCTGAGCGACCTCGATCTTCACCTCTCCATCTTTTCCCCCGCCCCTCGACGCGATATTGGTGGTATGCTCGTATTCCAGCTCGGCCTTGGCATAGACCTTTTCGTGGATCTTCCATCCCGTCCAGAGGGTGAGGTGGTTGTTATCAAAGGAGGGATTGCCCTGGATGCCCGAGACCTCGCTGTCGGAGTAGTTGAGGTCCAGGTAGCCGTGGAAATCCAGGCTTTCCGCCAGGCTGCTCACCCGGGTGGAGGAACCGGGGGCGGAGCCGGCCGTGGTCACCTCGAAATATTCGTCCTCTTTTTCTCCCTCCTTGCCCTTCCCCACGGAAGAACCTTGCGCCACAGCAGAGCCAGGATTGGCGGGGTTGCCCTTGATCCTTCCCAGCTCTTCTAACAAGGTCTTGAGCTGCCTCTGGGTCTCTTCCTGCTGTGCTTGCAACTGTTGGACCTTTTGGGCCAGCTGTTCGATCCTGGCCGCGGAATCTTCCGCAAAGGCGGGCGCCATCCAGCATCCCAGGGCCATCAGCCCGATCAAGATGCCTCCCAGCCTCTTCGTACCTTTCCCCCTCCCCTTCATTGCCTCTTTCTCCTCTCCTCGGAAACATTTCCCTGTTGGTGCCCAGCGATCCATCACCCCTAGTACACATCGGTGGAAATGATTTTCTGGTTTTCGCTTACCTGGGATTGCTTCGCTCCGCTCGCAATGACAGAGTCAGGTCGTTGCGAGGAGCGCAAGCGACGAAGCAATCTAAACCAGCGAAAAACTCGAGCCAAGTTGTACTAGCGAAGCTCCGCCTCAAACCGACCAGAGGGGCCACGGCTTGCTCTGGCATCATGATTTGGTTCAAATCGAAACTTGACTCGTTTGTAAAGATTTCCACATATGAAGCGGGCTAGTACTAAGATCGTTCTCCATCCTTAAAATAGGGATAGGCCTGGAGGATCCTCTCCTCGATGCGCGCAGCCAGCGACTTAAATTCTTCCGGCTTGGAAGGAATGACCCCCACCCCAAAGGCCCCGGGAGACCCCAAGGCCTTGAAGGCCAGCTCGAAGTCGTTCAGGATGGCCTGATTGAGATTGGTCTGGTGGCGGCTATCGAAGGCCTTGACGTTCCCCATCAGAATCTCCGCGTAATAGCGCCTGGCCATCTTGAGCCGGGCCAGGGATGCGGCAGGGTCTCGCAAGTTCTCCTTCAGGTTCCAGTAAAACTTCTCCCGGATCCCCAGGAAGACCAGGTGGGCCATCCCCTTGACCATCCGCTGGAAGTCCCGGGCTTGAATGGCGGCCTCGATCCGAGGCCGGAGGTCCTGGCCGAAATAGCTCTTGAAGTTTCGCAGGGGGACCTCCAGGTCATTCAGGACCCGGGCCAACCGGTCCCAACTGCCCGCCCTCCCCTCCCGGACCACATCCGCGAAGCCCTTGATGAGAGGGTCCTCCGCCCCAGCCCCATAGCCATATCCCCAGGCGCCGGGGACCGGGAAGAGCGAAAAGAGAACCCAGCAGAGCAAAACCGACATGGTCAAGCTAAGTTGGCCGCCCCCGGTCATGAAAATGGCCCGTGGAGAGACTCGGGCATTTTCACGGTAAAAGATCCAGTGCCACATCGTCCCTATCCTCCTACCACCTCTTTTTCAGCTTCTTCCTCAGATTCGGTCTTTTCCGTCATACTCAGCCATTGGATGAAGTTCTCCACCACGTCGGGATCGAACTGCGTGCCACTGCATCTCCTGAGCTCCTCGATGACCTCTTCCCGGGTGAAAGCGCGCCGGAAGGGCCTGGCCGAGCGCATGGCATAATAGGCATCCACCACCGCCAGGATCCGGGCCCCCATGGGGATCTGCTGGTGGGCCAACCCCTGCGGGTACCCGCCGCCCGCATATTGCTCGTGGTGATGGAGGATGATCGGCAGGACCTCCTTGAATCCCTCGACGGAGTCGAGGAGGTTTACCGCCACGACGGGGTGCTGTTTGACCTGATCCATCTCCTCTTCTGTCAGCTTCTCCGCCTTGGACATAATCTGATCGGGGAGCACGATCACCCCAATGTCATGCAGCAGGCCAGCCACCAGGACCCGGTCCACTTCCAGGGGGTCCATCCCCATCTGCCGGGCCACCGCCGCCGCCTGGGAGGCCACAGTCTCCGAGTGTCGCTGGAGATAGCCATCCTCCCCCCGCAGGGCCCCTACCAGGGCTCGCATGGACTCCAGCCGCTCCTCCCTTCCCTGGGAATCGACAAAAGGAAGGTTAACGAACTCGGACAGGTCGAAGACCTTGACCCAGTTCTTCCCGTTGCGCTTGGCATAATACATAGCCCAGTCAGCCCTCTCGATCAGGGTCTTCTTCTCCGGGGCATCCTTGGGATATGAGGCGATGCCGATGCTCAGTGTAAGCCCCTCCCCCCACTCATCGGGATTCCCCTGGAACCGGTCCTCCACCCTCGCCCGCAGCCTCTCCGCCAATATCTTGGCCGCGTCACTGGTGGCCCCCGGCAGGATCAGGGCGAACTCATCTCCCCCGTAACGGCAAGCGACATCGGAGACCCGCTTGGAGCCCTGAAGGATCCGGGAGATCTCCTTCAGCCCCAGGTCGCCAGCCTGATGGCCTTTCGAATCGTTTAGCCCCTTGAAGCCATCCAGGTCGCAGAAGATCAAGGAGACCTCCGTCTGGGCCCGTGCCGCCCGGGACAGCTCTTCCTCCAGTCGACGATGGAAATAGCGGTGGTTGTAAAGCGAGGTCAGCTCGTCCACCATGGCCATCTCCTTGGCCTCGTTGAGCTGGCGGGTCTTCTCGATGACGTCCTCGACCATCCGGTTGAAGGAGTCGGCCAGGCCCCGCAGCTCGTAAGTGCTCCCTCCGTCGATCCGTTTCATCAGCTTCCCGTCCACCACGATGTCGGGGGCGGTGATGGTGTCCACCATCTGCCGGATGGGCTTCAAAGCGGCCAAATGAAGGGAGGACGAGGCACCGACGATCGAAACCACCAGGATCAGCGAGAGTACCCCTCCCATGTAGAGGCGGATCTTGGTGAGCCACTGACGAACGACGTTGATGTTCTGGTAGAGCTCAAGGACGCCGACTTGCTGGCCATGGTTGGGCAGCTTTTCGTTGAGGCAGAGCATGGGCAGATAGATCTCGATCACGTCGTGGTTGAGGAGAGTGCCCGCCTTGCCGTGGAGGCGGTCCGGACGGAAGCCATAAACCACCTTGGAGGTCACCTGGCCCCGGAGGGCCTGCCGCACCTGGGGGATCACAGAAGCATCCATGCCCACCAACCCCTTCTCCGTCGAGTAGATCACCTGGCCGGTCGGGCTGAAGAAGTTTACCCGCTCCACCTGGAAGTGGCGCATGTTGTCATGGATCAACTCGTCCAGCTCCTTCAAGTGTTTGGGGTCCAGGGGGTTGAACGCCTCTTTTTCGACCGCGTACCACGGGTTAAAGTAACGATCGTAAAATTCCTGATTGATGTGCTGCCCCAGCGCGATCGCCCGCTGAAGGAAATGGTCGATCAGGAGCCCCTCGGTCAACCACTCGGCCAGGCCGGTGAAGATAACCCCTGGGATCAGGGTGAAAAGGATCAGAGGACCGAGGACCTTCAGGGAGAGCCTCTTCTTCATGATATCTTTTCCATACCGCATGCGGTCGAGTATTACGGCATTTCGCTCGAAAAGTTAAGGAATCTCATGCTTCTCGGCAAATGTGTGCACAAGGTTTCTAATATTATTACGGCATTTGGCTCGAAAACCTAAGGGCTTGATCGCATAGCTTTCCATTTTTGAGGGGCTAGAGGCTAGCAAAAGTTCTTCTTCACTAACCCCTAGCCCCTAATCCCTAGCCCCTAACCCCTAACTGGATGCCTCAAGCCTCTTGCACCTGCGCCTCGATCAGCGTCTCCTCCAGCCCAACCCCGAAGACCTCCTCCTTTGAGGCCTTTCCTTGGGCCCATCGGGCTGCCAGGAGACCCATCTGCATCGCCTGGTCCATGAAGAGATAGCGAAAGAGCCCCTGACGGCCGCAGGAGAGCAGATTCTCGCTGCAGCTCAGCGCGGCGATCAATCGTTCCTGGTGTTTCCGATAGTCCAACCGATAGATCGGGTAGGCATGGGGAGCCCAGGTAGATACATATCCCAGCACTTGCCCCCCCACCTCGATGCCCAGCCGGCTGAGGGCCTTCACTCCCCGGTGAAGCAGGGCCTCCTCGCTCTCTTCCCAGGCCTCCTCTCCGGGATCACAGGGAATCTCCAGGATCAGGGAGGTCCGGCCGGGGGGGGCATTGAAGGGGCTGCGTCGCTTAGGCTCCTGGATTCGAGTCATGGGGAGGTCCTCGTCCGGGACGTAGATCCAGGTGTTCTCGCTGACTTCATCCCGCTCGAGCAGCAGATCCAGGAAGCGGACGCCCCGGAAAGAAAGCTTCTCCAGGGACTCTTCCAACCCCGTCCTCCTCGAACGCAGGGAACGAACCAGGTCGGGAAGGGGAATGGTGGAGATCAGGAGATCGCATTCCAGATCCTGCTCCCGGCCCTCGCAGTTAAAATGCACCGCCTTTGCCTTGCCCTTCGAGACCTCCACCTCCTGGACCGCGGAGCTGAGGAAGAGGAGCCCGCCCCGGGCCCTAATCACCTCGGCCATCCGCTCGAAGATTTGTCCGATTCCCTTTTCGGGATAATAGAAGGAGGAGGCATAAGTCCTGAGGAAGCCTTTCGTTAGCCTAAGCCATCGTGAAAAAACCTCGCCCAGGCTGAGGGAAGGGATCCGCTGCCCGGCCCAATCGGCGGAGAGCTCCCGCGGGGATCGCCCCCAGAGCTTACGGGTATAACCCTCAAAAAAGGTGCGGTACAGGGTGGGGCCAAAGCGCCCCAGGAGCCAATCCTCGAGGGTCAGATCCGTCCCCTCATTCAGCCTTTTCCGGATCCTGAGGTCCATCAAGTCTTTCAGGCAGCTCAAACCCAACCGGAGGGGCACCTTTCTCAGGATTTCCTCAAGAGACAAAGGATACCGGTAGTCTATGCCGCGCCAGCGGATGACGCTCCTACGCGTTGCAACCAACAGCTCGTCGCCCAACAGCCCCTTCACGCGGTCGATCAGGGTTCGATCCTTCGAGATGAAACGGTGCCCTCCCAGGTCAAAGCGGAACCCCCGATGCTCCACGGTCCGGCACAGGCCTCCCACCTGGGATTCGCGCTCCACCACCGCCACCTCACAACCCTTCTCCGCCAACTCCCAGGCAGCCGTCAGGCCGCAGGGCCCCCCGCCCAGCACGACGATCTTCCGTCGACCGCTCACCACCTCAAT
>JACOWJ010000033.1 GCA_016176845.1 Nitrospinota bacterium
GGGGCCTTTCTCGACTCTAGTGGCGGCAGCTATGGCGCTGGGACCCGTTGCGGCCAGAAACTCCATTACATGCAACTGGAGAACCTATGCGAAGTTTACAAGAAAGAGGGGGTCGTGGTGATCTATGACTCCCGAGACCTGGCCTCTGAGCAGGACGTAGTCAAGCTGATCATGTTCTGCAATTAAATCCATCGGCAAAGATTTTCGGATAGGCTCTATTTAGTTAGCTCATAGCTCATGGCTGATTTTGCTATGAACTATGAGCTGTGAGCTATCTAGATCGCATAGGAATTTCCATTTTTAGGGTACAGATTATTGGGACCCTGTCCCCTGTTCCCTGTCCCCTAATTTATTAGCCCTCAGGAAAGGAGGACCGCCGTGATCTTGCCCTGCAAGAGGTCGATTCCCTCCAGCTTTACCTCGACCTCGGCTCCTTCCTCCAGCTTCAGAGGAGGGGGCCTCCATCGGTTTCCCAGCTGGCTTACGAGCGCCGGGACCTTGCGGCCTTCGAGGTTGAGCTTGAGGTATTTGAGCAGCCAATAGTTCTCCAGGGCCCTCTCGGCCTTCTTGACCTCCCTTTGGCCGGCCTCCAGGGAGGGATAGAGCTCCTCCAACTCCTCGCGCGTGTAAGGGGCCTTCCCCTGGCGCAGGGTTCCCTGAAGCTGACGCAGGGCCAACAGGTCCACGTATCTCCGGATGGGCGAGGTCACCTGGATGTAGGCCGGCACCCCCAACGAATAATGGGGTTCGGGATCCAGGCTGATCCTGGAGGCCGAGAGAAAACGGATGGCCCTCAGCGGGAAAAGGGGATCGTCCCCGTTGAGCTTAGGGATCTCCCGGTTGGGAGACCCCTGAACCCGATAGAGGACCGGGATATTCTTCTCCCGACAGAAGGCCGCGGCCAAATGGTTCATCAGGATCATGGTCTCGGAAACGATGAGGTGGCCCGGCGTATTGGATAGGACCTTTTTGACCTGCAGCTCTCCCCCGGGGCCACAGAAGATCTTCAACTCAGGCAGGTTGAACATCAGGGCGCCGGCCGCCGTCCTCTTCTCCCGCAAGGCCTGGGAGAGCTCCTGCAACAGGCAAAGAAGGGGTTCGCTTCCGGTCAACGCCCCAGCCTGCGGATAGGTCAGCCGCCTCTTAACGCGGATGACCGATTCCACCAGGCGGTATTCCAGCAAGTTGAAACTGTGGTCGAAGGTGGCCAGCAGGCTGAGGGCCAACCTCTCCTGGCCATGAGAGAGGCTCAGGTGCTCCGCGATCAGGCTGCGGGGAAGCATGTCCACCCGCCGGCCGGGCAGGTAGATCGTTTCGCCTCGCTTTAAGGCCTCTCGGTCCAGGGGAGAGCCGGGAGGAACGAAGGCCGCTGCATCGGCGATATGAACCCCCAAGAGGAACCGGCCATCCTGCCGTTCCAGGGAAAGGGCATCGTCGAACACCTCCGTCATTTCATCGTCGATGGTGAAGGTCTCCCAGGAGGTGAGGTCCCACCGCTCTGCCCCCTTCAGGGGTTCATCCGCGAATTTCTCGGGCGCCGAGACGATAACCATCCGCAAGGGGGGCTCTCTCTCGGGTAGGAAGGACGACTCGGCCAGGAGCTCCGCCGACGGGGGGGCCTGAGGCAGCTGGAAGCGCTCCAGGAGGAACTCCTCCTCCCCTTCCCACTCCCCCACCTTGATCAGCAGGGCGATCAGCTCCAGCTCCTCCCTCAGGCCGATCCTTTCCATCAGGCCCTGGGCCTCCCGGGCTCGGCCGAGCTCCTCCCCGTAAAGGGCGAAGTTTCGGAGGACCGTCAAGGGGCCGCGGATGCCCTCCCGATCGATTCTCACCGGACCCGTCTCCTGCCATGCGCGGCTCAGCTCGTTGATGGCTCTTTCCCTCTCGGCCTCCTTCTCCTTGCCCTTGATCTCCGCCCGGAGGATACCTTCCACTTCCTCCTGCTTTCGAGGGACATACCCTTGAGCGCTCTTCTTAAAATAAGGGTTATGGTTTTCTAGTGCCCAAAAGAGATAGAATTTTTCCTCCGGAGAAGCGTTCCGTCCCAGGTAGGTCTCCGCCAGGAGATCGAAATCGAACCGCTCCCCTTCGCCCTGTAGGTATTCCCAGAGGCCGGACAGGTCAACCCTGCGCGCCTCCTCCTCGAAGAGGGCCCTCAGCCTCTTCATTTGCTCCTTCTTTTCCGGAACGGAGAGGGAAGGATCGATCCCTTTTCCCGTAGCCATGAGCACCTTATGGGGCTCCAGCTCCGTCTCCTTCCACTCCTCGGTGAAAAGGACGTAAAGATCTCCTTTCCCCCCTTGCAGGAGGCCTAAGACCAGATGTTTTCGTTGGTAAAAAGCCAGCAAATCGCCTTTTTTGGCCACGCCCTACCTTCTTCTTAGCTCATGTTTCAGGGCCGCTGTTGAGAGAGTTGTTGGGGGAGGCCTTTGTCGGCCTTTTGTGGGCGGGATCCGATCTCCTTCAAGGCCTTCTTCTCGAAATCTTTGTATTGGCCTTGTTTGACCTCTTCAGGCCGGCGGGTGCGCCGGGACTCGTCGTAAAGGGCCCAGGAGTTCCTCTCGGTGAAATGGCAAATCCAGCATTCAGCCGCAGTCTTATAAGGGGGGCGATCGTAGAGGGCGGGCTTCTCCTCCAGGCATTGGTTCTGTGGGATGTCCTTATGGACATGGCAGTTTTGACAATAGGCCACGATGATCTGGTTGCCGTCCCGGGGACCGAGATCCCCTTTCCAGGCTTGATCCAGCAGGGATACCATGCACCCCCCTAGAAAGAAAACCAACAGCCCCACCAGGCCAACCCTTCCCCCGATGCGTTTCCCCGATGTCCTTTCCGACCTTTTCACGCGTTTCCTTCCCTTATCTTTGGAGTTTTTCCCGCAAGAGCCGGTTGACCAGCTCCGGGTTAGCCCGGCCCCGGGTGGCCTTCATGATCTGCCCCACCAGGTAGCCAAAGAGCTTCTCCTTCCCCTGCAGGTAGGCGGATACATTCTCGGCATTGGCGGCCAGCACCTGATCGATAGCGGTTGAGAGCTCGTCCTGGTCGGAGATCTGCGTCATTCCCTTCTCCTGGATGATCTCCGGGGCCCTCTTTCCCGATCGGTACATCTCCTCGAAGACCGCCTTGGCGATCTTGCCGCTGATGACCCCCTGATCGATCAGGTTCAACAGCTCGGCGAGTTTCTCCGGATTGAGGGGACACTGCTCGATCTCGACCGCCTCCCCTTTGAGCTCTCGCAGGAGCTCCACCATCACCCAATTGCTGACCGTCTTGGGCTTGGGATAAATCCGGACGCTCTCCTCAAAGTAGTTGGCGAGGGCCTTGGCGGCGGTCAAGACTCCCGCATCATAGGGGGGGATCCCATACTGTTCGATGAAGCGCTGTCTGCGGGCATCGGGCAGCTCGGGGAGGGTAACGTGGATCGCGTCGATCCACTCCTGGGCCACCCCGCAGGGGACCAGGTCAGGTTCCGGGAAGTAGCGATAATCGTGGGCTTCCTCCTTCCCCCGCATCGCGAGGGTGATCCCCTGGTTCGCGTCCCACAGCCGGGTCTCCTGGAGGACCTTTTCTCCCTCCTCCAAGAGCCGCGTCTGCCGTTGAATCTCATACTCCAAGGCCCGCTGGACGTGCCGAAAGGAGTTCATATTCTTGATCTCGGCCTTGGTCCCCAAGGGTGAGGAGCCGGCTGGACGGATGGAGACATTGGCATCACACCGGAGGCTGCCCTCTTCCATGTTGCCGTCGCAGACCTCCAGATACTGGAGGACGGTCCGCAGCCTCATCATGTATTCCTTGGCCTCCTCCGGCGTGCGGAGGTCGGGGGCGCTGACAATCTCGATCAGGGGAACCCCGCAGCGGTTCATATCCACGTAACTATACTCGCTCTGTCCCAGATCCTCACCGTGAATCAGCTTTCCGGCATCCTCCTCCATGTGGATTCGGACAATGCCGATCCGCCTCCTTCTCCCTTCCACCTCGATCTCGACGGATCCGTTCGAGGACAAGGGCAACTCGTATTGCGAGATCTGATACCCTTTCGGCAGGTCTGGATAGAAGTAGTTCTTGCGGGCGAACTTGCTGTGCGGTGCAATGGTACAGTTCATGGCCAGGGCCGTCTTGATGGCATATTCCACCGCCTTGCGATTCAAGACTGGCAGCACCCCCGGCATTCCCACACAGATGGGACAGGTATTTTCGTTGGGGGGAGCGCCAAACTCTGTGCTACAAGAACAGAAGAGCTTGGAATCGGTTAATAACTGGGCATGAACTTCCAATCCAATGACAGCTTCATATTCCATGCTTTAGACCTGGCAGCCTATCCGAAAACCTTCCCAAAGGCCTTCCTTAACCGAAAAATCAAAGGAGAAAGGGGAATTTCCAGATAGCTCGTTAAAGCTCCAGCTTGCGTTCGTCGGATGGAGAAGGTTTCAGCTCCTCCAGCCATTTCCGCCAGTCCTTATCCTCGTCCTTCAGCTTCTCTTTGGTCAACTCGATGGTCGTCGCGCCATCCATCACTTTGCGGGCGACATAAATCGGTGATTTGACCCGGATCGCCAAAGCAATCGCATCGCTCGGGCGGGAATCCAGATTGACCTCGGAGCCATTGAGCATCACCGAGATCACTGCATAGAAGGTCCCATCATGCAGGTCGTTGATGATGACCTTCCTGACCTTTGCCTTCAATCCCTCCAAGATGTTCTTCATCAGGTCATGCGTCTGAGGCCGATTGCCCGGCAGGGGCATATGCTCCATTTCTGCGGCAATCGCCCTGGCCTCGAACAGACCGATCCAGATCGGCAATGCCTTCTTCTTATCTCTGTCCACCAGGAGCATCACCGGAGCGTTGGTCATCGGTTGAAGGGCTACTCCCTTCACCATCACCTCAATCAAGACGTTGATGTCCTTTTTCTCTTTTTCCTCAGCCAACAAGGCATCTCCCGCCAAGAGGAATGCCAGTCCCACGACGAACCCCCATCGAGCCTTGGCGTTCATTTTACGATCCCCCTCTTATGAAAAGGCGCCATCCTTGATGGACTGTTGAGCAAAACACCTCCTTTTTCTCCCATCTTTCAGCGGAAAACTCTACCTCGTAATTCTTATCCCATTTTATCCAGAGGGTCAAGAACTTTTTGCTGCTCAAGCTGTCATGGCCCGGCAGAGCTGGCCACACCCGAGAATGAAAATGGGCTCCAGAGAGACGCTGGCATTTTCACGGTAAAACCTCTTGACTGAAGCTCCTGGTTCCGCTAAACTCTTGATCGATACGATGGGACTCTGTCTCAAGCCGTATCAGGAGCAGGCCCACTGAGGAGTGTAACCATCCCGATCCCCTGAAGGGGATGGGCTTTCTGGAAGAAGCTCACCTATGACCCTGAGGAGCATGACCGGCTACGGCCGGGGGGAGGTCGGCGAAGACCGTGTCAACTGCATCCTGGAGATTCGCTCGGTCAACCACCGGTTTCTCGACATGATGATCAAGCTGCCCCGGCGCCTGGCCTCATTGGAGCCCCAGGTGCGTCAGGAGATCCAAAAGAGGTTCTCGCGGGGCAGGTTCGAGCTCACCCTGATCTGGCAATCGGAGGAGGAAAAGGAGCTCAAGATCGACCGCCACCTCGCAAGACAATACATCCTCGCCCTCCAGGAGCTCAAGGCGGAGCTCACCCTGGCAGGAGAGGTCAGGGCCGATACCCTCGCCCATTTTAAGGAGATCTTTCAGCCCGCGGAGAAGGACGAGGACCTGGAGAAGGCCTGGGGGATCGTCAAGAATGGCCTGGACCAGGCGCTCGATTCCCTGGATTCCTTAAGGAAGGCCGAGGGACAGGCCCTGAAGGAGGATATTCAAGGGCGGATCGATACCATCGAGCGCCATGTCCAGGGAATCCGGGCTCAATACCCTACGGCGTTGTCGGAATATCACGAAAGGCTCAAGGAGAGGGTCAGGAACCTGGTGCAGGACCTGGAGGTCGATCCCCAGCGCCTGGTCCAAGAGGTCGCCTTTTTCGCGGAAAGGAGCGATATCAGCGAGGAGCTCACTCGCCTTGACAGCCACCTCAAACAGTTTCCCATCTTCCTCTCCTCGGAGGAGATCTCGGTCGGCCGAACCCTCGATTTTCTGTTGCAAGAGATCCATCGAGAGGTCAATACCCTCGGCACCAAGGCCGGCGATTTCAGGATATCCCAGTCGGTCATCGCCATCAAGGCGGAGCTGGAGAAGATCCGCGAGCAGGTCCAGAACATCGAATGAGGTCCCCGTTCGCCTGCAGAACGTCGCCTAACTTTGGAGGCCCACATCTATGGATACAAAGCTCATCAACGTAGGATTCGGGAATGTCTTGGTGGCGTCCAGGGTGATCGCTGTCCTGACTCCTGACTCCGCTCCCATGAAAAGGCTCAAAGAGGAGGCTCGCAAAAGCCACAAGCTGCTGGACGCCACGCATGGTCGTAAGACGAGAGCCATCATCATTACGGACAGCGACCACGTCGTACTCTCGGCGGTCCAACCTGAGACGGTTGCCCAGCGGTTCATGGGAGGAACCTCCGACAATAAAGGCGACACTAAAAAGGGAGATTAGGGGCCAGAGAAAGGCAAAAGGCAAAATGAAAAACGATGAAAGGAATTTAATTTTGCATTTTGCAATTTTCAGTTTTCATTTTCCCATGGAGCGAAGCGACTAGTGGCAGAGAGCTCTGGGGAGAAGCGTAGCGAGTTGCGTGCGTATGGGCTCGGTGAAAGGCCCTCCCAAGGGTTGATGTTTGTGGTCTCAGCCCCCTCAGGGGCGGGCAAGACCTCGCTATGCACGAAGCTCATGGAGAGGGTTGCCGGTCTGGCCCGCTCCATCTCCTTTACGACCCGCCCCCTTCGCTCCGTGGAAGAGGATGGCCTGGACTATCATTTCATCACGCCGGAAGAGTTTCGGGAGAGGATTATAAGGGGAGAGATGGCCGAGTGGGCCGAGGTGCATGGGGCCCTATACGGGACAGGATTGTCCGCCTTGGAAAAGGAGCGATCGGAGGGCAAGGATGTGCTCCTGGCGATCGATACTCAAGGGGCCCAGAGGGTCAAAGAGCGCTTTGGCCAGGAGGTCGTGACGATCTTCCTTTTCCCACCTTCGATGGAGATCCTGGAGCGGCGGCTGAGGGAAAGGGAGGCCGATCCCGAAGGGGAGATCCGCCGGCGCATGGCCGAGGCTGAAAGGGAGATGCGCCAGTGGTCCCATTACGACTACGTGGTCGTCAACGACGATTTCGATGAGGCCCTGGAAAAGCTCCAGGCCATTATCCTGGCTGAGAGGTGCCGTACTTCTCGCTTGAAATGAACCGTGGGCGGTGGGCAGGTGAAAGGTGGGCTGCTCACTGCTCACCGTCCACTGCTCATGAGGGGAGAGATAGAGTGAGCCTGCAAGACCGAGAGATCGTCTTGGGGGTAACGGGAGGCATCGCGGCTTACAAGGCGGTAGAGGTGCTGCGACGGCTGGTGCAGCAGGGAGCGAATGTGCACGTGGTCATGACCCGGAGCGCTCAAGAGTTCGTGGGCCCTTTGACCTTTCAAACCCTTGCCCGCAACCCGGTGATCACCGAGATGTTTGCCCTTACCCAGGAGACGGACATCCAACACATCTCTCTGGCCCGAAGGGCCGATCTGGTCTTGATCGCCCCGGCCACGGCCAACGTGATCGGCAAATTCGCTCACGGGATTGCCGATGATTTCCTGACCACGCTGCTGTTGGCGACAAGGGCGCCGATCCTGATGGCCCCGGCGATGAACCCGGAGATGTATGCCAACGGAATCGTTCAGGACAATATCGCTTCGCTCCGAGCCCGGCAGGTGAGGTTCATTCCCCCAGGGGCGGGAGAGACCGCCTGCAACGAGGTCGGCGTTGGCCGGCTGGCCGAGGTCTCGGCCATCGTGGAGGCCGTCGAAAGGTTCTTCCTCCAGGGCAGGGATCTGGTGGGCAAAAAGGTCTTGGTCACCGCGGGGCCCACGGAGGAGCCTTTGGATCCCGTCCGCTTCCTGAGCAATCCTTCCTCGGGCAAGATGGGCTATGCCCTGGCCGAGGCCTCTCAAAACCGGGGAGCTCAAGTGGTCCTGGTCAGCGGCCCTACCCTTCTGGCCCCTCCCCCCAATGTGGACTTCTATCCGATCAAGACGGCCTTGGAGATGCGCGCTACCGTGATGCGGGAGCTGGAGAGCTCGGATGTCGTGATCAAGGCGGCCGCGGTGGCCGACTATCGGCCCAAGACGATGTTCACCAGCAAGATTAAGAAGCGGGAGGGGGAACTGGTAGTCCAGCTGGAGAGGAACCCGGACATCCTGGCCGAGATCGGCTCCCAAAAGAGACACCAGGTTCTGGTGGGTTTTGCCGCCGAGACGGATGACTTGCTGGCCAATGCCAGGGCCAAGGTCCTCCAGAAGAACCTGGATATGATCGTGGCCAACAACGTGCGATCCACCGAGATCGGGTTCAGGAGCAACGAGAACAAGGTCCTCCTCATTTATCCGGATGGCTCCATCGAGGACCTGCCTAAGATGTCCAAGCGGGAGGTGGCCGATGCCATCCTCGACCGGGTCGTGGAGCTGGTGAGGCGTAGGGCGGGGGCAGATGGCACAAGACCGTGATGATCTATTCAAAGAGCTGAAGGAGATGGCCGCGGAACTGGCGGGCATCCTCCGGTACCAGGGGTTGTTGGGCGTGACCCATGTGGCCGTCGGGGATCAGGGATCGGGGAACAGGGGACAGGGGACAGGGAACAGGGGACAGGGAGCAGGGGACAGGGGGCAGGGATCGGGACGGCCATCCGCGGATCCCCGTCCATCGGTTCCCCCAGAAACCCCCTCGGCTTCGCTTCGTGGCAGGGAGCTTCCGCCCCGTTCGCTGGCGGCGGCCATGGGAAGAAAGGCCCCTTCTGGACCCTCGACGGCCCAACCCCGGCGGCCCGCGGATTCGGGGGGGCGGCTAAACCCCGCCCTGGCCTCTACCCGAGAGGAGGCTTTGAGCTGCACCCGGTGTCCTCTCCATCGGACCCGAACCCAGGTGGTCTTTGGCGCTGGGAGCGAGTACGCCTCCCTGGTCTTCATCGGAGAGGGCCCGGGTGCCGATGAAGACCTCCAGGGGAAGCCCTTCGTGGGTCGGGCCGGGCAGTTGCTCACGAGGCTGTTGCAGGAGATCGGCATCCAGCGAGAAGAGGTTTATATCACCAACGTCGTGAAGTGTCGTCCCCCGAACAATCGCAACCCTCAACCCGATGAGATTGCCGCCTGCGAGCCTTACCTGATCAGGCAGAGGGAGATCATCCGGCCCAAGCTCATCTGCACCCTGGGAAGCTTCGCGGCTCAGACCCTCCTCAAGACCCAACAACCTATCTCTCGCTTGCGGGGAAGGCTTCATCCGCTTGGCGATCAAAACGGCCATGACCCTGCAGAGTTGGCCTCCCCCAAGAATGAAAATGTCCTTCAGAAAGACTCCAGCATTGTCACGGTAAAGGTGTTGCCGACGTATCATCCGGCCTTTATCCTGAGATACCCTGCCCAACTCAAAGTCATCCAAGAAGATTTCCAACTGCTGAAGCGCGAATACGAAAAGGTCATGGAGGAGAAGGCATGAGCTTACTGGTGGTGGGGTCCGTCGCTCTCGACTCGGTGAAGACCCCGTTTGGTCAAGTGGAAGAGGCCTTGGGAGGATCGGCCACTTATTTTTCTGTGGCAGCCAGTTACTTCAGTGAGGTGAACCTGGTGGCCGTCGTGGGATCGGATTTCCCCGATGAGCACCTGGAGCTCCTCCGCGAGCGGAGCGTGGACCTGGAAGGGCTGCAAAGGGTGGAGGGGAAGAGCTTTCGCTGGCGAGGAGAGTACGGCTACGATCTCAATGAGGCCAGGACGCTGGAGACCCAGTTGAACGTCTTCCAGTCCTTTAAGCCCGTCATTCCGGAGAAGTATCGGGATGCCAAATACGTCTTCCTGGCCAACATCGACCCGGACCTCCAGCGGGACGTGCTCGATCAGGTCCGAAACCCAGACCTGGTGGCCTGCGATACGATGAACTTTTGGATCGAAGGGAAGCCGGACTCTTTAAAAGAGACCTTGAAAAGGGTGGACATCCTGGTCATTAACGAGTCCGAGGTCCGCGAATTGGCCAAAGAGGCCAATATCGTCAAGGCGGCCAAGACGATCCTCTCCTGGGGTCCCAATACCCTGATCATCAAGCGAGGCGAATACGGGGCCCTGCGCTTCTCGAACCATGAGATCTTTTCCGCCCCGGGCTTTCCCCTGGAGCTGGTCTATGACCCCACGGGGGCAGGGGATAGCTTTGCGGGGGGCTTTATGGGCTACCTGGCGAATGTCAAAGAGCTCAGCGAGGTCCATATCCGTCGGGCGATCATTTTCGGCAGCACCATGGCCTCCTTCAATGTCGAGGACTTTAGCCTCAACCGGCTCAAGGAGCTCACCCTGCCGGAGATCGAGAAGAGGTTCCGGGCCTTCAAAGGGCTGGCCCACTTCGAGGACCTGTGAGAGATCTTTGATCCGGGTATTGGCCGGAGAGGCCCGGGGCAGATGGTTGAAGACGCCCAAGGGACAGCAGGTCCGGCCCACATCAGCCAAGTGCCGGGCCGCCCTATTTAACGTGTTGGGGGAGAGGCTTCGAGGGTCCTCTTTCCTGGATCTCTTCGCCGGAACGGGAAGCGTCGGCATTGAGGCCCTGAGCCAGGGAGCCGGGCGGGCCGTCTTCGTCGAACGCGACCCCCGGGTGGTCGCCTTGCTGAGGCAAAACCTGGCTTCCTGTCATCTCTCCGGGGAATGGCAGGTGATCCGGGAGGACGTCCTGGAGGCCTTAAAGACCTTACAGACCCAGGGAGAGCGGTTTGACTTCATCTTCCTCGATCCCCCCTACGAGAGAGGATGGGTGGAGAAGACGCTGCGATTTCTCGCCCACCCTCCCCTCCTCCTGGAGCCCATGGGCGAGGTGATTGTGCAACACTCTCCCCGCGAGGTCCCGTTGCCTGCCTACGGTCCCCTGCAAAGGGGAGTCCTGAAGAGATATGGGGATACCCAGCTTTCATTCTTGAGATTGGGTGAGTTGCGGTTGTAGGATTCAACTTACCTTTCAGACATGTGACTGTTCTCCGAAGAAGAAAAAAGAGGAGGAGGAAACCACGATGAAAAAGCCCTATACCCAGGCGTCGGCCCGGCAGGTCTACCGCTTCAAAGCGGCCCTGCGGCATCGGGCGGGGCTATGGCGCCGAATCGAGATTCAAGGTGGCCAATCCCTGGCCGACCTCGACGCCATCCTGCGCAAGGCCTTTCACCATGACCCTGGTGATCACTTGAGCGGCTTCTGGAAACTGCCCAAGCAGGGCACAGGACAGCGCTTCCTTGAGGTCGAGCTGGGGGATATCGATCCCTTCGGCGGAGGCGCCGGTGCGGATCGGCAGATCGCCGGGTTGGGGCTGAAGCCGGGGGACGAGCTGAAGTACGTCTACGACTTTGGGGACTGGGTCGAGCACCGGATCACCCTGGCAGAGATCGTCGAGCCGGAGCCGAAGGGCAAGTATCCCCGAATCGTGGACCAAAGCCAGCCTCGGTACCGGTATTGCCAGGAATGCAAAGACAAAGGGCGCAAGACCCGGGCGACCTGGGTTTGCATCGACTGCTCCAACGCAGAGCAGCAGGTCGTGCGGGTCTGCGAGAAGTGCCTGGAAGCCGAGCACGAGGATCATCATGCGGAGGAGATTGTTTACTAAGATTGTCCTCACCCGCATTGTGGTCGCGATGAGTGGAGGCGTGGACAGCGCGGTGGCCGCGGCCCTACTCAAAGGGCAGGGCCACGAGGTGATCGGCGTCACCATGCGCCTTCCCAGTTACTCGGCCGGCGGACAGCGGTCTCGAACCTGTTGCTCCCTGGAAGACATCGCCGATGCTCGTCGCGTGGCCCAGATGCTGGGCCTGCCCTTTTATGTGAAGGACTGCGAGCGGGAGTTCGAGGCCGAGGTCATCGATTACTTCATCGCGGAGTACCTCTCCGGAAGGACCCCCAATCCCTGTATCCCCTGTAATCAGAAGCTCAAGTTCCACTTCTTATGGGAGTGGGCCCAGGAGCTCGGGGCCTCCCGGCTGGCCACCGGTCATTACGCCCGGCTGGCCCACCTGCCCCCCGAGGGCAGAAGCGTGATCCGCCGGGGAGTAGATCCCTTCAAGGACCAGAGCTACTTTCTCTTCAACCTGACCCAAAACCAGCTGCGAAGCACTCTTTTCCCTCTGGGGGGCTACACCAAAGAGGAGGTCCGGGGGATGGCCCAGGCTTTGGCATTGCCGGTGGCCGACAAGGCCGAAAGCCAGGAGATCTGCTTCATTCCGGACCGCAACTATGCCGCCTTCCTCCAGGGCAGGGGCGGGGCCTCCCACGAGGCCATCCGGCCGGGGCCGATCTTGAACCGGCAAGGGGAGGTGCTGGGCCAACATAAGGGTCTCCCCTTTTACACCATCGGACAGCGAAAGGGGTTGGGACTCTCGTCCCGAGAGCCCCTCTATGTGGTCGATCTCCTACCGGAACGAAACAGTTTGGTAGTGGGAGGAAAGGAGGAGCTGGCAGGGGATTGCTTCCTGGTCGAGCGGGTCAACTGGTCGGCCTTCTCGGAACCGCCTCAGACGCTGGAGGCCTCCGTCCAGATCCGGTATCGACACCCCGGAGCTGAGGCCACCATCACGCCCCTGGGGGGGGATCGGGCCTGGGTGGTCTTTCGACAACCCCAGAGGGCGATTACGCCGGGACAGGCAGCGGTCTTCTACCGAGGGGAGATGCTGATCGGGGGAGGGTGGATCGCAAGATCCGTTCGCTGATATTGTGCAGTGAGCAGTGGGCAGCACACCGCACACCGCACACTGCACACCGCTGTTAGCATTACAGCACAAAGTTCGTTAGCACGAATAAGGATCGTGGACTAAATAACTTGCCCATTTGGTTCCCTGCAGAAAGTTTTAGGTTTTAGGTTTTAAGCCCTAAAACCTAAAACTTAAAACTTATTATCCCATTCGACCATGGGAAAGTTATTTGGTTGCCAGTCCTAAGCGTTGGGACGACCAATGGCAATGTAGGGGCGGGATTTATCCCGCCCGCCTCTATCCCAACGGTTTTTCGCGCCTATCAAAGCTCCTGCCTTGCGTTTAGCCCGCCGTTGCCTCTTCTGGTGGGTCATTGAGGAGGCACCCCACGCGAAAGGAAATCCTCCAGAAAGGCCCGGTCCTTAGGGGAATAAGCGGCAAGAGAGGGCACGAAGAACTCGGGGGACTCCGTCCCCAGTTCCTTCTGGCTCAGGACCACGATATCGATTCGCCGATTGGCCGCCCTTCCCTCCTCGGTGGTGTTGGAAGCCACCGGCTTGAACTCCGCATAGCCGGCCGCCGAGAGCCGGCCGGGAGGAAACTGCTGCTCCTCGATGAAAAACCGGACGAGGCGGACGGCCCGGGCCGTGGAAAGCTCCCAATTGGAGGGGTAAAAGGCGGTGTGGATGGGAGCGCTATCGGTGTGCCCTTCGACCCGAACGAGGCGCGAGGTGGCCCGCAGGATCCGACCGACCCTATTGACAAGGGGCAGGATATCCGCTCGCACTTCCGCCTGACCCGGGGGGAAGAGGTACTTGGCTGCCATGCTGATGACCAGTCCCCGGGACTCCACGTTCATCTTGATGAAATCGCCGCCCTTCTGCTCCTCTTCCAGGTTCAGGTTTTGCTGGCGCAAGGCTCCCGAGATCTGGGTCTGGATCATCTGCAGCTCTTCCGTGTCCGCGTTGTCCGACGAGGGGTCCGAGATGACCGGTCCCATGATGTTGAGGCTCTTCTGAGAGGGGCCCGGCCAGATGGGGATCCGGTCGGATCCCCCTTTGCCATGGAAGCTAAAGGCCCAACGAACCGAGCTGGCCATGTCCTTGAACTTACGAGCATCCACGGAGGAGACGGCGTACATCACCACAAAGAACGCGAAGAGCAGGGTGATAAAATCGGCGTAAGAGACCAGCCACCTCTCATGGTTCTCGTGCTCTTCTTCTTCCTTTCTCTTCGCCACCTTACTCCTCCTTCGAGCCCTTCGGCGCCTCCTCCAGGTAGGGATGGAGCTTGGCCTCGATGATGCGCGGGTGCAAGCCCTCTTGCAGCGCCAGGACCCCCTCGATGATCATGCTCTTGATGTTTCCTTCCTGTTTGATGCGGCGTTTGAGCTTATTGGCGATGGGAAGGAAGAGGAGGTTGGCCGAGCCTACCCCGTAGACGGTGGCCACGAAGGCTATCGCAATCCCTTCGCCGATCTTGCTGGGATCATCCAGTTGCTCCATCGTATGGATCAGGCCCAGCACCGCCCCCAGGATGCCGATGGTGGGGGCATACCCCCCCGCCGACTCAAAGACCCTCGCGGCGACGGTGGCCTGCTGTTCCTGGAGCTCATTGTCGTTTTCCAGCATGGCCCGAACCACGGGGGGATCGACCCCATCGATCATATGACGGAGCCCCTCGCTCATAAGGGGATTATCCAGCTCACCGGCCTTCTTATCCAGGGCAATGAGGCCATCGCGCCGGGCCAGGTTGGCAAACTCCACGATCTGCTTGAGGATCTTCTGCGGCTCCTCCCGGGGCTCTCGGAAGATCATGAAGGCCGTCTTGAAGGCGCGGAGAATATCCTCCAGCGGATAGCTCAATAACGTGGCCCCAAAGGTGCCTCCAAAGACGATGATGGCCGCCGTAGGCTGGAAGATGGCCCCGAGGGACCCTCCTTCCAGCATCTGCCCCCCGACGATCGCGAAAAACCCCAAAAAGAGCCCGATCAGCGTGGTTTTATCCATCTCTCCTCTTCCGCGTCTCCCCTACCCTGCCCTGGCTCTCAACCCTCCTGGGCCTGGACGATTCACACCGATCCACAGACCTCCACGTTTTTCCTATTCTATCGGCTGAAGAAGGGAATGGCTTGAGGCCCTTTTTCCTGGCCGCGAAGCAGATCACTTCGACTTAGGGAAAAAGAGAAAAAAGATCCCGGCGGAAGGGTTCTTATGAGGTAACCTGGAAGTTATCGCGTTCGGATTCGGCGCTTAACTGGATCACCTTGGAATCTTTCGATCCCAAAGGTTGCTTGATGCTAATGCACTCGAAGTCCTCGATAAATTGCTGAACAACGGCGATGATGTTGTCTAACTCCTCCTTGGGCAGCTCTACCACCCCGCCCTTGCTGTGGTTAATTCGTGTGGTCAAAAGGCTGATCACCACCTTGACCGGCCTCATCTTCTTGTTGATGAATTCCATTAACTCCGGGATCGTCACCGTCTTGTTCATTCTTTCTTCCTCTCGCACGTCTATAACGCCTTTTAACTGCCAACCTGGAAACTCCTCTCCCCTCTTGCCCTTCATTCAGGGTGAGGCCTTCCTGGAGGTTGCCGGATTGGCTCTAAGATGGCCTCGGCTCCTTCAGCCAGCAACCTTTCGGCCAACTTCCACCCCAACTCTTGGGCCTCCTCGACCCTCCCTTGCGTGCTCCCGCTTACCCAGCGATCCCCTTGAGGGCTGCAGACCAATCCTTTCAGGGACAGCTGACCTTCCCCTACCTCTGCCAGGGCAGCGATGGGGACCTGACAACCTCCTTCGAGACGCTGCAAGAAGGCCCTCTCCGAGGTAACCGCCTGATAACTCGGGAGATGGTTCAGGAGGCCTAAAAAGGGCATCCGTTCCCCTGCATCCTGACAGACTTCGATCCCCAGCGCCCCCTGACCGATGGCCGGCAGGCAGACCTCCGCGGAGAGGACCTCCGTAACCCGGTCTGTCCATCCCATTCTTGACAGGCCCGCCAATGCGAGCACGATTCCATCCAGGCCTTCTGAAGAGAGCTTCCTCAGCCGGGTATCCAGGTTGCCCCTCAGGGAGACGATCTGGAGGTCAGGCCTGCGGCGCAGAAGTTGAGCCTGACGCCTCAGGCTGCTCGTCCCGATCCGAGCTCCCGCCCTCAAACGGTCAAAGGGCAATCCTTCCCGAGAGATCAGGGCATCCCAAGGGACCTCTCGAAGAGGGACGGCCCCCAAAATAAGCCCTTCCGGCAGCTCGGCCGGCAGGTCCTTCACGCTGTGGACCGCCAGGTCCACCTGGCCCGAAAGCAAGGCCTCCTCGATCTCTTTTACGAAAAGGCCCTTCCCCCCAATCTTGGCCAAGGGGACATCCAGGATCTTATCCCCCGTGGTCTGGATCACGCGGATCTCCACCTCGAGGTCCGAGTCCAATTCCTTCAGTCTGGCCTCTACCCACCGCGCCTGCCAGAGGGCCAGCAAGCTGCCCCGGGTTCCGATAGATACCGTTTTCTTGTTCCGCATAATATAACCGTATAGGAATTTCCTTTTTTAGACAGGATTTACGGGAAAGTTTTAAGTTTCAGGTTTTAAGTGTTAAGCAAGAAACCTAAAACTTAACACCTAAAACTTAACACTTAACTTGATTACGACCTATCCAAATCAAAAAGCCGGCGAATGGTCTCCATGTTGAAGCCGTTCCGGGCATGGGCTTGCTCCCTGATATAGGAGATCGGCCCATGCAGAAGCTTGTTCACTATGGCGGCCGTCATGGCATTGATCGCTTCTCTCTCCTTGTCCGAGACGGAAACCCGGGAGAGCGTCTTCTCCATCTCCTGCATCCGGATCCTCTCGGCTTTCTCCCGAAGGGATTTTATGGTAGGCACCGCGTTCTGAGCCTCCAGCCAGCCCAGGAAATGCCAGGACTCTCTCTGGATTAGATCCTCAGCCTTCTGGGCCTCCCGCTCTCTCTCTTGCAGGTTGTTCTGTACGATGACATGGAGGTCATCGATGTTGTAAAGATAGATGTTCTCGATCTCGTTAATTTGGGGGTCGATATCCCGGGGAACCGCGATATCGATCAGAAATATGGGCCGGTTCTTTCGCGCTCGGATGACCCCTTCCGCCTTCTGCCGGGTGAGGATATAATGAGGGGCGCCCGTGGAGCTGATCACGATATCGGCATGGATCAACTCCTCCTCCAGGCGGGAGAAGTCTGCGGCCTTTCCCCCCAGGCTTTCAGCCAGGGCCACAGCGCGCTCATAGGTTCGATTGGCCACCACCACTGCCTTCACCCCTTGAGTGAGCAGGTGGCGGGCGGCCAACTCCGACATCTCTCCAGCCCCAATCAGGAGGACGGACTTCCCCTCCAGCTTGTGGAAGATCTTCTTGGCCAATTCGACGGCGGCAAAACTCACCGAGACGGCATGTTCCCCCAGCTGGGTCTCCGTCCGCACCCGCTTGGCCACCGAAAAGGCCTTCTCGAAGAGCTGGTTGAGGATGAGGCCCGTAACCCCGGCCTCTTTGGCCAAGAAATAGGCCCCCTTCACCTGCCCCAGGATTTGAGGTTCCCCGACCACCATGGAATCCAGGCTGGAAGAAACCCGGAAGAGATGCTTGATCGCCTCTCCGTGTTGATAAACATAGAGATATTTCTCAAAATATTCCAGTGGAAATTGATGGTAGGAGGAGAGAAACCCCTTAATCTCGGAGACCCCATCCTCCGCTTCCCGGCCCTGGGCGTAAACTTCCACACGGTTACAGGTCGATAGGATAACCTTCTCCTCTAAAAAGGGAGAATCTGTCGTCCGGTCCAAAAAAGCCGAGAGATGCTTCTCCGAAAAAGCCAGCCTTTCTCTGACCTCGATCGGCGCCGTCTTATAACTGATCCCGACTACGAAGATGCCCATAAAACCTCGGGGTGAACTTAGATTGCTTCGCTTCGCTCGCAATGACTTTATCGTGTCATTGCGAGGAGCGCCAGCGACGAAGCAATCCCAAAATGGAAATTCCTATACGGTCAAGAATAGGTATGAAGCCAATAAGATAGAGAGACCAGCACGAATCCGAAGACCGCCCCGCGGGCTGCCTTTCTCCCGCGCCACCATCCGTTCAGCCGACCCAGCAAAAGGATTCCGTAAATAGCCCAAGCGATCAGCAAAGGCCAGGTCTTGTGGGGATCCCAATCCCAGAAGGAGCCCTTGGCCGAGCGGATCCAAATGAAGCCGGCGACGAGACCCAGGGTAAGGAAGGGGAAACCCCAGGACAGGGCCTTATGGCTCAAATCATCCAACATCTCCAAGGAAGGCAGGCGGTGATAAAAGACCCCTGGCCGCCTGGATTTCAGTTGCCCCTCTTGAAGGATATACATGACCCCTACTCCGAAGGTCAGCGTGAAAGCTGCCGTGCCCAAGAAGGCGAAGACCAGATGGATCAGGAACCAAAAATTCGCCATGACCGGGATGAGCGGGGTCCCCTCTCCCGGCAAAATAAGAGCAAGAAATATGCCAAAAAAGGCCACGGGCATCACAAAAGAACCCAGTGCAGAGATCCGGTATCTCCACTCGGCCAGGAGGTAAGCGAGGACCACCACCCAGGAGGAGAAGGCCAAAGACTCGGAAAAATTGGCAAAGGGCAAACGGTGAGCCTGAACCGTCATGAGAATCAAGGTCACCGTATGGGAGAGGAAACCCAAGGCAACCGCCCCCATCGCGATCTTGAAGAGCAAAGGCCGCCGATGGATCAGGAAAAGGATATGTTTCAGCGTGGCAATAAAATAAATAAAGAGGGTCAGGTTAGAGAAAATGACGTTCATTCCCTTACTCGCTTCGCTCGAATTGCAAAATGAAAATTGTACCTATCAAATTGCAAATCGATCTTCTTCCGTTTTTCAATTTAAAATTTTCAATTTTCAATTTTCAATTCGCTCTTCAATAATGGCCCTCATCTTCTCCCGGGCCGGCTCTTTCTCTCCTTGTCGGAGAAGTTGGAGGATATCTGAGGCCACCACAGCGCGAAAAGCGGCCTCCCTGGCCCGGGAATCTGGGATCCGGGCGATGACCTCTCCCCGAACCTCTCCTAGCAACTCCAACAACTCCGCATATTCCTGACCGAACTGGATCTCCAGCTCTTCCCGGATCTTTCTGGCCAGGGCCGGACTCTTTCCGGCAGTGGAGATGGCGATGGTGAGATCTCCCCGGGAGATCCACGAAGGGACAATGAAGTCACTGCCCGCGGCATCGTCCACCAGGTTCACCAAGGCCTTTTGGCGGCGGGCCCAGGTGGATACGCGGAGGTTGAGCCGGGGATCATCGGTAGCCCCAATGACCAAGAAGAGCTCGGAGATATCCCGCTCCACGAACTCCTCCGCCCGGCACTCGATGACTCCTTTCTCCCATAAATCCCTCAAGGCAGGGGTAATCCGCGGGCTGATCACCAAGACGCGGGCCTGGGCCTCCAATAGGGAGCCGACCTTCCTCTCGGCCACCTCTCCCCCCCCCACCACCGCGCAAAGCTTTTCCTTCAAATCCAGGTAGAGAGGATAGTAGCGCATTAGGGATGGCCCGGGTGGCTATGATAAATCTTTTTGATCTCTTTGATCATACGAATCCGCTCTTCCGCCATGCGATCGGCCGCCACATGAGTGGGGATTCGGTCCCGCTTGGAGATGGCGATCACTCGGGCCACGCTGTCGTGAATCTTGGAGGCGGTCTTCAATGCGCGGGACCGATTATATCCTTCCAACTCGTCGGCCACATTGATCAACCCTCCCGAGTTGATGACGTAGTCGGGGATATAAAGGACCCCTCTCTTGTGAAGGACGATCCCATGCCGCTCCTCCAACAGTTGATTGTTGGCAGAGCCGGCCACGATTTTGCAACGCAGGCTTGGAATGGTATCCTCGTTCAGGATCCCTCCCAGGGCACAGGGAGAGAAGATGTCGCAGGGGACCTCGTAGATCTCATCGGGGTTCACCGGGATCGCCCCAAACTGGTTCACCACCTTGCCCACCTTCTTATCGTCGATATCGGAGACGAAGATCTTGCCCTTTTCCTTAAAGATGAACTCGGCCAGATGATAGCCCACGTGGCCCGCCCCCTGGATAGACACCGTGTGGCCCTCGATGGAGCCATCGCCGAAGACCTCCTCCAGACAAGCCTTCATCCCCCGATAGACCCCATAGGCCGTTACCAAGGACGGATCGCCGCTGCCCCCCCGGGTGGTGGAGATCCCCGTCACGTAGCGGGTTTCCAGCCGAATGACCTCCATGTCCTCCACCGTCGTGCCCACGTCTTCGGCCGTAATGTAACGGCCGTTGAGGGCCTCAATATAGATGCCCAGGGTGCGGAAGAGGGCCTCGCTCTTGTCTTTCTTGGGGTCGCCGATAATGACCGTTTTGCCCCCGCCCAGGTTCAAGCCGGCCGCCGCAGCCTTATAGGTCATTCCCCTGGCCAATCTCAAGGCATCCTCGATCGCCTCCTCATCGGACTCGTAAGTCCACATCCGGCACCCACCCAACGCGGGTCCCAGGGTGGTATCGTGGATCGCGATGACTGCCCGCAAGCCCGCTTGTCTATTGCTGCAAAGGATCAACTGTTCATGGTCATAGGCCTCTAGGCGCTCGAAAATGCCCAACTTCTTCACCCCTATTTCAATCGCATAGGAATTTCCATTTTTAAGGTACAGATTATTGGGACCCTCTTCCCTGTCCCCTGTCCCCTGTCCCCTCATTTAAATGATTCGTTGAAACCATTTTAAATGGGCCCTCATCTTTTTTCAACTCCTTTGTGAAGGGCCTCATCATAACGGAAGAAACGCATGGTAAAGGTCCCCCGACCCTGCGTGATGGAACGCAGATCCGTGGAGTAGCCGAACATGGCCGATAGGGGGACAAAGGCCTTCACCAAACGAACCGGCGGCCGCGAGGAGATCTCTTCGATCCTGCCCTTGCGGCTACCCAGGTCTTCGATAGCCGGCCCCAGGTACTCTTCCGGCACCACCACCTCCACCTCCATGATCGGCTCCAACAGGAGGGGATCGGCCTGGGCAAAGCCCTCTCGAAAGGACTGGCCGGCAGCGATCCTGTAGGCCTGCTCGGTGGATTCTCCCTCCCGAAAAACCGCTGAAACCAGGGCGACGCGGACGTCCGTGACGGGATAGCCGCTGATGACCCCGCCCTCCGCCGCATCTTTCAGGCCCTCTTCGATCGTCCCCACGAGCTCCGGGGAGAGAATGCCCGGGGCCAGCTCGGAAACGAGCTCGAACCCTGTTCCCCTTTCCTTGGGGGAGAGGGAGAGAGTCACCTGGGCAAAATGCTTCACTCCGCCGATCTCCCGGTCAAACCGGCCTTCGCGGAGGACAGGCCGGGAGATCGTCTCGCGGTAAACCACCTGGGGTTTGCCCACCCGAGCGTTCACCCCGAACTCCTCCGCCAGCCTCCGGGTCAGCACATCCAGATGGAGCTCGCCCATCCCCGAGATCAGGGTCTGCCCGGTTTCCTCGTTGAACCTCACCCGGAAGGTGGGATCCTCCGCCTGGAGCTTCTCCAGGGCCTCTTCCAATTTGCCTTGCTCCCCGATGCTCCTGGGCTCAATGGCCACGGAGATGACCGGCTCGGGGAACTCCATCGGCTCGAAAGAGAGCGGGTGCTCGGGATCGCAGAGGGTATCTCCGGTAAACGTATCGGCCATCCCGGCGGCCGCCACGATCTCGCCGGCCGTCGCCTCCTCCAATCTCTCCTTCTTGTTGGCAACCATCCGGAAGAGGCGGGCCATGCGCTCCCTCTTCTTGCGTGTGGCGTTGTAAACCTGCGAGCCCACGGCCACCCGGCCGGAATAGATCCGGAAGTATGTGAGCTTGCGGCCCTGGTCGAGGGCGATCTTGAAGGCCAGCGCCGAGAAGGGGGCCTCCCGGCTGTGAGGCCTCTCCTCCGGTTGCCCGGTCAGGGGATGGATCCCCACCGCCGGCGGCAGGTCGCGGGGGGCCGGCAGGTAGTCCACGATACCATCCAGGAGCGGTTGGATGCCCTTGTTTTTCAGCCCCGAGCCGCACAGCACCGGCACCGCCTGGTAGTTCAGCGTGGCCTGGCGCAGGGCGGCCTTCAGCAACTCCTCCGAGATGGGCTCGTTCTCCAGGTAGGCCTTCAGCAAAGTCCCGAGCGCCCCCTCCGAGACATCCGCCTTCTCGGCCAGGGCCTCGATGAGGGCATCGCGATAAAGCAAGGCCTCCGCCTCCAATTCCTGCGGGACCTCTCCCTCTTCAAAGGTGACCCCCCAATCGTCGGTGTGCCAGGTGATCCCCTTCCCCCGGATCAGATCAACCACCCCCGCGAAGGTCTCTTCGCTGCCGATCGGGAGCTGGATGGGAAGCGGCTGACCGCTTAGCTTCGCCTTCATATCCTCCAGGACGGCATAAAAGTCGGCTCCCACCCGGTCCATCTTGTTGACAAAGGCCAACCTCGGTACCCGGTACTTATCCGCCTGATGCCAAACGGCCTCCGATTGGGGCTCCACCCCCTCCACGGCGGAGAAGATGGCCACCGCTCCATCCAAGACCCTCAGGGACCTCTCCACCTCGATGGTAAAATCCACGTGGCCCGGGGTATCGATGAGGTTGATGGCATGGTTGCGCCACTTGCACATGATCGCCGCCGCAGTGATCGAGATGCCCCGCTCCTGCTCTTGGGGCATCCAGTCCGTGGTGGCCTCGCCCTCATGGACCTCCCCAATCTTATGGATCGTCCCCGTGTAATAAAGCATCCGCTCCGTCACGGTGGTCTTCCCCGCGTCGATGTGCGAGATGATGCCGATATTGCGGATCCGGTTAAGTGGGAAACCCTTGAACTCCTGCGACATTGTCGCTCCCTAATTCAATGAAAAATGCAAAATGAAAAGTGCAAAATGAAAAATGAAATATTTAGAGCTCATAGACTGTATTATTCATACGTGCTTTTTTGATTGTCATTCCGGGCTTGACCCGGAATCCAGTCTTTTAAACCTGGATTCCCGCTTTCGCGGGAATGACATTATCAAAGGTCAAAACAATCCAGGTTATGAATAATTCAGGTTTAAAATTTGCATTTTGCATTTTGCATTTTTCATTCAAATAGAACCCACAGCGCCTGCCCCTTCCCCATTCCCAGGGAATGGCGGGCGTTGCCCTGGTTCACATAGATCTCCAGGTATCCCCAGCTGTTCAAAATGGCGCCGGGCTCACCTGGGCGCCCCTCGCCATAAAAGCGGTGGATCCCTCGGATCTCTAAAAGTCCCAGGCGAATCCGCACCTTCTCCCTCCCCTCCGGGGAGAAGGGCCGGTGTCGAATCAGGGATTCCGGAATGTTCGACATCAGGTTGCCGAACCGGTCCACGTAGAGGACCTCCCCGCAAAGCTCCTTCTCCCCCGCCCAATGGGGCTCGGGGATAGTCAGTCGGACGTAATCCTGGATCTCCCCTCCCAGCACGGAAGGCTCCAGGCCGGAGGAGAGCCAGGCCGCCACGGGCGCGAAGATGTCGCGGCCATGGAAGGTCGCGCTGACCTCCTCCAGAAAATATTGCCGCGCAGCGATCTCCCGCACCCCCTGGAGCTCTTTATCCCGATAGATCATCGATAGGACGCCGTTATCGGGGGCAATAAAATAGTGGCCCTGGGTCCAGGCCAGGATCGGGCGCCGGGGGCCTCCCACGCCCGGGTCCACCACCACCAGATGGATGGTCCCGGCGGGATAATAGGGATAGAAGGCGTTGAGGACCAGTGCTGCCTCCATGACCTGATAGGGCCCGATCTGATGGGTGATGTCCACCAGTTGGAGGTGGGGATTGATCCGCAACATCACCCCCTTCATCGCCCCCACGAAGGGGTCCTGGAGGCCGAAATCGGTCGTCAAGGTGATGATCCGGGAGATGGGCTCACTCACGGCCGCTCTTCCCCGATAATCTTATCGCCCTTCATCTGCACCAACTTTACCTTTTTGTAGCTGCCGGCCAGGGCGGGGTCCATCTGGGGAAGCAATACCTTCAAATAGTTCTCGGTGATCCCTTTCGGGCAACTGCTCTCCCTATCCGGGCTGCTCTCGACCAGGAGCTCCAACACCTTCCCCAGCTGGGCCCGCTTAAACTCCAGGGATTTCCGCTTTCCCAGGGCCATCAGCAGCCGGCTCCGCTCGCGCTTGACCTCTCCGGCCACCTGCCCCGGCAGGTTGGCGGCGATCGTCCCCGGACGGGGGGAAAAGCGGAAGACGTGGAGGTAGGTCAAGGGCAAGGCTTCGATCAGCGTATAGGTGTTCCGGAAATGGAGCTCCCCTTCCCCGGGGAAACCGACCATCACGTCGGCCCCCAGGCCCAGATCGGGCATCCGCTCCTTCAGCGTCTGAAGGAGCCCTCGATAGTAAGATGGATCGTAATTGCGCCTCATGAGGCCTAAGATCTCCGGATCGCCACTCTGCAAGGGGATGTGAAGGTGCCGGCAGATCTTGGGGTTCGTGGCGACCTCCTCGATCAGCTCTTCCGTAAACTCTCGCGGCTCAATCGAGCTCAAGCGCACCTTTTGGAGCCGGTCCACCCCGCGCAGGCGCCGCAGCAGACCGGCCAGATTCACCCCGTCGCCCAGATCGGCCCCATAGCTACCCAGGTGGACCCCCGTCAGGACAACCTCTGGGTAGCCCAGTTCGGCGAGCCTTTCGATCTGCTCCCAGACCATTTCCGGCCTCTCGCTGCGATTCGGCCCTCGGGCCTTAGAGACCAGACAGAAGGCACAGGAAGCATCGCAACCATCCTGCACCTTCACGAAGGCCCGGGTGTAACCCTCGAAGGCCCCCACCCGATGAGAGGGGAAACCCTGGCTGCGATCGATCTCTCCCACGTGGATCTCGGGCTCGCCCTTCCCTTTCACCGCTTCGAGAAGGGAGGGAAGGCGGAATTTTTCCTCGTTTCCCAGGATCAGATCGACCCCCCGCAACCGGGCAACCTCCTGGGGGTTAACCTGCGCGTAGCAGCCTGCCACCACAATGGTCGCCCTCGGGTTGGCCTGGATAGCCCGGCGGATGGCCTGTCGAGATCGGTAATCGCTCTTTCCCGTCACGGTACAGGTATTGATGATATAAACATCGGCCAACTCCGAGAAAGAGATCACCTGATGGTCCCCACCCTCCAGGAGCTCCCTCATCACCTGCGTCTCGAACTGGTTGAGCTTGCAACCCAGGGTGGTAAACGCGACCTTTGCCATCCTCTCAGCCCTTCTTCATCCCCGGCTTGGGCGCCGGACCCTTCCCCTTCGGCCTGGCCTTCAACCTCTCCCTGGCCTGTTTGGCCTCCTCGGAATCGGGATAGCTCTTGATCAGGTCGTTCAGCCGGGCAGTCGCCTCCGGCATGCGGTTGAGCTCCCACAAGGCATAACCGCTCTTCAGATAGGCGCCAGGGACGAAGGGACTTTGGGGATAAAGCCGGATCAGCTTATCGAGCTCGGTGACGGCATTCTCATGCTCTTTCATGCTGTAATAGCACTCCCCCAGGAGGTACTGGGCGTCTTCGGCCCGGGCCGATTGAGGATACTTGCCCAGGAAGTCTTTCAACCCCAGGATGGCCAGCGGATAGTTGCCCTTTTGGTAATCCTGGTAAGCCACCTGATAGACCTTGTTGGGGTCGATCGTCGCCACGATGGGAGGGGGAGGCGGCGGTGCGGGAGAGGCCTCCGGGGATGGGGCCCCTTTCTCGCCTTCGGGAGGCTTGGGCGGCTTTAAGGCGGAGAGCTTCGCATCGAAGGAGACCAGACGCGCCCCCAGGGCATCCAGCTTCTGGGACAGCTCGGACATCCGATACTGTTGCCTCTCCACCTCACCCCGCGCCAGTTGCAGGCTATCCCTCAGCTCGTCGATCTTGACCATGATCTCCGCCTGGTTCCTCTTGGTCAGATCGAACTCTTTGGCAAAATCGAAGGGAGGCTTCTCCTCGAGGACTTTAACCGGCTTTCCCAACCCTCTTTCCACCCGTTCCATGTCCTTCCGCATCTTGTTGATCTTCTCCTCGATGCGGAAGAGGTCATCTTGCACCATCCGGATATCGTTGGTGGTGGCACAGCCAAAGGTGAAGGCCCACAGCAGGCCCAGGCACACTCCTATCCCCCACTTTCCAGCCGCTGATCTCACAAGAACGCTCCTTATCATGCGGGCCATCCCTACCTCGGTCCCATAGGAATTTCCATTTTTGAGGGGCTAGTACACCTTGGCGCAAGTTTCTCGCTGGTTTAGATTGCTTCGTCGCTTGCGCTCCTCGCAATGACCTATCCCTGTCATTGCGAGCGTAGCGAAGCA
>JACOWJ010000040.1 GCA_016176845.1 Nitrospinota bacterium
AAACCGTTAAAATCATCCTCAAAATCGAATGGGAGGGAACGCCGATGCCTGTCTCCTTTGACCTCAGTTCGGAGCAGCTGGCCCTTCAGAAGCGCGTCAGAGAGTTTGCCCGCGAGGAGATTCTCCCCCGGGCCGCCGAGATCGACGAGAAGGACGAGTTCCCCGAGGATCTGCTGAAGAAGCTTTACACCCCCCCCACCCAGTTCATCCCGGCCGCCATCCCCAAGGCGTATGGGGGGCCGGGGATGGGCAAGATGGAGTTCTGCATCGTCATGGAGGAGCTGGCTTACGCCAGCGCGGCCTGCTCCACCCTGGTGGAGCTGCTGGCCCTGGCCAGCGGGCCGATCATCCTGGCGGCCGGCGAGGAGTTGAAGCGCAAATACCTGCCGCGCATCGCCACGGGCGAGATCCTGCCCGCCATCAACATGACCGAGCCGGAGGCGGGCTCGGATGCGGCCGGTATCACCACCACGGCCACCAGGGAGGGCGACGACTACGTCCTCAACGGCATGAAGCGCTACATTAGCTATGCCGACCGGGCCCACGTCTTCTCCACCTCGGTGAAGACCGATCCCTCCAGGGGCTCCAAAGGGATCAGCCTCATCCTGGTCGAGAAGGGGGCGGCGGGCTTCACCACCGAGACGCCCATCCGGTGCATGGGGCTCCGGGGGCACAAGGCTTACTACATGAAGTTCGAGAACTGCCGGGTGCCCCGCGCCAACCTGGTGGGAGAGGAGGGGAGAGGGCTGAGCTACCTGATGAAGACCCTGGACGGCACCCGCCTCACCCTGGGGGCGGGCTACGTGGGCCTGGCCAGGGCCGCCTTCGACCTGGGGATCCAGTTCACCAAGGAGCGCAAGACCTTCGGGCGGCCCCTCATGGAGAATCAGGCCATCAGCTTTCCCATGGCCGAGCTGGCCGCCGAGATCGAGGCCTCCCGGCTCTTGACTTACAAGGCCGCCTGGATGGACGACCAGGGCCTGCCCCATACCAAAGAGACCTCCATCGCCAAGTTTTACGCGGCCGATATGGTGGTCAAGGTAACCGGCAGCGTCGTCTCCTTCATGGGCGGCTGGGGCTGCACCGACGAGTACCCTGCCGAGCGCTACTATCGGGATGCCAAGACCTGGATCTTCGCCCAGGGGACCCCGCTGATTCAGCGGCTGATCGTGTCCCGGGAGATCTATAAGGATTAAGGATGATCAAGAAAGAAGGAGGCACCACGCCATGGAACAGACCTTGAACCAGATCTTTAACCTTGTCACCGACCCTTATACGGGCATCGCCGCGTGGAAGGAGCGCCTCCAGAAGAAGGTTGTCGGCTGTATGCCCATGCACCTGCCGGAGGAGCTGGTCCATGCCGCCGGCCTGCAGCCGGTGGTCCTCTGGAGGAGCAACGAGCCCGTCACCCTGGGCCATGCCCACGTTTACACCTTCAACTGCGGCCTGACCCGCAGCGTGGTGGACGATGCGGTGAAGGGGAAATTGGCCGTGCTGGACGGGATCATCACTTATGACCTCTGCCTCCAGGCCCGCGAGCTTCCTTTCATCATCAACCGCAATGCCCCCCCGGCCTACCTGGAGACGGTCTATATCCCGGGGCCCGTTACCGCCCCGGTCTACAAGGACTTCCTGCTGGAGAACTTCCGGAACCTTAAAGCGAGCCTGGAGAAGTTCAGCGGTCAGACGATGACGCAGGACGCCCTGCGGCAGTCCATCGCCCTCTACAACCGGCAGCGCGGGCTGCTGCGGCAGCTCTATGCGCTGCGACGCCAGACCCCCGGCCTCATCCGGGCCAAGGAGATGTTGGCGATCGTCCAGTCGGGGATGCTGATGCCCAAGGAGGAGCACATCCCGCTCCTGGAGAACTTGATCGCCGAACTGCCCAAGCGGACGGTCTCCTCCGGCAAGAAGGCCCGGGTGGTCCTGTCCGGCTGCATGTGCCAGACGCCCCGCTTCGATCTGCTCGACCTGATCGAGGAGGAGGGGATGGCGGTGATCGATGACGAGATCTATGTCGGAGGCCGCTACTTCTTCCACGATGTGGCCGAGACCGGGGACCCATTGGAGGCCCTGGCCGAGCGCTACCTGAATCGCACCATCCCCTGTCCCACCAAGGTGGACTGGACGAACCATTGGGGCGATTACCTGGTGGACTGGGTCGGGCAGCAGAAGGCCCAGGGGGTGGTCACGCTGCTGGTCAAGTTCTGCCCTCCCCACCTGTGCTATTACCCCGATGTGAAGAAGCGGCTGGCCAATGCAAATATCCCCGAGGTGATGTTGGAGGTGGAGCACGAGGTGGTTTCACTGGAACAGGTTCGAACCCGGTTGCAGGCCTTTGTGGAAGAGATTCGATAAAGAAGCCTAAAAGCAGTCAGCCATTCGCCATGGGCCGAAAAGGGGCTTTTGGCTGATCGATGACTGCCGGCGGCTGATTGCTTAGGGAGAGTGACCGATGGAAATGGAAAGAGAAAAAAGGGAAGAGAAGCCCAAATATAAGTTCAACCGGCTGGAGACGCTCAAGCTCATCGGCCCCTGGGTCGATGCCCACTGGGACGGCCTGCGGGTCGCCAAGAAGGAGGGAAAGAAGGTGGCCTGGAGCATGGGCCCCCTGTTCCCCATCGCCTACGCCATGGATATCCCCTGCCACTTCCACGCGGGCTACGCGGCTTACTGTGGCGGGAGAAAGGGCGTTCCCCCCCTGTTGGAGGCGGCCGAGGCCGAGGGCCACATCCTCGACGCCTGCTCGTATCACCGGCTCCACATGGGGGTCATTTCCGCCATTGAGAAGAAGCTCCCCATCCGGGAAGAGGTGATGCTGCCCACGCCGGACATCGTCCTGAGCGCCCGGCTGTGCACGGAGCACACCCACCAGAGCGACGCCATCTACCGACACCTGAAGGTTCCCACCATCGCGATCGATATCATTCCCGCCCACCGGGAATCCGACTTCAAGATGCTGGAGAACTACACCAAGCGGCAGCTCACGGAGGTGGCGATCCCCTTCCTGGAGGACTTCTGCGGGCGCAAGTTCGACTATGATCGGCTGAGCGAGCTGCTGGCGGTGCTGAAGAAGGCTTCCGAGATCCGGAACGAGTGCTGGAAGTTCTTCGAGCTGGTCCCGTCACCCTGGACGCTATGGGACTGGGGGGTCAGCATTGCCCCGGTCTTCTATTTGATGGGGCAGCCGAAGACGGTGGATTACTTCCAGCAGCTCAAGGCGGAGCTGCAGCAGCGGGTCGATCAGGGCATCGGGGCGGTCCACCCACAGGAGAATTTCCGGGTCTACTGGGACGGCTGGGTCCCCTGGTCCTTCCTGGGTCCCATCAGCCGCAAGCTCCTCTCCTTCGGCGCCAACCCCATCGTGGGCAAGTATCCGTGGGAGTTCTTCCCCCATCCCGAGGGGATCGACCCCAACCGACCTATCGACTCGATCGTGGAGCAGTGGTACAGCTACATGATGTCCACCCGCAGCTCCCCCGAGTTCGCCCTGCCCTTCATCGAGGAGTCCGTGGAGAAGTACCATTTGGACGGCATGATCATGTTTGCTTCCCGCACCTGCCGGCTGTGGAACCTGGGCGAGCAGGACATTATCGACGAGATCGAGCGAAAGTATGGCATCCCCGGGGTGGTGCTCGAGGCCGACATGATTGACCCCAAGTTCTTCTCCGAGGGCCAGATCGACACCCGGCTGCAGGCCCTCTTCGAGATGATGGAGGCGCGGAAACGGCGACGGCGGTAAAATGAGGGAACAGGGGATAGGGAACAGGGGATAGGGGATAGGAGAGAAGAATCGCCTGTTGCTCAAGTCGCCCTGTCGATGTGTCCCCCTCCGGCAAATCGCTCCATTCTGGAGGGCTTCGAAAACTTCCCGAGTGAGCTTTGCATGATGGCGAAGGGTCCTTGTCCCCTGTCCCCTAATCTGGAGGGCTTCGAGAACTTCCCGGGTGAGCCTGGTACGATGGCGAAGGATCCCTGTCCCCTGTAACCTGTCCCCTGTAACCTAAAAAGGATGAACATGCCTGAGATTTATGCCGGCATCGACGTAGGTTCCCTGTGCACGAAGGTGGTGATCCTGGATGCCGGGCGAAACGTCCTCTCTTCGCATATCCTGCGGAGCGGGGGGCACTACCAGGGGGCGGCCGAGGCCGCCTTCTCCGGGGCACTGGAGTCGGCTGGACTTCGGATCAAAGAGATCAGCTTTCTGGTCTCCACCGGCTATGGGCGGGCCCGGGTCACCTTCTCCGACACCCACGTGACCGAGATCACCTGCCATGCCCGGGGGGCGAAGCATCTCTTTCCCCATGTCCACACCGTGATCGACATCGGGGGACAGGACAGCAAGGTGATCTACGTCAACGACGAGGGCCGGCCCAAGAACTTCGTCATGAACGACAAGTGCGCCGCCGGGACCGGCCGGTTTCTGGAGGTGATGGCGGGGGCCCTGGAGGTGAGCCTGCAGGAGATGGCGGAGCTCTCCTTCCACGCCCAGGGGGAGAGCGAGGTGAGCAACATGTGCACCGTCTTTGCAGAGTCGGAGGTCATCTCGCTGTTGGCCCAGGGGACGGAGAAGGCCGACATCGCCGCCGCCATCTTCCGCTCCATCGCCCGGCGGATCACGGGGCTGGTGGGAAAGCTGGGGCTGAAGGAGCCGGTGGTGATGACGGGCGGGGTGGCCAAAAACCCGGGGATGGTGCGAGCCCTGGAGGAGAAGCTGCGCACGACCCTTCTCATTCCCCCCGAGCCCCAGATCATGGGGGCCTATGGGGCCGCCTTGATCGCGGCGGAGCAATCCGATTGAAGCTTAAGCTGGATCTGCACACCCACTGCCTGGAGGCCGTCAACTTCGCCCGCCCCGAGCCCAAGACGGTCCGAAGGATACTCGAGGCCGTTCAAGCCGCGGGGCTGGATGGGATCGCCATCACCGACCATGCCGAGATCGGCGATGGCTTCGCCTACGCGGCCCGGGAGGTCGTCGAGCGCCACTTTCCCGGGGAGATCCTGGTCATCCCGGGGCGAGAGCTGCGCTGGCGCACCCATCACCTCGTTGAGCTCGACCTGCCCGAGGGTCTCACCTTTCGCTTCCTGGCGCATCCGGGAAGGGACCTCTCGGCCTGGGATGGCTGCGTGGAGCGGATCCGAGAACCTTCCGGAGTGGCGGGTTTCCAGGCCGCCCCCATTCTCCCCAATTCGCCTCCTCATCCAGGGTTTCCGGATAGTCCGCGGGAGAAGCTCCACGGCCTGGAGATCGAGAACGGCAACCAGACCATCGACCGGGCGAGAGTCCTGGCCTTTGCACAGCGCCACGGGCTCCTGCTCCTCTCGAACAGCGATGCCCACAGCCTCTCCGACATTGGAAACCACTACACCGAGACCTCCCTGGAAGAGCTCTGCGCTTACATCTGAGTTTCCTTCTTTGCCCGCCCCCCTCTAACGATGGATCAGACATCTCCAACCTGTTGGATCGGTCCAAGATGAGGCATTAGGCAACTTCCTTAATGGACAATTCGATTCCATAGATTATGGGTAAAGGAAGGTTTTTGTGAATCCGAAATAAAATCCATTCTTCCAGAACCTCTTCCAATTGTTCTCGGCACTCCTCAAGGGTCTGTGCATTGGCATAAACGCCATTACATTCTGGAATTTCCCCATAATAAGTGCCATCGTCTGATAGTATTTCATATTTTGCACAACGTAGCGCAGCTCGTATGTAGTTTATTAACATGATAGTTTAATGCGCTCAGGTTATTGAGAAATGGCCGCCGTGTAGATATTTATCTTCCCTTTTTTCTCAAATCCGACAACCCGAAATCCTTTCGTTTCTAAAGTGTTTCTTCCGTCATGGTAATCCTGGAAATTGGGCCATGGAGCATTTTCCAGCTTTAATAATGGAACCAAAATTTTTCTCATTGATCTTATAGTGAGAGTTTCATCCTCCCAGTGCATCGCATCGAAGATGAAATATCCATCACCTTGTAAACGTAAGAATCTCATTATATTTTCCAAAAAATATAACATTTCGTTTTTTCTCAGATAAAACATCACTCCCTCTGCAACCATAATTGTTTTTGGATTATAAATATATTCATCAAACATGAAAATATCATCATCTATCACATTAAAAGGTTTTAAAATATGATTATCTCTTTTCAATGGAATCATTTCTGTTTTAAAATTTATGACTTCAGGTAAATCACTCTCAATATAAGCTAAATTTGGATATTTTTCCGTAAACTTAAGCCTGGGGTGTCCAAAAACGCTGTTTTTAGGGTGTATTTTTTGCCCGATTTTTGGACCCGGGATACCACCCCATTCAACCGTGATCAGCCGTGAGAGCCAC
>JACOWJ010000059.1:0-1111 GCA_016176845.1 Nitrospinota bacterium
CCCCGTAACCAACGTCAACTGGATCAGCGCCCGGCTCTATTGCGAGTGGGCCGGCAAGCGCCTGCCCACCGAGGAGGAGTGGGAGAAGGCCGCCCGGGGCAGCGATGGCCGCCTCTTCCCCTGGGGAAACCGGTTCGAGAAGGGCAAGGCCAACGTCTGGGAGACGGGAGTGGGAAAGCCTCAAGAGGTAGGCAAATACCCGGAGGGCCGAAGCCCTTACGGCATCTACGATATGGCCGGCAACGTCATGGAGTGGACGGCCACCATCTTTAAGAACGACTTGGCGATCGCCCGGGGTGGGAGCTGGGCCGACGATGGCGCCGAGGCACGTGCCGATAAGAAAATGATCTCCGAGCTGGATGTGACCAGCAACGCCGTGGGGTTCCGCTGCGTCCGTTCAGAGGCCCCGTAGAAGCATCAGAACCGTGGCATGTACACCCAACAGCAGTTGCAGGAGGAATTCTTCTGGCGAGAGCCCAAGAACTACCGCAAGGTGAACCGCTTCGACCGGATGCCTCCCTATCCCCTGATCTACGAGGAGAAGGCCTCCAAATGGCGAAAAGGGGTGGCCCAAGTCGATCCCGAGCTGAAGAAGAAGATGAAGGCCCACAATGAAAGGAGAGGATGAGATGGTGAAAACAAAGGCCAAGAAGTGGGGGGTTTGCCTTTTCGCTGCCGCTTTCCTGTTGATGTCGGTCCTGATCGTTTCGCGCTACCTTACCCATGGGAAAGAGAGGAAGGAAGAGATGGTCCGCGTTCCCCATGGGAAGTTCATGATGGGAAGCAACGAAGAGGAGGTAAAAGTTTTCAAGGACGTCTTCGGCGAGAAGACTCATTACAAAGAGCTCAAAGGGCAGAGAACCGTCTACGTAAAGGACTTTTACATCGACAGGTACGAAGTCACCAACCGCCAATACCAAAAGTTCGTCGAGGCCACGCATTACCCTCGCATCCCCGACCACTGGCAGCAGCATGAGCATGGCAACCGCCCTCCCCCTGGGGAGGAGGATTACCCGGTGACCTTCGTCAGCTGGTACGATGCCCAAGCTTACGCCCAATGGGCCGGCAAGCGGCTGCCCACCGAAGAGGAGTGGGAGAAGGCCGCCCGGGG
>JACOWJ010000059.1:1150-2680 GCA_016176845.1 Nitrospinota bacterium
GTAAGCCCTTACGGGGTTCATGACATGGCAGGAAACGTCATGGAGTGGACGGCCACGAGCCGGGGAGAAGAAGAGGGGCTTCCCCTGATCATCCTCCGTGGGGGAGCTTGGAGCAGCGATGGGGTGGACTCCAGCACTTTCAGCCGGACTATTACCCAGTCTTACATCCGCAGTGCTGGAGTCGGATTTCGCTGCGCAAGATAAGATTTGTGGAGATCCCATGGGGATAGAGGTTTAAAGCCCTCGCTTTGCCCAAATGAGGTTATGCCCGAAAAAGGTTACAGAGCGCTCTCCGATGAGGCGTGCTGCCCGGTCTTTTACTTCTTCCCTTTGGCGGCCAGCAGGTCCTGGTAGGGTGCAACCCGGGTGGCGGCAACTGCCAAAGATCCAAGACCGGAGGATATGGGGGTGGACCCGACGGACCTGGGGAACGCTCATGGGAGGACTCCTTTTGTAGGGTTGGACGCTATACCTCCAGGCTTGGGATGATCCGCAGAGATCTCGCCCCTTGGGTTGCTGCCAAGTTTAAGCCTTTTCCGGGCGGTTTTCTGTGGGAAATGGGCGGCTCCACCAGGGGGACGGCCGGGGGCGCATCGAGCGAATTCGGACATCAAGGCCTGTTTTTGGAATGTCTTCCCTGTCTGTGCCAAAAGCGGCCATTCTATGGGCAATCGGGATTACAACGGAAAAAGGGATCCACCTACTCCCACCATAGCAATCTCTCTATGCTATAATGGGTAACGCTATCGATCCTCGCCTGTGTCCTTCATTGAATCATTGATAAGGGGCTTCTGTAGGGGAATCCCAGAGGGAGGGAATGGGTCATGGTGAGCATCAACGAAGGGGTTCAACCCCCAAAAACCCGGCGGCAGGAAACGGCCAGTGCGATGGCCTCCCACAACGGCCACCCTCTCTACGAGGTCGTGGGGGAGCTGGAGCGGTTTGACGAGCGGGACAACGTCTTCGCCCGCAGCGCCCTCAAGCCGGGCAGCCCCGAGTACCAGGCCTACTACGCCCGCTATCCCGAGCGAGAGAAGCCCGACTCCCACTGCCGGGTGATGATGGACCCGGTTGAGGGACCCCGCAGGCGGGCCGAGCTCTTTCCGGAGGAGCCCCTGGCCCGGGCCTTCTCCGGGGCCGTGGGGCTGACCGCCTATCTGCTGGCCGACCATCTCGATGGGCCCATCAGCCCCGAGCGGGTGGAGATAGAGCCCTCTGCGATGTCGCGCCACCTCAAGGCCTAGGGCGGTACCTGGGGGCCGACCTGGTGGGGATCGGTCCCCTCAACCCCGGCTGGGTCTACAGCCATACCGGCCGGTGCTTCTACGGGGGGGCCAGGTGGGGCGATCCCATTGACCTCGCCCACCGCTATGCCATCACCCTGGGCTACGCCCACCGCTGGGATCTTCTCTCAACGCCGAGCTGGCTACCCCGCCCGGGATTACGTCCCCTGGAAGCGCTGGCGCAGGGTCTCCTCCAGCCTCTGGCGGAACTCCTCGGGGATCTCCTCATAATCGATCTTTCTCAGGA